>BQJA01000059.1 GCA_021604405.1 Nitrosomonas sp. | reverse complement strand
TCAACTTGCGAGAGCTGGCATGCCAATTTATTCTGAATCAACCGCTTCGGTGATTCTTTCATGAGCTGCATCAATATCCTCATAGTAAGATTTTAACGTGCCGTTATCTCTTTTTATATTGTATTGACGACTGTTTCTGAAATGCAATGCTTTGGCGGAGATTTTGCGATGTTGATCCATTGTTGATGACTCTTGAATCATCGCTACCAGTTTATGCAAATCATTCGTTGCTAACCATTCGTCAAATGCTTTTAATTGTAAGACATGGATGCCTGGATCAAGACGCGCGAGTTGGATGTTGTTTTCTTTGCCACACAACTCATCAGCAAAATAGCTGGATCGCCATAAATAGCTGGTAATAACACCGAGCTGTAAATAGTCTTTGAGCCGGTCAATTTCATCTTTAGTCAGTTTTCTCGGCAAACGTTGTAAATACCCTTGGATCGTTGCCCTGGCATTGTCAGGGTAGAATTCCCCTGTGTTGGCATCGAAAGAAAAAAAGGAAAGCGTTCTACCCAAATCTTTCTCTAGCGGCGTATGGTCACCATTTTTAGCATTGCCAAATGCAATATTGTCAAAATCAAAACTTTGAGTGATGCGCCAACGATTTTCTGCTGCATTATAAACGGCGCCGACATTGGCGGGTTTAACTTCATTATGTATTGGCACGTTTTGCGCGGGCGATTTCGCCAGATTCTCCTCAATGCGTTGCTCCAGTTGATTAAATCTGGCCAATATAATTTCCAGATGTCCCTGCTCGAGTCCGCGCCCGAATGCTTGCGCTTCATCACTTTGAGCAAGATTAGAGAGCATTTTCTCAATATGCACACGCAAGTCGTGTCTATCGCGATTTGTGCGCAGATAAGTTATTGGCTCATCAATGGAAAATACATCTTGTACGACGCGGCGACCAATAATGAAGCCAGCGGGATCTGCAGTGTCGATATCAGCAGGCAGATTTTGAACAACAGTATGCATGGCGTCACTTACCTTGACAATATATTCACCTAATGTTTGCATTAAGGCTATTTGGCCGTTTCGTCCACCGGGTATTTCTGTTAATGATTCAGGTAGGCAATCAATACCATGCTTGGCTGCTTCAGTAATTATTATGATTTGTCCTGAAAATAAAGACAAAACAGCAGAAGGCACGGTTGATATTTTGTCCGGTACAACTTGGTAAAGTTGTCCATTGATGCCGCGGTAAGTTTTAAATGTGGGGATAGTGCTATGCAACCGGCAAGCTTCGGTACATAGTACCGAAAAAGGAATATTGCTACGCACAAACCCGGGCTTGATAATTTTTAGAAAAACCTGATGCTCATTGTGTTGTGCAATAAAGGCAAAACTTAACCGTCCGGAATCAATCGGTTTGATTGTTGTCTCTGGAGATAAAAAATCGACGTTAACGTCAGCGTCTTTTAAAGCATAGCAAGACGCAAAGATTTGTCTGAGCAAATCAAAATTATTTTTTTCCAGTAACGGATGGCGTGCGATGATTAATCTCCTTTGGTTTCGTCATAGGGACCGCTCAGTCCTAACTCCTCCATTAATTTGGCATAACGATTGGATTGAAGAATTAGTTGCGTGCCGTATTGATGGATTAACTCTGTGCGCCGCGCAGGATCTTGCGTCGCGTTTATCGCACCCCAGATGCTTGCCAGTGTCTCCGTTGTTTTACGCAGGTCATTGTTTAAGTTGTCTTGACTGCAGATATCCACCAAACGATCAGTTGTAACTTTGCCGACACCGGGTACGGTTTTGCTGCCCGCATTAGTATATCCTGCAGGCAAGTCACCTTTCAGATTGATCACTTCCTTATATCGAATCGTGCTAATAATTTGATCTATGGCTTGCTTCGCACCTTCTACGCGCGATATATGCTCAGTGTCAGCAGCAGCATGCGGCAACAATTCCATTTTGCCGCGATGCTTTTTCTCCAGTTCATAATAGGGTAGCATCGGGCCTGTGATTGCGCCTGTTTGATTATCGATAAACACATCCGTATCAATGCAGGCGTAGCGCACTTTTCCACTATTCAGCGACTGTTCCAAAGCTGAAATATTAATAATTTCGCCACGATCGTAATTAATGACTACCGCGCTATCATTAAGTGCATTGAGTACTTTTTCGTCAATGATCCCCGCATTGGAGAATTGACCGGTGTCAGCATTCTGGCTCCCCAAACCGATATGAGGACTGATGATATCGGCATTCCTGGCAGCTTCTTCGGGTGTTGCTGCATAGATGAATCCTTCGGATTCAATCCATAGTTGATGTCGTGGACGGGCGTTGACGACGACTTGCATCTTAAAAGCTTTAGCAATTTTGCACATTTCTCTGCCAATATTACCGAAGCCGAGTATTGCGATCCGCTTACCCTCCAGTTTTTCAGTAGGGAATTCCTTTAAATTTTTTCCGGTATCGAAGTCACCGCTGACAACACGTTTATGCAGCGTTTCCACCGGCAGATCGGGAAGTACTTTGAGCAAAGCTTTAAATGCCATTTGTGCCGTAGCACGGCTATTATAGCTGGGTGTGTTCATCAGGGGAGCTTCACCGCCTTGGCCATTTCCACCACCCCAGGACGCGCAGCGCATATTACCGGTACCCGCGCCAATTCTTACACCACCTTGTTTGAAAACGGATGTCTTAGGTAGAATAGTTGCTGCTGCGATTACTGCATCGAATTGTCCTTGCTCAGTCTGCGGCAGTATTTCATCTTCGCGGCTAAGATCAGGCTGATAGAAAAAATGTATTTTTCCTTTTTCTAATCGGATATCGTCTACGATTGGACCCTTATGGAATATTTCGCCTTGTGTTTCGATATATTGGCAAATTTCACTGATATCCTGCGCGCCATTGCCAGCAAATTTTAAACCCACCGCGTCGACTAATAATACTTTGTAAGCATAGTCGGGATTATCCTGGCGAATTTTTGTCAGCTTATGCGCAACAGGTTCAAAAGTGACTGCTTGTTGCGCCAGAATTTCTTCAATTACTACTACTTTAGCTCTGTGATAGGCATATTCAATATTGTCGAGTAATGCGGCAATGTCCGATTCAGGGCGCGCGCCGCCAATCCAGGCACGGAAATCTCCTGGTGTACCAGGAAACGCATTGATATAGCGCGCCACATCAAGCGGTGTCTCGTAGTCCCCGTTTGGATGTGTCAGTCCTTCAAAACCAAGTAATTGTTTGGCTTTTGTTATGATTCTGGTATGAAGTTCAGGCTCATTAATATCCGGATCATTGACTTTTAATAGGGTAACAGCAGCACCCCGGCGTTTTTCATCGCTAACGGCCAGTTCAAACAGCGGGTGTTTGGCGACCCAATCGGCTACCTGCTGGCGATTTATTACGGATTGCTCATTCATCTTGTCAACAGATCCAACCCGGTTTTCCATGCGCAACAAACCGAACGTGGTTTCGGCAAACGTAGTCGTGCTAAAGGTATTAATGATGCCGCCCAGCATTTTGTTTTGTTTGGGATCGTAAAAGGGGCCTAACGCCGTTACTTTCTGACTGGACAAAGGCCGTTTTGGATCTTCCGGAACGGCAATTTTAAGTTGTCGCGGAATCGGCCAACCTGGATCTTTCATATTATGTTCGATCAGTGTAATCGCCGCCGGGGTGAAGGTCACAACAAAATAGCCAGCAATCCCGCCAATTGCTTTTTGAAAGGGCATAAAAAAGCAACATTTGTCGAGCAGCTGTTGTATTAGGTCCTTCGGCCATGGCATGGCGCCCAATAGTGACGTGGCGTCAATGATGGCATGATGCTCGCAAGGATTACGATCAATCCAATCCAACAAATGACGCACATCTTCTTCGCAATAAGCAGTTGCGGAAGTGGTTTCATGACCGACGCCAACGAAAATTTTAATGCCCATTTTTTCCAAATCATCGGCGCATGGAATATGACCTTCTTCTGTAGCGAAATGAATTCTGTGCTCATCGCCCATTTTGCTATGACGCTGAAGTTCCATAATTTGGACGCCCCAGGATTGGCGAAAAAATCCGCCTTGTCCGGCCAGCTGGGTTTCTGGTTGTGGGGTATCAACGTAGACATGCTGACTGGTCTCGTTGGCGTTCATCAGATGCAATATCGAAACCGTAAATCCATTGTGACCCCCACCAAGGCCGATAGCCATCGGGTTTTTCTGCGGAAAACAAAAATAACGGTGGATTTCCCGCATCATGTCTAGTACAACTTTATCGGCAGGATAGCCGCGATGCATGCAGCGATCCATTTCGCCACGTGTGATGGGCCCAAGGTCACGGCCTCTATCATCATGTTTCCGATAATTTGCTTCCAACCACGCTTCAAATTGAAATCGCAGCAAACGACGCTCTATCTCATTGGCCGTCATATCAGTAATGGGCCCAACACCAAAAAATTGATTTGAGGTCCTAGTGGGCGGTCCATTTTTGGTTGCTTCTAATGAAGCCGTTCGCTGCATTCTAAGTTTTTCCAGAATTGTCACTGTATTGATCCCAAGGCTTTGTCTTCAAGTTAATAAGCGCATCAATCTTATGTAGGATATTACTACAACTTTGTCACGGCAATTCTATCCAATTGAGCCAGCGTTAAAGTTGGCGCTTCGATTCATTGCCAGATAGTCAAAGACTGTCAGGTAGTTAGGATCAGTTTTAGCGGATGATTGAAAGTATGGGTAATATTTAAAAGTTAGGCATGCCTCAAGTGAACAGCGCTACGATCTATGTATTGCAGCACCCTTGTCCGGCTTTCGGTACATGCCAATTTAATGAAAAAGGATACTTATCGCTTCTAATCCCGCGACCCTTGTTAATAATAACAATCTAAACTTAACTTGGTTTATTGTCTGAATAACGTGATGATAAATTGATATTTATTTTTTATTAAATTTTACTAAATTGAAGGGATTTTTTATGTCAATTATTAAGTTAATCGCAGCACGTGGTTTGTATGGCGCGATTGCAGTTGCTATTTCTGTCGCCTCTGTAACAGCACAAGCGCAATCTGTTTTACCGCAAGATGTGAAACAGACTTGTGTGGTTCCATCTGATGAGTTTAATAGTTGGTTTGAGAATGGAAATCCCTCCATTGATGGTTGGGTTAAGCCAGCGGATAGTGTAAATTTCCCGACTAATAACACTGTTTGTGATTTCTACAAATGGGGCGCGCAGATGTTTCTCTGGCTAACCTCACCAGAAAATGATGGCCTCGTACTTGATGGACCGGCAATTTTCACTGTTTTGCCCGCTGACCACCAAGGAAAGCGCTACCTCATTGAAAATTCAAATGGTAGTCCATTGAAGCTTAGTTTGAGAAGTGAGAAATTTGATGAAATTGGCGAAGTAGGCCAAGCTGGCGGTGGTGGCGTCTTGATGTCACAAGGAAAATCTCTGGTTTACTATGGCGTTCATATCAACAATGTCTATGGTTATTTTTTAACCGGCCAGAAAAATGATCAGTTTCCTGATATGACTAAATTTCCACGCAATAAGGATGACTTAGTAGAAGTTGAAAATTTTGTTGGATCAAATTACCAGAAAACACCGCTGGTTGCTGCTGAGGCGCTTACCATGGAGTTAAAAACTTCTTGGGTTGAGGCTTCAACAGTAAAAAATCCTGAGCAGTTTATTCTGATCAATGCCGAAATTCCGGCTTATACGCCAAATAGTGACAATACCATATGGGAACGGAATGGCACCAAAACGGCGAAGTTAGCGCTTGTGGGTATGCATGTCGTTGGAACAGTGCAAAATCATCCCGAATTTGTCTGGTCAACTTTCGAACATATCAGTAATGCACCCGATGCCAGTTATTATTATACGAATAGTAAAGGTCAGATAATAGAGCAGCCCTATTCCGCTAATGGAAATTATTTGTTTATGGCGTCAGGTGGCGCTGAAACACCTGCAAATGCTGAATGTATGAAAGAAGATAAGGGAGATATTGTGGTAAATGTTGGGGAAGATAAGAAACCCCTTTGCAAAGGCGGAATTGTTCCATCAAACACCACGCGCATCAACCCGTGGGGTAGTGCACCGGATAAGTCTTCTGCAAACAACAACACACTTTTGCTGTCGAATAACAACTCGATTATTGCCCAGCTCATTAAAGACGATGTGCGTAGAAATTATATCCAAGTCGGCGGTATCTGGACCAGTGCGCCCAGTGATACAGCCGATGCGCCAATTCCGGAAACCGCTGATTTTAAATCATCCGATTTACGTGGCTCATTGAAACTTGCAAATGCGACGATGGAAACATATAAGCAGAAAATGGATTGTTTCACCTGTCATCAGCAGTCAAAAGATGCAAAAAACAGCTTTCAACCTTTTGAGCTCTCACATATTTACTCGCAGATTGTGCCGCTTCCGTTGAAATAGGCAACCTTTGTTAGCTGAGTAACCAATAAATTGCTCAGCTAACAAAAAGCTGGCGTCAGCCCGCGAATTCGAACATGGCAGAATTAAAGTGCAGTAAGTATTGCAATGAATCTTTATACAAAACTGCTCACACGTTTACGAATCAGTGCGTGGGCCACACGGTATTGATAACCTGCCTCATGCCAGTATGGCGTCACAGTCTCCGCCCGGGATCTATTTGGAAAGCTAAACAGGAATAACGGCTCGTTATACGTAGACGTGGCACACCTTTTCAACTGCTGACCAACATCCTGCCAGTCCTTCTGCGGGTTCTTTGTCTGATCCATCCCATTGGGCTAGGTGTCTGGTATGTATATAGTACAGAGGCATTTTTTTGTTGATGAAATTCATCCGTCATTCATATGGTGCGCTTTAATCGCCCATCATGGGTCAAGGTGAATAACAGCTTGTTGTCGAGATATTCAAAACCCGTGCTGACTTTATCGGTTTCAATTTGAATGGGTAGCCAATGGATATCTTGGTGATTAAACTGCTCACACTGTTCCAGAAGGGACGCCATTTGTATATCTTTCCTGATAAGTTTAAGAAGTGACTCGGCAGTTTCTTGTTGTTGTATATCATAGTCGCCAGGTTCATAACTGACCGGGCCTTTCCAGAGTGCAGCATAGGCTGCAATAAGTTCAAAAAGGTCAAAGTCATTATTGATTTTTTGCATCATTTTAAAGAATCTCAGGCCACTCAGCCGAATGCGCTGATTAACATTTGCTTCCATTTTGTCAATGAAGACAGACGGCTGAGCTTTGGCGATAACCAGGCGGTCTGGCATTTTTCTATCTAATACGGTATGGATGTCTTCAATAAGGGGTTGGTAAAAACTCAAGTGATAGACATCTGTATAATCTTCATCTTTAATATTCTGGCGTTGTTTCACTTCAGTAATTTTTTGATCGAGCTCCTGATATGCGCGTGCATAATCAAAATCCAGCGCGTATTGATTACTTTGTTCGATTGCTTGCGCCGTTTTGATCAGTTCCAGCTGGTTATGTAAAAACGCCAAGACTTTCTGGCAATCATACGCATCATACATGCGGTCTTCTCGTCCGGTGGTATAAGGAGACTCTTGCATCGGGTCATAACCACGGCTGATTCTGTTGCGCAACAGATGATAGGGTAAATAATGCTGCCATAACGCATCCAGCCATTCATCAATAATTTTTTCAGCACACGCCGGGTTATTTTCAACGCGTTGTTGAATATCGTAAAAAGCTGACAATGCCGCTTTGTCAACAGTTCTATTGACATGCTTTAGTTCGAAGAAATGATCCAAGAAACCGTTAAACCATGCCTGGATGTATTGAGTATGGGGTTTTGGCAGTTTGCTGTTACCCTGTTCGAATACTTTCATGTCAGCATAGGTATATAACATCATCAGAATGCCGTAGCCGGCGTAATCCCGGAAACTGCCTTTAGGATCGCGTTCACAATATAAATCGATATTGCTGCCCATATCCGTGTAGTAGCCATTACTCATGACATTATCCAGATTCATAGCGATATGTACTGCCACAATATCATGTCCAAGTACTTCGGCATTATTCCAGCCGAGAATATATGCGCAAACTTCGGGGCGGGTGTCATAGTCGTCGGTTCCGGCCATGACATGACCCAGTCGCAATGTTGAGGGTGATGCACGGCCAACCATCTGAAAGATCTCGTTTGCTTTATCCGGATAAGACCATTGGGCACGAAAAACCGATCGCGGAGATTTCCCAGAAGCGTAACCGCCCATTGTTTTACACCGTTCTTGCCAGTTAATGTCGTCTGCAGAGTACATATGCCCGGGAACCTGGCCAAGATTTGTTCTGGCCGTGCCCCCACTATCAGTGCGTCCGCTAATAATGGTTCGGTCGTAGTTGATTTTCAGCTGGCTGGTATCGCCGCCCCGATAATCACCGATTGCTTTGATATCCAGTGGCAGCTCCTGTCCCTGAGGTGTCGTCAACAGAATCGGTTGCCGGGTGTCTTGCCAGAACAAAATGCCGCCTCTGCCTCTGGCAATGGTTTTAGGATCGAGGTTGATATCCATCAGATAACCGATTTTATTTTGCTGTTCCCCATCCAGAGTGCTTAACACATAACCATTTTCCCAGACATCATGTACCAGCCAGTCGCGGAATTCGAGGGGTAAGTGTAAGAAGTCTTCATATAAATCATATGCCAATGATCCTTCTGATGCACGCACAAGATTGATCGGGACTTCTACAGAAAACTTGGTCCAGACTTCTGGGAAACAGGTTTTATTTTGTAATAAATTGGCTAAATCCGGAATCCATTTAGTGCTATAACGATAAGGCAGCCCTTTTGGGTCCTCGATTTTTTCAAGCTGACCGTTGGCATGGCTGACAAAAACTGTAGCCGGACGCAACAAAACACCGGGTGCTTCGGCTGGATCAAACAGTGGGTGGCTTACGGTCTGCTCAGAGACTGCAAGCGCCGGCCGATTTCTTAGTGATCGAATTTGTTTGGCGATGGAGAGACTGGAACTTGGTGGCATGAGCTCATGAACAAGACGATCCATGTCCTGTAGCAGGCTGTCCAATCCCGCGTGTTTTAAATAGCGCAACGATTGTAACAATCTTGATGCCTCAGCCAGCGACTCGGGTTGTTTGACCAGATCAGCATGTGCGGCGATTGATGTCAGTAATTCACCAGCTTGCTTGATGTTGGCAAATAGCTGTTGCGAGTAATCGCTGATGACCTTACTGGAAAGTTGATCAACCAGGCTTGCTGTATGCTTTTTTTGGATTGATCCATATTCACAGTCATGCAAATTCTGGATAATTGGTAATTTGTCTAATATCGATTGGTAAAAAAGCTTTGCCGTCGGTTGTGCAAAGCGGATAGCTTGCTTTATTTTCAAATGGTACCAATGATATTTTGCCACGGATATCATGTCCTCAGATGCTTGTGCTGCAATTAATCTGAGGTATTTCAATTTGGCATTGGTGACGGCGATCGCTTCTTCGATTTTTTTTCTCTCTACACACGGTTGTTCATACAGTTCAATGGACTTTCTTAATTCAGCCATTAATATTTCGCGCCAGTGGATTTTTTCTGCAATAGTAATCTGTTCGTGAATATGGCCGATATGTCCTTTGCCAAAGGCTTTAACTTGCCAGCCAAGTGCGAGGAATTTTTTAATATCAACATTCGATAGAAAATCAAAACAGTCCAGGACGATTTTGTTCTCCAGACCTAGCATTTTTGTACTCAGTCTGATGGCGTCGGTTCCTGGATGGGTACTGCGTGGATTGGATGCGGTGAATGTTTGCTGGTCGATGTGTTGTTTATCAGTCCCTACGTATGATGGATGACGCACAGCTAGAATGACGGCATCATCAAACGGACTGAGATGTTCGGTTAGATCTTCTGCAGTATGTACATGGATATCTCGCAGTTGTTCCTGGTTGTTTAGCCCGTGCCCCCAGCATTCAGGATCGCCAAGAGATTGCTTTTGCAATTCCGGCCAGTTGACCACGAAAGGATCTGTCGCTCGGTTAATGGCGCCGAGATGCGCCGCGTATCGCAGGCCTCGCTCAGTGCCGGCCATTCGGGTATCGCCAACCCCTTCTTTATAGGAAATACCGGCCCAATAAAGCTGGCTTTCCGTAATCGGAGTGTGAAGCTCTCCGAGTGCTTCGATCAGGAAATTTGCCGTATCCTCAGCCCTGAAGTCACTGATACTTGAGCTCGTGATTCTTGAAAAAAACATATCACGGATTTGCAATTCAGATACGTCAAAATGTCGCTGCAGCCCATTAATCAGCAGCCCTAATTCTTTAGGTACGCAATATCCACCGACTTGCAGGCCCGCGACGTTGTCTATGAAGCGGCCATGTTCTTCAGGACGCGCCGCTGCGATATTGCGTATGATTTCAAAACCATCGACGCCGGCTACTTCAGCGGATTTGAGGAATGCGCTCATGAGGTCCAACAGGCCGTATTTTGCCGCATTCTCAATATCTTTAGTTAACTCGACAGCAATGATGTTTTCCTGCCATTTATAATTTATTCCTGTTGTCTCAAAATAGGCCTGCAATTGGTGGGTTGCTTGTTCATTCACTGCACCCGCTTCGCGTTGCAGATTAAAAAAAGAGTGCATAAACGCAGGCCCGGGTTTTACGCGGTGAAAGCTGTAAGCTAAATTTGTATTATTATTTTCATTTAACAAGCCGCGTTGTTGCAAGATTTGATTGCATAGCGGCAGCGCATCCTTAAGGGTAAATCCCGGATATACGGTGCTTTCGATAATGACGGTCGCATCAGTTGGCATGAGGCGCGCGATGGTTGCCAGTAATTTCAGTGTTGCCTCCGGGTTCGCCTCGGCGCGCTCAATCGCTCTTTTGGCAAATTTGCGGACATGCAGTTCTGTTTCTACAAAAATCAAATCGGCATAGGCGATGGCCTGATGTTGTAAAAATGTCGCGGTCAGATTGCCGTTCTGTATTGCGGACGCTATGATTTCGCCAGGTCTGTGATCGTCGGTGGTTATGGTTGACATACCCTGATTCATGACATTTACCTTCCAGCTGGAATGGATAGAAGGCCGTTGAGAGCCAATCACAAAATAGGGTATATTGCCGGAACCATCTCTTGCGTTTGCAGCAGCGGCTATATTGGCGGTGCCAATATAGCCAATACCGACGTTGACCACAATTTTACGCCGCAAAGCTTTTTGAATCGCAATTTTCGCCATTAACCGCAAGCGTTCCTGCTCATACGCTGACCGTGTCGCAGGTATTGGAAAGATCTGCCCGGTTTCTGATCGAGAAACCCCATTCGCAGTTATTTGATTTGGATCAATGAGTGGGAATAGATCCTGCCTGACGGGGATATTCAGTTGTTTTAAAACACGTTGAAGAAAGTCCGACGCGATGGATTCACCATGCTGCGTTAAAAAAGTCTCTAACGCATTTTCAGTTTCCGGTTTGTTTTCAATAGACGCATTGTGTACCGCGTCAAGCCATTGGAGACAATCCTCATAATTTTCAAATGAGACGCTGGCATTTTTCTTGCGGGTTACTTTCTTGCCTGACATATTCATAACTAAATTGTTTGGTAGCGACTGATAGCGTTAGTATAAAAACATCAAGATGAAAGTTTTTTGAATTTTATATTTAAATAACATTAAAACGTTATGAAGCGTAGACGATCATCGTTTTTAATGGGCAACAAACAGCTGCCCCGGCGGGCTGCCACAGCGCACAGCGCGACGTGACTGTTACAAATTCATTATTTTGTCTCATTCTTGAAGAAAATGGCCGCTACGACCATGCCAGCGATTCGGCGCCTGGGGATAAACGCCATCGAGATGCCGCATTTTTGATGGCAAAACGTTATCGGGTGTTTCAATGATAATGGTTTTTCACCAGGCAATAGCCAAGACTACAACCAGCTAAATTCAATTACTACTGTTCTCTTCCCGGGTTGTACCGTCATGAGTAATTTCCTATAGCAGGAAGATTGTCGCTAACCCTAAAAACGATAAAAAACCAATGACATCAGTTGCTGCAATAAGTAACACTCCGCCGGCTAATGCGGGATCAATGCCCAGTCGTTGCAGGAGTAAAGGAATCAGCGTGCCTGCCATGGCGCCTGTCAGCAGATTGAGTGCCAGGGCGGTTCCGAAAACGACCCCCAGCTGGACACTGTTAAACCAGAGGAAAGCGATTATGGCGACTACCAGAGCCCATAGAAAGCCATTTAACAGTCCCAAAGCCAGTTCCCGCAACAGCAGACGCCAGGCATTACTTCGCCCGATCTGCTCAAGCGCAAGACCACGCGTTACCAGTGTCAGTGTTTGACTGCCTGCCACACCGCCCATACTGGCAACAACTGGCATGAGTACGGCCAGTGTAACGATTTTGTCTATGGAATCTTCAAAAAGTCCAATTACCCAAGCGGCAATAAATGCATTGATTAAGTTGACGCCCAACCATATGGCCCTTCTGCCTGCGCTTGGAATAATCGGCCCAAACATATCGGTGGCTTTGCTTAAACCGGCTCGACTCATTAATTCCTGTTCAGCTTCATCGCGCATCACGTCAACCACATCATCTACCGTAATCCGGCCTAATAATCGACCTGTCCCGCTGACGACAGGCGCTGAGATCAAATCCTGGTCTTCAAATAAGCGTGCGACTTTGGCTGCCGGTGTTAAAACAGGAATAGGCGGGATGCCAGCGGTCATTGTTTCACTTACCGTCGTTTTAGCGCTTAAGGAAACGACGTCACTCAGCCTGAGTATACCCAGGTATTTGTTATCCCGATCAACCACCATCAGGCTATCCAAGTGTTCGGGCAGTGTTCCCTTTTTTTTTCTGAGTTTGCGTAGATATCGAAGGACTGCTTTTAGACTAACGTCCATACGAACGGCAGCAGCATCGACGTCCATCAAGCCGCCTGCAGTGTCATCAGGATAGAAGCGAACGGCCTCGTATCGTTGACGACGCTCGGCGTCCATGGCTTCTACCATGTCATTAACAACTGATACAGGTAAGTCCGCGTCTAGATCTGCAAGTTCGTCTATTTCCAATATCGCCAATGCAGTTAACAGCACTTGTTCATCAGTCGCCGCGATAAGTTGCTGGCGCACTTCTCCGTGTGTTTCGAGTAATACTTCTCCCTTGGATGGCGTAGCGACCAGTTGCCACAAATCAGGCCGTATGTCCCGCGGCAAGGTCTCCAGTGCATTTGCAACGGCGGACGGATGCATCGTGTCAAGCAGTTTGATAGCTTCTTGATGAGCGCCTTTCTTTAATGCTTCGTAGAGCTGGTTCGGGTGATCCGGATTCTGCTTGTCTAGTTCGGTGTGCATTATTTCACCTTACCGAGTAAATGATATTTGCTGTAGTGGTTCATAATTTATCTCGCTGAATTTCAAGTTTCCGCCGGACCGGAAAATGGAAATAAAATACTGCATTGCACGACCTCGCAGTGCAATGTCCGTTAAATATCCCGTGCTACAAATAACAGGTAAGCATATGCAATGACTTGCCGTACGATACAAAAAAGAGGCGGCAAGGTAATTCTGAAATATACGAACCATGAAGTAACCTGTCTTAGTTGCTGACAGATGAGTTATGGCGCTCAGCGTTTCTGAATATTTCCGGATTGCTTTGTTTTTTACAATCTTTAGCAGACAGACGTCAAGAGTGTCCCGAAAAAGAGTAGAACAATTTGATCGTATTCGTTTAATTGCAGCAACGTATTCCATGCCATACTTCTCTTTAGTTTACTCGTTTCATATGTAATTCACATATAGCAAACACCATTTCATTATATGATTTGTCAGGAAAAGCGATAAGCCTGGACTTATCCGCAACATTCGGAATGAAAATGGTCTTTGCGGGCGGTTCGTAAATAATAATCTATCTAATTGTTAGCTCGCGGAGACTTCGGAAACCGCCATTACATACTATAAAATACGCTGATCATGCAGGATATTCAAATGGGTCGCATAACGTACGGTTAACCACTTTAAATTTCAGAATTTTTAAGTGACATAACTGAGACGCTGATGTGCATATCCCATCACTGCATGGCAGCTTTGTTAGGAGGATACATGAGACTTTACCTGATATTTATCTATCTATTGCTAGGTGCCTGTACCACGCTGCCGCCGGCTTTTGATGATGAAAAAACAAAAGATATTTCCTATAGCCAGGTAAGCGCGGATCTGGATAGCTATCAAGATGCCACGATACGTTGGGGTGGTGTAATTGTTGATATCGAAGACGATGAAAATTTTAGCTGGATGCAGGTATCATATTACCCCTTAGACTATTATGGCCGTCCTGTATTAGATAACCCCAGTGAAGGACGTTTTGTTATAAAAACCGAGAGATTTCATGGTGCGACGCCTTATGCGGCCGATAGAGAAATTACTGTAGTGGGCGTTATTGATGGAAAAATTGAGCGTAAGATTGGCGATAAGCACCTCAGCTTGCCGTTGATAAAGGCCACAGCAATCCATCTATGGCCGATCAATTACCGAGGCAACTATTATAGCCACTGCAGGTCTTGCTACTACAGGCAGTTATTCTGGTAGGATAAAAAGCGCACAGGGTTCCAAGCTGAAGATCCATGCTTGGGAATTTTTACAATGTTAATGCTATTTGGCATTGAATAAAATACCGTGAAATATAATTCGCCAGACGCTTGTCTGAGGAAGAAGTGCGTCTGCTGAAGAAAAGATACGCTGAAAACAAGCGCCGGTTATTTCCGGCAGAATAACCGTAATAATTATAATTTCTTCTTTCAGACAAGCTGCCGGGCTTACGCAAACAAATGGGTTGTTGGGTTGTTACGGTCTTGTTATCAATTGTTACAGTGGCCGTATTTTATTATTTATATACGGGTAATCCTGATTTGATAAGCGCCTCGGCCGAAAGTTGAATAGTGACGCACGATGGCAAAGTAGCGACCTGGATTAAGTTCAAGTGTGAGCCTGGAATTTAACCCGACGCCACTGTCATCATCACTGGCAATGAATGTCGTTTGATTATCTGGTCCGAACAGCGAAAGGAGCAAATCGCTGGTGCCATGCGTTTCGATCAGGTATCTGCCCGTCATTTCAATGTTTATCTGGTATACATCACTTTCCTGGTCAGTCGTTATCTCGGCGTCAAGCGCTGGATCATTAACGATCAGGGTCGGAATTTCTGGGGCAGGGCCGGTTGTCTCATCTGAGCGCAGCTGAATGCTGTAATCGCCGGTACGACCCGGATCGTACAGTCGGATTGACGCTTGATAAGTCCCTGCAGACAACGCCATTGAAATACGGCTGTTAAAGTTGCTGCCTCCATCGTCGTTTGAGGCAATTTCTCGGGTAAACTCGTCGGGACCGAACAATATCATCACAGTATCTGAGTTACCAGACGTCTCCAGCGTGACGCGTGTTAAACGGTCCAGTTGGAATTCAAACAAGTCAATTTCACCAGGTGCGGAGATGCCGCCCTCGCTGGGCGCAGCATTCAATGATAATACCGTGACATCTGGGGAAGGTTGCGGTTGTGGCGTTCCAGTCATTAATTCATCATATTCAATGCCTAAGGCAGTACTATCGAGCATGTCAATTGGTCTTGACCCTACCGGACTGTTGGGGGTGCCTGCCATGGGGTCAGTCAGGTTTTGGCCAAACTGCCCGCCTGAAACCGGCAGGTAACCTTGATTAGGGAAGCGCAGTTGCCACTCGTGCCACAATTTATCAACCATACAGTGGTGCATAAAAAAAACCGGGTCGTTGGGTGATGTCATGGGTAACATAGAGCCACCGACCCATACATGCCCCCGGTTGTGGAGGTTTGGCCCTATCCAGCCTTCTAGCTGGTTGCGAAAACTCGGTGTACTGTTGGTGTTCCATGGCGCGCTGTCATAAGGTGTAAGGTTGAGCACCTGGTTTATTTCTGCTTGCGTTGGTAGGGAGCTGGCACCTGATCGACCAAATTGGCGGCTAAGCGGGCCGGTTTCAACACCATTTGAGTTGATAATGCGCCATTGGCCAGCGCGGAAAGGACCGTTTTCGACGACACCTGATGATGGATTGCCATTTCCACCCAATAGATTGTCATTCCACATTGATGCGCTGGGTCCGCCACTTGGCCAGTTCCAGTAAGGCAGCCCCAAGTCTGGATTACCGGAGACCCGTTGCAATTCTTGCTCAAAGTCGAAAATAAAACGCCGGTGCCAAGGTAAAAAAGCTGGCGATCTGTGGATGGCGGTCATTGGCGTGTTGGCGTGGCGAAGCACGAATTGGTCATAGCGCCCACTTTGTTTTAATGCATGAACCGCATTGACAAACTCTTGCCGTTCGGCAGGACTGAGTGTGTTTGCATCTTTGCGAATAGCCATGATTGTTCTCCATTGAAAAGTGCAACGAGTGGATCATCCCTTAAACTCTTCAGAATTATCGATCACTTGTCTGGCCAGCGTGATCAGATCGTCGTATTGCGTGTAAGGCAACAAATCGCATGACCATTTTCCGGTATCATGATCAAAAATGAGCGGAATCGGCTTGCCTTCAATTGAAAGTTGTTTGCCATCCACAATATTAATGGTCTTATTATGATGGGTTTCAGTAATGACTGACATATTCATTCTCCTTTGATTTATTCCCGGCAGTTAATGGGTAGTGTTAGTTGTGCCGCTGTCAAATAACGGGGCAAGCGCTGTGCCGACCAGATATCGGTAAATGTGCCATTGCCGCTGGATGTATCAAGTACTAGATAGCCGATCGTTCTGGGAAAAGGGATAAAATCTGTTACGGGTTGGTAGGTTTCTCCTAGCAGTTCATATTCCTGTATGCTGTCGGCGCTGATGGTTTGCAACGCGCGCCCTTTGATATGGACACGTCGGATGCTGTGACACGCTTCATACTGTGCTTGTATTTCAAAATTTGCAGCAGTAAGTTGCAGGGTCGCTTTGCGGATAATCGGCAGAGAAGTGCATTCTGACCGTGTGGCCTGGAGCGTGCAATGTAGATTTGCATAGGCAACCGGTGCAAACAGGCCACTCAACAGTGATGGAATGCACTTAATAAGTAAATTTAAGGACGAGCGCCAATTACTACGAGTAAACACGACAAAAATCTCCATGTCGAATTTTGATTCAGTATATGCTTGTGCTCAGTAATTTTCCACTAAACGTGCAATTGCTTTTTGTTGAGATATGCTGCAAATGAACAAAAGTCTTTAAACACTCCGTTGGAGTTATTGATGATGAACTGGTATACTGCCGACACATTTGATACGGCTAGCGAAATTAAGCTGCTGGCCGGAATAAGGCCTTGTTAAAGTTGAATTCGTCTTTTGTTTGTCAAAGGTTTTTTATGGCGGGCCTCCCCGCATTGCATGGTAGTGAACCTGGTCAGGTCCGGAAGGAAGCAGCCACAGCTATTTTTTGCAAGTGCCGGGGGTTTGGCTCGCCACCCTGACTTTCTGAATAATCCAGATCTGGATTTCAAGGCTTTTGCCAGCGTGGCACTTGATCGCTTTTTTCATTCATTAATATATGGTGTCCCATTCTCAGGTTCTTGCCCGTAAGTGGCGCCCCAAAAATTTTGGTGAGTTAACAGGCCAGGAACACGTTATCAGGGCGCTAACGAATGCACTTGAGCAAAACCGGCTGCATCATGCTTATTTGCTGTCCGGAACGCGTGGTGTTGGCAAAACAACCATTGCACGTATTTTCGCCAAGGCACTTAATTGTGAAACTGGCGTGACTGCCACGCCCTGTGGAGCATGCTCAGCCTGCACCAGTATTGATCATGGACAATTTATAGATTTAATCGAGTTGGATGCGGCTTCTAATACGCAAGTAGACCATATGCGTGAGTTGCTTGAAAATGCGCTTTATGCCCCGACCGGTGCCCGCTACAAGATTTATATTATTGATGAAGTGCACATGCTTTCCAAATCAGCGTTTAATGCTATGCTGAAAACATTGGAAGAGCCGCCTGCTCACGTCAAATTTGTCCTCGCGACAACCGATCCACAGAAAATTCCTGTTACCGTATTGTCACGATGCCTGCAATTTAATCTGAAACAAATTCCGTCGACGCAAATCGTGAAACACCTTAAGCACATACTGGTGCAAGAGCAGGTTAATAGCGATAGCGCTTCACTGCAGTTGCTGGCGCGTGCCGCACAGGGCAGTATGCGGGATGCCCTCAGTATACTGGATCAGGCGATCGTTTTTGGTCAAGGAAAAGTGGATGAGACAATTGTACGTGAAATGCTGGGTGCGATTGACCAAAATTATCTCTATGATCTGCTGGACGCCTTAGCGCAAAATGACGGTGCAAAGTTAATATCTATCGCCGATATTATGGAGGCGCGCAGTCTAGAGTTTGATACGGCGCTGCAGGATTTGGCGGCATTGCTGCATCGAATAGCGTTGGCGCAAACGGTACCGCAGGCAATCGGCGAAGAGGTGCTGGAGCGTGAGCGGATTATGTCGCTCGCGCAAAGCTTTGCGCCGGATGATATCCAACTGTTTTATCAAATTGCTTTGCATGGGCGCAATGATTTGAGCCTTGCGCCGGATGAGTACGCCGGCTTTACGATGACGCTGATGCGTATGCTAACTTTTATACCGGAAAATGAAAATAACGGTGGCGGGATTGAAGGGCGCGGCGATGATAGCCCGCACCTGCAGGATAAAGAGAAAGGGCGCTCTGCGCCAGCGACTTCTCCAGAGAAAACCGTGGTGTTGCATAAGAATCCGTCTTTGAATCAATCCAGCCTCGATTGGTCATCGTTAATTGATCAACTGAATCTTAAAGGAATGACGAAAATGCTGGCGCAGCATAGTGAGGTGCGTACTTTTTCTGCTGATAAAATCGAACTATTCGTGCCAGAAATGCACAAGCATTTATTGGATAACAAATACCAGGACAAGATTAGGGAGGCGATAGAGGCTTATTTTGACAAACCGGTTGAATTAAAATTCTCAGTTGGAACTGGTTCCGGCCAGACGCCGATGGCACTGCAACAGCAAAAGGAACAAGCCAGACAGTCAGCAGCGGTGGCTGCAATTGAAACAGATCCAGTGGTAAAGCAATTAGTGGAAGATTTTGATGCCAAAATAATTGATTCTTCAATTAAACCAATTAACTAGTGGAGGGTAAGCGCGATGAAAGGGAACTTGGGCAATCTAATGAAACAAGCGCAACAAATGCAGGAAAACATGAAGCAAATGCAGGAACAACTGGCGACGGTAGAAGTTGAAGGCCAGTCCGGCGCAGGTATGGTCAAAGTGATCATGACCTGTCGTCATGATGTGAAAAATATTAACATCGACGATAGCTTGATTGGTGAGGATAAGGAAATGCTGGAAGACCTGATTGCGGCTGCTGTTAATGATGCCGTACGCCGCGTTGAGTCCACGACACAAGAGAAGATGGCGGAAATGACCGGTGGAATGGGTTTGCCGCCAGGGATGAAATTGCCATTCTAAATAAAACAAATGAAAGTCAGCAGGCCGTTCAGGCCAAAGCAAAAAAAAGTACCGCCACTTGACGTTGACGTCGTTCCCTCAGCGCCGGTCGTTACCTGTAAATTACATAAGCTTCTGGCGCAGAAGGGTTTGGGTTCACGGCGAGAGATGGAGTCGTTAATTATTGCCGGCAAGGTGACGGTTAATGGAAAAGTGGCCGGGGTTGGCGAGCGAGTAGGGCCTGGCGATGTGGTGCGGATTGGAAAACGCGTCATTCGTTTTCGTACTGAGGAAAGTTTTCCACGAGTTATCCTTTATCATAAGCCCGAAGGTGAAATTGTTAGTCGCAGCGATCCTGAAGGACGCCCCTCGGTCTTTGGCAAACTGCCGCATCTTAAATCGTCCAAATGGATTGCGATTGGCCGCCTGGATTTTAATACCAGCGGTTTGTTGGTTTTTACGACCGACGGCGAATTGGCCAACCGGTTAATGCATCCGCGCTTTGAAGTAGAACGTGAATATGCTGTCCGCGTTTTGGGCCAGTTAACAAAAGAACAGATGGTTGCATTGACGAGCGGCGTCGAGTTGAACGATGGTCTGGCAAAATTCAGCTATCTGTCCGATCAGGGTGGCGAAGGTTCTAATCACTGGTATCGCGTGATATTGCGCGAAGGTAAAAATCGCGAAGTGCGCCGTATGTTTGAAGCGGTAGGGCTGATGGTGAGTCGGTTAATGCGGGTACGGTTTGGTCCGATTAATCTGCCGCCTTGGATTAAACGGGGAAAATGGATGGAACTGGATGATAAGCAAATAAACCGTTTACTGGATCTGGTAAAGCAGTAAGCTTTATCCAGGCAACTGGTTACGTTTTAACAAGAATACATGTTCATCGCCTGCGCTGGTTTCTAGCCAGGTAAAAGGTGTCCGGGGAAAGGCCTGCTCCAACAGTTTGCGGTTATGGCCAATTTCGACAACCAGGATTCCATGCTCGTTCAAATAATTCGCTGCCTGGTGCAATATCACACGCGTTGCATCCAGACCGTCATCCCCACTGGCCAATGCAATTTGTGGCTCATGATGATATTCCCTGGGTAGTCGTGCCATTGATTCGGCGTTAACGTAAGGCGGGTTGCTGAGGATCAGATCATAACGCTGATCAGATATGCCGCTGAATAAATCTGATTGAACCAGACAGATTCTTTTTTGCAGCTCGTAATCGGCTACGTTCCGGTGCGCAACGGTCAGTGCATCGGTCGAAATGTCTACCGCATCGATCCTGGCATTGTTAAAAGCATGCGCCAATAGGATTGCAAGACAACCAGATCCGGTGCAAAGATCCAGCGAAGAATGAATTTCATCCGGATCGTTTATCCATGGCGCAAGCTGGGTTTGCAGTAATTCGGCGATAAATGAACGCGGTACAATCACGCGCTCATCAATGTAGAAGCGATAATCGCCAAGCCAGGCTTCGTTAGTAAGATATGCGGCGGGTTTTTTTTCTGTGACGCGACGTTCTATTACGTGTAATACCTGCATCTTTTCGTCAGAAGTGAGGCGCGCGTCAAGAAATGGTTCTAATTGATCAAGGGGTAGATTTAGTGTGCTTAGAACAAGATATACTGCTTCATCAAAGGCGGTTGCGCAGCCATGGCCAAAGAAAAGATGGGCTTTATTAAATTGGCTGACAGCTAAGCGTATGAAATCCCGAATAGTCTGAAGTTGGTTTTTTGCCTGGGTGAACATATTATTGGTGTAGAAATTGAAGATGGAAGTGTATACAAATCTAGCAGCGAGTGATATCAATTTTATGCATTCAGCGTTAGCAATGGCGCATCAGGCGCGAGATGCGGGAGAAGTACCCGTCGGTGCGGTGGTGGTGAAGGGTAATGAGATTATCGGGCGGGGCTACAACCGATCCATTGCGGCGGCTGATCCGACCGCGCATGCGGAGGTGATGGCGATGCGTGATGCAGGGTATCGTCTAGGAAATTACCGTTTGCTTGACTGTACACTTTATGTGACGCTTGAACCTTGCGTGATGTGTGTCGGCGCGCTTTTTCATGCACGTATCATGCGCCTGGTTTATGCGGCAACAGATCCTAAAACCGGCGTTTGCGGCAGCGTCATTGATTTGACTTCAGAAACACGGCTTAATCATCATATGCAGGTAAGTGGTGGCGTACTGGCCGAAGAGGCCGGCCTGTTGCTGAAACAATTTTTTGCTGAGCGACGCAAGATGAAGGAGCGGGGTGGCGATGAAGATTAATATCAGTATTGCCCAGCAACGACTTGGTTTGTTGGATGATGGGGGTGATGTTATCAAGCAGTATGTTATTTCTTCGGCAAAAAATGGCGTAGGTCAGGAAAATGGCAGTTTTTGTACGCCGCTGGGAAAACATATTATTCGTGCTAAGATTGGTGCAGGCCAACCCGTGAACACGGTTTTCATTCGGCGGCGTCCAACCGGTGAAATTTATACGCCGGAATTAGGTGAACGTTTTCCCAGTCGAGATTGGATTCTGACGCGCATTTGTTGGCTCTCAGGCTGTGAACCAGGTTTTAATCGATTGGGCTCGGTGGATACCATGCGTCGTTATGTTTATATTCATGGCAGTCCGGATAGCGTTGAAATGGGAAAACCGGGTTCAATTGGCTGTATCCGAATGAAAAATTGCGACTTGATAGAGTTATTTGATAGGGTGCAGGTTGGGATCGGTGTGGAAATCATGCTGTAGAGCCAGCCTTTGAAAAATGCAGATTATTCGTCAGTTCTGGCAGTCGCTTCGTGAATGGCGCGCCGGTATTTCACCACCCGTTTTTTTTTCTGCCGCGGCTTTTAATCTTGCGTTGATCGCCTATGCTGGGCTATGGACTGAGAGTGCGGGTCGAACATTTAGTAGCCTGCTGCAGTTTATTACCGAAACTTTTGGCTGGTATTATGTGTTAACAACGGCGGGAATTTTGGCCTTTGTTTTCTGGTTGTTAATCAGCCCGTATGGTAAGTTACGTCTTGGCAAACCTGATGAAATGCCCGAATTCAACCGTCTGGCATGGCTGGCAATGCTATTTGCCGCTGGTATGGGTATGGGATTGGTTTTCTGGGGTGTTGCTGAACCGCTTCATCATTATCAAATGCCGCCAACGGCGGAACCGAGAAGTCCTGCGGCCGTCACTGAGGCAATGCGCTTTAGTTTTTTTCACTGGGGGCTGCATCCGTGGTCGGTGTATGTTGTGTTCGGGCTGGGGATCGCTTTGCTTCATTTTCGGAAAGATTTGCCGCTGGCTCCACGCACATTATTGTATCCAGTATTCGGTAAGCGTATCTACGGGTGGCTTGGGCATGCCACCGATGCATTTTGCACGGTCGGTACGTTGCTTGGTGTGGCGACTTCGTTGGGTCTGGGTGCAATGCAAATCAACGCAGGGTTAACGCGACTGGCTGACGTCAATTATTCGGTTGCGGTGCAGATCTGGATTATTTGCCTGATTACAGCGGTGGCAACAATATCCACCGTGAGCGGTGTTTCCCGGGGTATCCGTTATCTAAGCCTGATGAACTGCGTGGTAATGGGATTGTTTCTAATATTTGTTTTTGTTGTGGGTCCCACTGGCTATCAAACCGCTACGTTTTTTTCTGCAATATTGGATTACGTGCAGCATTTATTACCTGCCAGCGTATGGCTGGATCTGCGCCCTGACTCTGATTGGCAAGCACAATGGACATTATTTTACTGGGGCTGGTGGATCTCCTGGAGTCCATTTGTAGGTATTTTTGTAGCGCGTATTTCACGGGGAAGGACTGTGCGCGAATTTGTTTCCTGCGTACTCCTTATCCCGGCAACAATTAATTTTCTTTGGTTTTCGGTATTTGGTGGTACGGCACTTTATATTGAAAGTCAGGGTGGCGGCGATCTGGCAGGACCTGTGCTGGAGAATGCGGCAATGTCCCTTCATGTTTTGCTGGAACATTTGCCATGGACGTCTTTAATGCAGTGGATCGGTCTTGTGCTGGCAGTGATTTTTTTTATTACCTCTTCGGATTCCGGGTCGTTTGTTGATGACATGGTGACATCGGGCGGTAATCCAAATCCACCGGTTGCCAATCGAGTTTTCTGGGGTATTTCGGAAGGCGCTGCCGCCGCCGTACTTTTGTTGGCAGGTGGTCTCCAGGCACTCCAGGCCGTTTCAATTTCTGCGGGATTACCCCAGAGTGTTTTATTGTTACTGGCTTGCTATGGCCTGGCTAAAACACTGCGTGCCGAGTCCTTATCTTGATGTGTTAAAAAAGTCTACTAGGAAAAAACCACTGCCTGGCTAGCTGGTGTTCCATCAGGTTTCTGAATATTCCGGAACGGTCGGATGCGCTACTAAAGACCGTTTTCCAGATTGAGAAATTCTGACTCCCGGGTTATATGGAAGATCGCTCTGGTTACTGGCTGATGCTAGCATCGACGTCGGTTCTTCGCGGTTAATGGTATGGGCGAAAGCGAGAATGGTAAAATCAGCATGGGATTATCGTTGGAGCCGTGTGAAAGGGCGTATTAAAGATTAAGACCTGCGGGGATAATAGATACAAAATAGTTATTAGCAATATGCGGAAAGTGGAAAACATATTTAAAGCAACCGCGACCAGTAAGTGATAATTTTACTGATAAGGAAGAACAGTTGTTTGGACAAGGCTAAGCGAAAAAGAAACCAGGCCCAAAGTAATAAAATAGTTAATTTGTAACTATTTGTGTCTCCTGAAATTCATAGTCTGACCAATCAGTGTGGCGCCAGATTCAATCAAAAGGCTGAATCAATTGTAAACAGTGCAAATTATAAAGATTTACATTCAAATGCAATGCTTAACCACCACTAAAGGGTATAAATCATGACATTTATTCACGACCAAGCACTGCCCGAAGGTACCAAAATAGGTATTTTCGAAGTTAAAGAGATCATAGAGATCAGCAACTTTAATATTACTTATCGCGGTTGGAATCACGATCTTAAAAAACGTATAGATATTCAAGAATACTTTCCGTATGAGCTTGCTGATCGTACTGGTAATGGACAAGGCGTTAAACCAAAGACTGCAGTCGAGAAGGAAAATTTCATCTGTGGGCTAAAAGCATT
>BQJA01000058.1 GCA_021604405.1 Nitrosomonas sp. | reverse complement strand
CTGGCCTTGTCAAGTAATTCAGCCTTGTGCACAAAAAATGCCTGCTCCACCGATTGGAAGGCAAGCTTTTTGAGAATAAGCAATCCATCTGGGTACCAGGCAGGTTGATCAAACAGACTCATCTTTTTTTCTTCAAGTTTGACTTCTTCCAAAACTGGCGTTTTTACGCCTGCGATGTTCTTGATTCTCATTTCCACATCCTTAATTTCCAGCAGACTGAAATCAAATTCACTCCATAGCGAGGCCATATAATCAATGCGCTCCAGCGTTCTTTCAATCTGCAATTGTAATTCGGTTGCCTGCCGCCGGGCTTGTCTCACTTCGAGCCTTAAAGCGGATTCCTTGTGCTTAATGGTGGGTAGTGCAGTTCTTCTAATCCGGAGTTGTTTTGTTAGTTCCTGCAGTTCGGTCTTGTTGTATTTAAATTTTATGTCCATTTATTACTCCACTTCTTTATTCCGGAATGAGATATTTATTCTACCCAAATGCTCATGGTTTAATTCCTGATTCGTTTCTATTCTGTTTTCGGGCTGCTCTTTCCAATAGGTTTCGATCCATTGTTGCTTTATTCCTATTTCTTCTTTTTTAAAGTAGCGGGCAAATAATTCCCAAGCTGTATCCAACATACGCTCTACCTGAATATTGACGTCTACCGCAAGCAGTAAGCGGGCATATTCTTTTGCAAAATCAAGCGTACGCTGATCATATTCGGTAAGATCAAAGCCATTTTCCATCTTGGTACGGGCATTCATCGCGTCGGCATAAAGGCGTACTGCAGCATTCATTACCTGTGCGTGGTCGCCGCGCGTTTGTTTGCCTATGACGAGCTGTTTTAATCGCGATAAACTTCTGAAAGGATCGATAATCACTTTTCCAATATCGGTATCTCTTCTAAGGAAAAGTTGCCCCTCAGTAATGTAACCGGTATTATCGGGAATGGAGTGGGTAATATCGCCGCCCGAAAGAGAGGTTACGGAAATGATCGTTATGGAGCCGCCATCGGGAAACTGGGCGGCCTTTTCATAGATCCTGGCCAGGTCGCTGTACAGAGAGCCCGGCATGCTGTCTCTGGACGGTATTTGATCCATTCGATTGGAAACGATACTGAGTGCATCGCAATAAAGCGTCATATCGGTAAGCAGTACCAGCACTTTTTCCTTTTCCTGCACTGCGAAATACTCAGCTGCCGTGAGCGCCATATCCGGAATGAGTAACCTTTCTACCGCAGGATCTTCGGTGGTATTAATAAAGCTTATGATGCGAGTCAGTGCACCGGCATTATCAAACACATTGCGATAGTAGAGATAATCGTCGTTGGTGAGGCCCATGCCGCCAAGAATAATCTTATCAGCCTGCGCCCGTAAGGCAACCATCGCCATTATCTGGTTATAGGGTTGGTCCGAATCAGCAAAAAACGGGATTTTCTGACCTGTCACCAGCGCATTGTTCAGGTCAATGCCTGCGATACCGGTGGCAATGAACTCAGCGGGTTGTCTCCGTCTTACAGGATTTACCGAGGGCCCGCCTATTTCAACTTCCGTGCCATCGGGTATATGTTTTCCATCAATAGGTATGCCATACGCGTTAAAGAACCGCCCTGCCAGTTCACGCCCGACTTTCAAGGATGGCGCTTTGCCGGAAAATATCACTTCAGCATTTTTTGGAATACCTTCAGTACCTTCAAAGACCTGTAGCGTAACTTTATTCCCCATAATTTTTACCACCTGTGCATACTTGCCGTCCACCATGGCCAATTCTTCGTTACTTATTCCGGTGGCTTTAAGCGTACACGTCGCTTTCGTAATGTGCGAAATATTGGTATAGATTTTCTTAAATGCCAGGCTCATGTTCTTTTGCTTTCTTTTGGTTGATCAACTCTTCCAGGACTTTCCAGTATTGGTTAAATGCATTGCTTTGAAATTCGATGTAATTCATTTGCTTGAACATATCAATTATTTTTTTGAAATAAGGCGCGATTTCATCGAACAATTGAAAATTGAATTCGGTGTGGCATACATCTATCACCGCGTACAGCATATAGCGCTGACGTTCCAGTGAAGTGTAACTGTCAATGGCATCAAAGGCATCTTGCTGAAGGATGACAAAGTCAATCAACTCCGATTTCCAATATTTCTCGTGGTATTCGAGAGGAACACTGTCATCTCCCAGAATGTTGATCTGCTCATAGGTTTCTCTGCCCTTGAGTAAAATATCTTTCGCTTCGATCACTGTATCTACCCAAGTGTCACCTAATTGCGCTCCCAATGTGCGCTGTACTTCCAGGTACTCCAGATACTTTGAATAACTGTCTACCGGATCAATAGCCGGATACCGCTTGCTGTCGGCCCTTTGTTGGCTAAGCGCATAATAACAACGAGCCACTTTTTTTGTCGCTTCTGTAACCGGCTCTTTCAGGTTGCCACCGGCAGGCGATACAGTTCCTAAAAAAGTAATGGACCCTTGCTTCCCATTGTGCAGCTTTACAAAGCCGGCCCTTGCATAAAAATTCGAGATAATGGCTGAGAGATCCATCGGGAATGCGTCCGTTCCGGGAAGCTCTTCCAGCCGGTTCGACATTTCACGTAATGCTTGCGCCCATCGCGAGGTGGAATCAGCCAGCAACAATACCTTTAAACCCATGGTACGATAATATTCAGCCATGGTCATGGCCGTATAAACCGATGCCTCACGGGAGGCAACCGGCATATTGGAGGTGTTGGCGATGATAATGGTTTTATCCATAAGCAATCCGCCAGTATTCGGATCTTCCAGTTTCGGAAATTCGGTAAAGATCTCAACGATTTCGTTAGCCCGTTCTCCGCATGCTGCAAACAAGATAATATCGGCCTGCGCCTGTTTTGCAATAGCATGCTGTAAAACGGTTTTACCGCTGCCAAAAGGACCAGGAATAAAACCTGTACCTCCTTCTGCCAGAGGGTTCATGGTATCAATCAACCGGATACCGGTATGAAGTAACTGAAAGGGTCTTGGTTTTTCTTCATGGATTTTGACCGGGATGGTTACCGGCCATTTTTGAATCATGCTAACGATATGCTCAGTTCCCTGGAAATCCTGAAGTACAGCAACGGTATCGGTAATTTTGTAGAGGCCTTTGTCGACTATCGATTTGACGATAAGCATTCCTTCCAACTTGAAAGGCACCATGATTTTGTGAGAAATATTTTTTTCCGGGACTTCTCCCAGCCAGTCACCTGCTTGTATTGATTGACCAGTTTCTGCTAAAGGTGAAAATTCCCATTCACTTTCATGTTCCAGCGCATCTGTATACTCTCCTCTTTGTAGAAATAAGTTTTGCATTTTATTGAGATCATTTTGGAGGCCGTCGAATTTTTTTGACAACAGCCCGGGACCCAGCGTGGTCTCCAGCATGTGCCCTTGAAAGTTCACCTCATCGCCTGCTTTCATCCCCCGCGTACTTTCGTATACCTGCACAAAAGCATGGTTACCGGCTACTTTGATCACCCCACCCATTAAATCGGATTGACCAGTACGTATGAAACATATTTCATTCTGCGCAACTGAGTAGTCGGTTTCTACCGTTACCAGATTTGAAATAATATTTTTTACCTTCCCTTTTTCCATTTCAGTTTTTTTGAGCCGATAACTTCACTACATCTTTCGGAAAGGTTAAATTTTGACTGAAACCTTTAAGCATTTTGTGCAAGTGCTCTCGACCCCAGCGACTATCCAGTTTGTGCCAGCGGCTTAATATTCCCAGTTTTACGTAGTAGGCCAGCAATGTTTCGATGGTGAAATAGTGAAAAAATGTGTGCTCGTCCAGCCATCGCCAGCGAAGGTCGTCTAGGTACTTTTCTTTGATCAACAAATTGGGGTTATCCATCATTTTTATCACATCTTTCACGGGTAATTCATCGTCCGTCAATCCAAAATCGGTTTTCTTGTTGCCGGATGCTAACTGAATGGTAAATTCACCCCCGGGGATAAGTGCATCGGTGTATAAAAAATTATGCTTGCGTCCATTGATGGCCACAATGAGATTTTTAAGTTTTAGTTCGAATTCCATCCAATTACGCAGGAAAGCATTGCCGAGTGTTTGTGTTGCTTGGTAGTACAGCGTTGTAAGTTTGTTTTTCCACTCATTCTCTGAGTGCGCTTCTTTATCTTGCCAGAACGCCTCCAGAAATGTACTCATATAATGCGGAGGATTTACCTTTTTGTTGATAATATTATCCAACGCTGACGAAGTGAAAGCGCCTGTTTCCACCATCGCGGCTTTGTGGTAGAGCATGCGAACCAGATTTTCGTTGTCCAACGGGTAAAGTAACCAGTTTAGCAATGCCGCCTCTTGCAGACTGCACTGTTCGAGCAGAACGTCTTTGAATGCTGTTTGGTCAATGGGCAGCATGTCGGTATCCGGTTCAATGTTCGGCAGCCCGGCTATGAGGTAATAATATTGCTCTGCCAGAATCATGGTTTATCACGGTTGTTTTGGTTCAATAAATCAAGCGTTTTTTGTCTTAGATGCCGGATGAAAAACTGCTCGAAATCATCGCTGGTAAAGCTGATGTAAAACCCTTCACTTTTAGATTCAATTCTGAACCCACGTGATGTATGGCGGTCAATACGAATGTCTATCCCTTCTTTCAGCGCCTTTTTTGATTTTTCAATTAGCATTTTGTTTAGTTCGGATTGTTTTGTTTCCGAAAGAAGAAGGGCAAGTGAGATTTGGTCCTCTGCCTTGTCCCATTTCTCTGTGGCTATGCGCATCAGACCCTGTAGAAATTCCACATCGTCAAATGCCTTTTTTAACGGTTCGTTGATGCTGTATTGCGCCAGCATGTCGGCAACTTGCTGCTTGAAATTACCAAGTGCTGCCAGTTGAGCGAGTTGAAGTTCAGCTAAAACTTCTCTTTTGATCTGCTGGGCTTCTTCCAGGGCTTTTTCCTTGGTTTGCT
This sequence comes from Nitrosomonas sp., assembly GCA_021604405.1. Classification (GTDB taxonomy): domain Bacteria; phylum Pseudomonadota; class Gammaproteobacteria; order Burkholderiales; family Nitrosomonadaceae; genus Nitrosomonas. The sequence goes on along the minus strand of BQJA01000058.1, from coordinate 20,008 downwards.
GTTCATGCTGTTGTGCCGTTTCAAGGATAGTCTGCGCCTTTTCATTTGCCTTTTGCAGGATCTCTTCCGCCTCTAGTTGGCTTTTTTCAATGCCTTCTTGGTAGACTTTATCAATTATTGTTTGTAATTTCTCTTCCATATGGTTTCTACTTTTGGCCACAATTATTTTTCATTGATTATTGATTCGTGTCGGTAACGCTAACTCATTCCCACACTCATAATTCCTCTCTCGAAGCAATCGAGGTTATTAGACTATTACAATTGGCAGTTTTTTTATACATGTATCTGCGTATAGACCATATAATCAATATTTTAGCTGTTAGCAAGCCTTATCTCTTTGTGTTATTGCGCAGGTGGCTGCGAGGCTATCTGTTGCCAGCCACCCGGGCAATTTCTGACATATGGATAATAACCTTCCGGGTTTTGACAGTAATGCCAGTAATTGGCCTGCGGCTGGACAATCTGGGGCTGCTCTTGCTGTATAAAGACAGGCGGTGTTGAAGGTGGTGCTATTACAATAGCTGGTGGATAGTAAAAAGGAAAGTCATAAAGTCCATGACCATAATAACCGCCATAACCATAAAATCCATAACCGCCGCCATAACCGTAGCCTCCGTCATGTGCAAAAACAGAATCGTTTGCCATTATTGTAAGTAGAACGATTGCCAGATACATTAATTTAATATTTAACATGATCCAGAACCTCCAGTATCTATCACACAGTCGCCATACTAGGCAAACTCTGATCGCCGCTGGTTTAGGCGTTCCAGTGACTTATCGAAAGGAACAATGAATTTTTGTACGCCTTCTGCTTCCAATAGTTCGCTGACCGCATCGAGGTGAATACCTAATTCGCTGAGCTTTCCCGGTAAGGCGCGGGCCTCATCCAGTTCCTGTTCAATCCGTAAAGCGGGGTGGCCATGATCACGATAAGCCACCAGCGTCTGCGGCGGCATCGTGTTAACCGTTTCTTTCCCGATCAAAGTTTCAACATATTTGATATCGCTGTAAGCAGGATCCTTGGCGCCGGTACTCGCCCACAGCAAGCGTTGGGTCTGCGCACCTTTCTTAGATAAGGTCTGCCAACGGGTACTTTCTACCCAGTTCAGATAGTGCTGATAAGCAAGGCGCGCGCAGGCCACGGCGGTCTGGCCACGTAAGGTGCGTGCAGACTCGCCGACAACAGTTTTGGTAAATTTATCCAGAAAATTGTCCACCAGCACATCTATACGACTCAGAAAAAAACTCGCGACGGAGGTTATGTGTTCAAGCGGCTGGCCAGCGGTAACGCGTGCTTCTAATCCGGCCATAAACGCGTCAACAACCTCACGATAACGTTCCAAACCAAACAATAACGTAACGTTGACGTTGACACCCGCGGCAATCAATTGCTCAATGGCGGGCAATCCTTCCCGAGTTGCGGGCACCTTGATCATGACGTTCGGGCGGTCGAGCGTTACCCAGAGCCGCTTGGCCTCGGCAATGGTTAGTTTCGTGTCATAAGCAAGATGAGGCGAGACCTCCAAGCTGACAAAACCATCACGACCATTCGACTCATCGTAGACGGGTCGAAACAAATCAGCGGCATGCCGCACATCCTCAAATGTCAATATTTCATATATCTCCAACGTACTGCTTCCGTTACGGGTAAGTTCCGAGATTGCCTCATCATAGTCATCATGTTCGTTGAATGCTTTTTCGAAAATGGTCGGGTTGGATGTCATTCCCGCCAACCCGTCTTTTTCTATCATTCTGACGGCCTCGCCATTTTCAAGAATATTACGCTGAATGTAATCGAGCCATACGCTCTGACCGAGTATCTTGATTTCCTGTAATGGGTTTGTCATTAATAACTCCTTTGTGGCCTTTTCATTGCGAATTTCTGTGTAACTCTGCCGTACCTGACCACCATAGAATCAGATTGTTTTCTGTTGGTGTAAGCGCATCAGGATGGTTCGCCACGATGCGTGGCGTAAAATCAGTATAGGGGCGCGTTGTGTGTAGCATACACCGATAAAGGTGTCCATTTAAAGCGCCCGGTATGGTGGCGTGACACTGCATGACCTCGCAGACAGGCGTGTCCATTTCTAGCGGATCTGCATAAATTTGAACCTGAACAGAATCGGGGGAAACCTCACCCAAATAAATCTGCACTTCTAATTCCCATCCACCCTTTTTTTCGGACACAACCAGATTACCACAATGCACCTCATGCCAATGTTGCCTTAATCGTTTATCCCATCGGCGCAGTTCTTTGGCAACTTGGCCTTTCTGGGCTATTCTATGTCGGAAAGCCGCAGCGGCAGGCAGGTATAGCTTCTCAATGTATTCCCGCGCCATGCGATTGGTGCTGAACTGTGGCGCCAAACGAGCCATACTTGCCCGCATGCGGGCGACCCAGGCGCGAGGAATGCCAGCAGCATCGCGGTCATAAAACATTGGAGCAACCTCATTTTCCAGAATCGAATAGAGTTGTTCGGCCTCCACAGCATCCCATTCCGGTTCCGAATGTTCCTTGCCATCACCCAGCGCCCAGCCGACTTCTGGTGTGTAGGCTTCGGCCCACCAGCCATCCAATTCGGAAAGGTTCAGGCCCCCATTGGCAAGCACCTTCATGCCACTGGTACCACTCGCCTCCCACGGTCGACGCGGGGTATTGAGCCAGACATCAACGCCTTGTACCATCTCCTGCGCCAAGGCGATATCGTAGTCTTCGAGAAATACCACATGTTTGCGGATCTCCGGCCGAGCGGAAAATTGAACCCATTCCTGGATGAAATGCTTGCCTTCATTGTCGGCCGGGTGAGCTTTGCCTGCGACAATGATTTGTACGGGTCGCTTCGCCTGGGTTAGTAGTCGAATAAGGCGTTCAGGGTCGCGCAACAATAAGTTGGGGCGCTTGTAGGCGGTAAATCGCCGCGCAAATCCGAGTGTTAATACGTTGGGATCCAGAGTCTGGTCTACTTGTTCATTAATATCTACCTCTGTGCCGCGTTGACCCAGGTGCAATCGAAGGCGCTGGCGGGCGTGGCGCACCAAATCAGCACGTTCCTGACCACATAAAGTCCAAAGAGATTCGTCATCCAATGCTTTAATTGCGGTAGTAAGTATTTCTTCCGTGCCTAACCAGCGGTCTTTGCCACAGGTATCCGTCCAGATTTCATCAGCCCATGGAGAATCCCATGACGGCACATGTACGCCGTTGGTTACATAACTCACCGGCACCTGATGTTTTGGCCAACGAGGATACAAATGCTGAAAAATGCCTTGGCTGACCTCACCGTGCAGGCGGCTTACGCCATTCATCTTGCCGCAAGTCCGTGCTGCCAGATATGCCATATTGAAGGGTTCATCGCTATTTTTCCCATTGCGTCGTCCCAGCGCTACTAACGCTTCAGGCGTTACATTCAAACTCTCGGCATATACTAGGCCATACTTCGCAAGTAAGTCACTTTCAAAAATATCAAAGCCCGCAGCTACCGGCGTGTGCGTGGTAAACACATTACCCGGCCGTGTTGCCCAAAGGGCATCCCAAAAATCTACCTGCTCTTTCTCCATATAGCATCGTGCCCGTTCCAGCGTAACGAATGCAGCATGGCCTTCATTCAAATGGCAGATATCAACCTCCAGACCTAATGCTTCAATGAGTCGCCAGCCGCCAATTCCTAACACGATTTCTTGCACCAGACGCATCTCTTCCCCGCCACCATACAGTTTGCTAGTAATACCGCGATCGGGTGCACTGTTCAGGGGATTGTTACTATCAAGCAAATATAGGCTAACTCGCCCCACCTGCGCTTCCCAAACATGTAGGCGAACAGTCCGCCCAGGCAGCTCAATGGGTATATGCAACCAAGTACCATTACGGCTCAACACCGGACGTAGTGGTAGACTGCTAGAGTCGTTATATGGGTATATTTCCTGTTGCCAGCCAGTCGCATCCAGCACTTGTCGAAAGTAACCTTCCTGATACAAAAGACCGATCGCGGTAACGGGCAAGGCCAGATCACTGGCCGCCTTGAGATAATCACCCGCCAATACGCCAAGGCCACCCGCATACAGTGGCAGGGCTTCGCCCAAACCATATTCCATACTGAAATAGGCTATTCCTTTTAGTTTGACATCGGCATGTACGTCACCGAACCAGCCACAGCGATCACAGTAGCTATTGCGTCCGTCAGCCAAATGATCGAGGTGCTGTTTAAATTGCAGGTTCTGATTTAATTCTTCAAGTCGTTCGCGAGATAAGTTTTGCAAGATTACAAAGGGGTTCTCGCTTTGTTCCCATAATTGCGGGTCTATTGCTTTCCACACCGCATCACCGGCATGGCTCCAGGTCCAGCGTAAATCTGTCGCTAGATCTGCAATCACTTCCACCAGCGGGATCAGCTCAGCGGGCAAATCCTGTAAATAACGCACCATTAAACGAGGTATTTTCATGAGATTCATGTCTCCCTTGCAAGTTAATTATTTGTTAGCACTTGTAAATTATGAGTAAGGCCATTTCCAATTGGTTATTTCAGGCATATCTTTGCCGTGGGTGGTGATGTATTGGCGGTGTTCGACGAGCTTGTCGCGGACAAATTGCTTTACATATGCGCCGACGCGGTTGAGTCTTGGCACCCGGTCGACCACGTCACCGATCAAATGAAAACGATCCAGATCGTTGAGTACGACCATATCAAATGGCGTGGTGGTGGTGCCTTCTTCTTTGTATCCGCGTACGTGTAAATTTTTGTGGTTGTTGCGACGGTAAGTCAACCGGTGGATCAACCAGGGATAACCGTGGTAAGCAAAAATAATCGGCTTGTCGGTGGTAAACAAGGCATCGAAATCCTTGTCTGACAGGCCATGCGGATGTTCTTCAAGAGGCTGTATCGCCATCAAATTCACGACATTAATCACACGTATTTTGATATCCGGAACATGCTGGCGCAATAAATCCACCGCAGCCAGCGTTTCGAGAGTAGGGGTATCGCCTGCACAAGCCATCACCACATCCGGTTCGGCGTCCTGATCATTGCTCGCCCACGTCCAAATGCCGATACCTGCCATGCTATGTTTAATCGCAGCATCCATATCAAGCCACTGCAGCTGCGGTTGTTTACCTGCGACAATCACATTGACAAAGTCACGGCTGCGCAAGCATTTGTCAGTAATAGCCAATAACGTATTGGCATCGGGTGGCAGGTAAACACGAATGATACTGGCCTTCTTATTGACAACATGGTCAATGAAACCGGGATCCTGATGTGAAAAACCGTTGTGGTCCTGCCGCCAGACATGGGAAGTCAATAAATAATTCAATGAAGCGATGGGCTGACGCCAGGGAATTTCTTTACTCACCTTGAGCCATTTCGCATGTTGATTAAACATTGAATCAACAATATGAATGAATGCTTCATAACAAGAGAACAAGCCGTGACGGCCGGTCAGCAGATACCCTTCCAACCAACCCTGGCAGGTGTGTTCGCTAAGAATTTCCATTACGCGGCCATCCGGCGCAAGGTGATCGTCCTCAGGCAGCACGTCCGCCATCCAGGTGCGATTAGTTACTTCGAACAAAGCACCGAGACGATTGGATTTAGTCTCGTCCGGCCCTATGACCCGGAAATTCCGGGCGTCTTGATTAAGCTGCATGACATCGCGCAACAAAGTGCCCATTACACGGGTCGCTTCACCCATTACCTGTCCAGGCTTGGATACCTCGACAGCATAATCACGAAAGTCCGGCATGTTTAAATCTTTTAGCAACAAACCACCGTTCGCATGCAGGTTAGCACCCATCCGGCGCACGTCTTTGGGCGCCAATTCCACTAGCTCCGGCATCAGTGCGCCGTTCTCGTCGAATAGCTCTTCTGGCTTGTAACGTTTCATCCATTGTTCAAGCAACTTGACGTGCTCTGGTTTTGTCGCCATCTCGGCGAACGGCACCTGGTGCGAGCGCCAATAATCTTCGGTTTTCTGGCCATCGACTTCCTCAGGACCGGTCCAACCTTTTGGGCTACGCAGGATAATCATCGGCCAGCGTGGGCGGGCAGCGACACCGGTGCTACGTGCTTCGCGTTGAATCGTTTTTATTTCTGCAATAATGATGTCTAGCGTAGCTGCCATGCGCTGGTGCATAATCTCGGGGTCTGATCCTTCAACAAAATAAGGTTTATAGCCATAACCAATGAACAGGCTCTTTAATTCCTCATGACTTAAGCGCGCCAACACCGTTGGGCCGGCAATTTTGTAACCATTCAAATGCAGAACAGGGAGCACTGCGCCGTCATGAATCGGGTTTAAAAACTTGTTTGAATGCCACGCGGTGGCAAGCGGACCGGTTTCTGCCTCGCCATCACCAACTACGCAGCAGGCAATCAGGTCAGGATTGTCAAACACAGCGCCATAGGCATGTGCAACAGAATAACCAAGTTCTCCACCTTCATGAATTGATCCCGGTGTTTCCGGTGCACAATGACTGGGAATTCCGCCTGGAAAAGAAAATTGCTTGAATAGTTTCTTCATCCCCTCAGTATTTTGTGGCACATTTGGATACACCTCACTGTAGGTGCCTTCTAACCAAGTGTTGGCCACTAGGCCGGGGCCTCCATGACCCGGGCCGGCAATGTAAATAACGTTTAAGTCATGCGCTTTAATAATGCGGTTAAAGTGCGCATAAATAAAATTTAAACCTGGCGTAGTACCCCAATGACCAAGTAATCTTGGCTTGATATGTTCAAGCGTTAGGGGTTGTTTTAATAGCGGATTATCCAGCAGATAGATTTGACCGACGGACAGATAGTTCGCCGCGCGCCAGTAAGCGTTGATTTTGCGTAATTCCTCAGCAGACAGAGCGCAGTGCTGGTCAGTAGATTTGATTGTGGCTTCCATTAATGCTTGCTCCTTCCAATTTTGAACCGGTTTGGTTCCAGCTTTTCTGTTATTTATATCGCGAAAACTCACGATAAAGAGATTATTTTCCAGTACTCCGATAACTTATGGTTATGTGTAACATTTTTCTTTTTTACCTACAATTAAGGGCTTTCACTTACAACCCGAATGACGTGCTCGGCAATGATTAGCTCCTCATTGGTTGGGATCACCCAGGCGGACACCGAACTGTCTAATGTGCTAATTCGAGGACCCTCTGCAACATTTTCTGCCTCGTCCACATGAAGTCCCAGCCAGGACGCTTCTCGACAAATTCGTTCTCGAATAGCGGCGGAGTGTTCACCAATGCCTGCTGTAAACACCAGCGCATCCAGTCCACCCAAAGCTGCCGCCAGCGAACCCAGTTCGCGGCCCGCACAGTGCACAAATAAGTCGACAGCTTCTGCAGCTTGCGGGCTGCCATTGTTCAAGAGCTCGCGCATATCGCCGCTGATTCCCGAAACGCCAAGCAACCCCGATTTATAATTCAAGAGATTCTCGACGGTATCGATATTCATGCCCTTTTCTCTCATCAAGTAAAAAATAACCGATGGATCAAGCGCACCACATCGTGTCCCCATAGGTAAACCGTCCAGAGGGCTAAAGGTCATAGTGGTGGCAACGCTTCTGCGGGCCTTTATCGCACACATGCTTGCACCTTGACCGAGATGGGCAATAACTACATTACCTTCAGCAGCGCCACCCAAATATTCAGGCAGTATGTTAGCAATATACTCATACGATAAACCGTGAAAACCATATTTCAAAATTCCTTGTTGCCTAAGTTCCCTGGGCAGTGCAAATTGTTGTTCGATGAAGGGTTGCGTTCGATGAAAGGCGGTATCAAAACAAGCGACCTGTGGTAATCCGGGTTGTTGTTGAGCTAAGGTTTTGATTGCCGTCGCCTGATAAGGTTGATGCAATGGAGCCAGCGGAACAAGTTCTTCTAGGTTATGTAATACCTCCTCTGTAACAATTACTGGGGTTGAATAGTCTTCTCCACCATGAACAATACGGTGACCGACAGCGGTGAGTGGTGATTTACCCAGGTGATGACCGATCCAGTCCAGTAAAACCGAAAATGCATCCCCATGGCTTTGGATTTTTTTAGCGTCGGCAAGAAATCGTTCTTCCAACTCCAGGGGGTGGCCGCTACAACCATAAACTCTGAAACGAGTTTGGTGTTCAATCCTTGTTATCTGGCCGCGATATATCGTGCAAAGTAAGACACTGTTTTCCTGTGTAGTAAAAACAGCAAACTTGATACTCGATGAACCAGCATTGATAACAAGTATTTTGTCCGGCATATCGCTATCTTCCTTGTTGAACGTTCAATAGAGCGGAGTGACCAATTATTTTTAGACGCATGCCTTTCTACAATTTCCGATGGTTGTAGCGCAATGGGATAGACTCTCCTCTTACCTCACTAATCATGTTTCATTTATCTTGCGTGGTTTATGCCCCAGGCGTTTTTACCGCCTACCAGAGGTACATCGTCGACTGTAATATCACGAAACCAATGGATATAATGTGTTGCTGTGTTCATTGTCGATCCAAGGTAGGAAAATGCAAACTAGGATGTCAATAAGTTATCAATTTCAACTTCAGACTCAAGCCAATCTCGCTCCAGATTGGCGCCTTGAAAAGCCCGATGTTCTGCGCGAAAGTAAGCCGCCTCAGCGATCATATGATTCCGCTCTTCTGGTGTGACTGTATTCTCCGTGGCCTTGATAGAAACCTCTTTGTCTGTTTTGGATTTACCTGTACTTGTTGCAGCCTTCGTAGATTTCATAACATTTCTCCTGTCTGAATAACTTTAAATAAAAACACAGCGCTTTATTGTCTAAGGCATTGTAGTGGGCATATAACGCAATAATAGAACTTTATTAAATCGTCAGTCTGTCACGTCGCAATGTTCTTATTAAAGGGCGTTGTGTCAAGATATTTACATTCGATTGCATTAGCCCAAGCTTCAACAATAGCCTCCTACACAAATAACGTTCAAGAATTTTCCTGACATGGCTTACTTCAAGAACAATTAATTTGTCATTATCCCAGTCAAACTTTGTCAATGTATCAGCGATTTCCTTAAACGGCTTGCATCAGCTTATGCCTTGACACTCTAAGTAGTGTCGCATGCAATTTTTGTTTAGCTACTTTCTTACTTGGCCGGGCAGATAATTATGCGCAGATGGTGCTGGCCGAGATTTTCCACATCGTTAAAGAAAAGTCCGCATTTAATATGCATCCCTTTCATGTCCATCACTTCAAAGGGGTGACCAATACGTGAAAGAAAACGTAAATATGAATTAGCCTGCTTGCCCTGAACCAGTTTGATTTCTGCCAATTGCGGCAACAGTTTAGTAATAACCTGAGTTCGGTTTAAGCTATCGTAGTTGCTGGCAATAAATTTGCGTTACGTAAATCTAGAACAGGCTTTTTCTCTTGATAAGAATAAGCGACTAAACTTGCAACAATACTAGACATATAATTGGTCAAAGAGCGATGCCTCGAATGCTCAAGATCGCAAATGTTTTTTAGTTGATCATTGATGGTTTCTATTATGCTACGCTTACGTAGCAATAATTTATCGAATTCGCCAATTATTTGTTTCTTCATGTTTTTCTTCAATGTTGTTATTAGTTTCACATCGTGATCCAACAATAATTGAGTTAATCTTTTAGAAATATACCCTCTGTCACCAAACAACTTTCCTGTTAGAAATTTAGCTAAATGAGGTACGGGTTTTCTATCATCTATATTACCCGGTGTTATACAAAACGAGAGAATTTCTCCTTGGTCATTAACAATCAAGTGGAGCTTGAATCCATAAAACCAACCGGTTGATGACTTACCTCGCCCAGCTTTATCCTTGAAGGTCTTGTGGCGAGGAATGCGAAGATTCTTGCAAACCCTCAAAGGTGTTGAATCAACAAATGCAATTCCTTGTGTTTTACCCTGACGGCTTTTCATGAAAACCGAAATGGGCACTAATATTTCTGGTACTGCTTCAATAAATCTATTATAACTTAACAACTTAGGGAATTTATTGTGGCATTGCGCTTGAATATATTTTTGATAAAACCATTTAAATGTTCGATAACCTGACTGATGGTAGAAAATCCAAATAGTGATGATTTCGCTATAACTCATACGATGAGCGCGATTGCGTTTAGTTTCTTCATTTGAAACAAGTTGTTTGCGCCATTCAGGTATAAAATGCTGGCAAAAATCGTCTACATCGCAAAATAATTGTGTTAAATTCATGGCAAGCAGGTTCTTAAGGAAAATCTAAGTGTGGAAACCTATATTTTCCTCTTTTTTACAAGAACCTGCTTGATATTTCTTATCCCGAACTCAGGTTAGTAATATGCTGTCCAGTCAATTCACTGGGCGAGCAGCCAAGCAAATTTCCAGCTACTTGGTTGCAATCACGAATCTTGCCATCATCAAAAAGTGTCAGCGCTGCTTTCTCCTTTTTGCCAATGTTAGCTTTGCTATCAATGCGACCCTTGGTGTAATTATTGATGACTGAAGTTTTTGCGCTCTCTTGCTTTTCAATGGATAGGGTACTCATTGGTTTTCCTCCGCTTCTGCAGTCAGCCAGTCTTCCAACTCATGTCCTGGTTCAAATCCACGAGCCTGTGCCTTGTAGTAGGCTGAAACTGCAACACGAGAATCTCGATCTTGTTCATTTAGTTCAGATTCAGATGCCTTATCTTTGCTAGATAATTCTTTCTTGGTACGCCTAGTTCTCTTGGGTTGTTTTATTGCAGCATTCATCTCTACCTCCATGTTTAAAATACTACGTTGGCAGTCAGGAAAATGATTGTTTCCTGGTTGATTTGAATGTGATCAGTTTAAACAGTTTTCCTTACGGAAAGGTGACTGGGACATTACATTTCCGTAATCTTCCTTGGCCAGGTCAGCGTTTATGGGCACCATGCTTGTGAGAATACGGTTTCGTGATTGTTACAGAAATTGCCCTTGGCCAAAGGCGGTGGTAGTTACGCCAAGCTATTAGCACGTCTGGCAAAAACCGATGTGCTGGTGCTGGATGACTGGGGATCAATTTAACAGGAGAATCTATGCGAAAAAAACAAAATTGACAGACAATAATTAAACAAGTAAAACAAAAAAACACCTGCGTCGCCTCGCTCCGATAGGGTGGCAATTATCACCGGTTTGGGTGGCACCCATAGCGTGGAATGAGTGGCAACTTTCAGTGGAATATGCACTATGGTTTGACTTTCGGATATATGAAAATAAATGGATCACATGCCGCCCAATTTGACGGGGAGGGTAGTATCGTTGCTCAAACCAGACAGCCAATTCTATTCAGCAGAACTGGTATATGTTCCCTTTGGTAAATCCAATTCGCATTCATATCTGATGAATTTGCGTACCAGCTTGCAGTATATTGGTTATTCTCAAGCCAATGCCACAAGTGCGAATGCTCAATCCAACAACACCTTCATAGTGAATGGCTGGTTAGCTTTTTAACTTGAACCTGCCCGGTTCAACATCGGGTAGATTACATGTTCCCCAAACTCCTAAAACGCGCCTGTGTACTCCTGGGTGCGCTTACCGGATAACCCCCTGAGAACACCGATCCTAAATCCATAGGCCATTACGCACCGGGGTTTCCCTGAAAATTTGTATACTCATCGTTTAAACCGGAAGCCGAATCTCAAACGTTGTGAAGCCGTCCTCCGAATGCGCCATAGCCTCTCCGCCATGGGCGTGCGCGATAGAACGCGTGATTGCCAAACCGAGTCCTGCCCCCTCACCAAAACGCTGCCGCGATGGGTGCACCCGGTAGAAGCGGTCGAATAATCGCGGCAAATGCTCACGGGCGACGGTTTCTCCGGTGTTTTGCACCGACAAAACGACGGTCGAGATGTCGGAATCGTCAACGCGAACTACTATCATTCCCTCTTTCGGCGTATGGCGCACCGCATTCGAGAGCAGATTGTTGACGGCTCTGCGCAGCATCAACTTGTCGCCGAAAACAGCGCCCCTTCCGGAATAGGTCAGACTAATTCCCTTTTCCTCGACCAACGCCTCGTAAAATTCGAATAAGCTACTCACATCCGCCACCAAATCGACCATCTCGCGATGGGGGACGATGAGGTTGTTGTCCGATTTGGCCAGGAAAAGCATGTCGGCAATCATCCGCGATAGACACTCGAGCTCTTCCACGTTGGAAGCCAGTGCGTCCTGGTATTCGGTGAGTGTCCGGGTCTTGGACAGAGTAACCTGGGTTTGTGTCAGCAGATTGCTGACCGGCGTACGCAACTCGTGGGCGAGATCCGAGGAAAAGACGGACAGCCGGCAGAAGGATTCTTCGAGCCGTGCCAGCATTTCGTTCAGGGTTTTCGCTACCTCGGCCAGTTCGGCGGGAAAGGTGGCTACAGGCAGCCGTTGATCAAGGCGATTCGCGGTGATGACCGCAGCGCTACGACCAATGCTCCGAAGGGGCGTTAGTCCATGGCGTGTCACCATCCAGCCGAGAAAGCCGGTTAGCAGCGCCGCCAGGCCCATGACCGTCCACAACGCCGTCCGAAACGAGTGCATGAAATGCTCGTGGTGCGACAGGTCTGTGGACACGGCAACGACCAGTGGTGACACGCCTTCGATACTGGTCGGCGCTTTGGTGGAAATCCCGCGATAGCGATGGTTATCAGGGTCGTTCCAGAGCGTCTGGTGGAGGGGGTTCTCTTTGACTTCGGCAAGCAAATTCTCTGGAAACTTCACATTTTCAGTCGAATACAGGATCTGACCACCCGGCTTCAAAATGACCACCGCCAAACCGTGGTGTCCCACCAGGGAATCTTGCAGTTGTCTCGGCAGCGCCTCGAGTTCCTGGTCGGAGCGCACTTTCTTCAATGTGTGGCGGAGAAGTTCCAGTTTGCCGCTGAGCAATTCCATGTCCAACTGTACGAAATGCCGCTCGACCAGTGAGCCGACCAGCAACCCTAACAGCAGGAGAACCGTCGTCGAAACTGACGCAAACAGCAGGGTTAATCTAACAGTGATGGATTTGCTTCCAAAGGCACTCACTCAGCCACCTCTAAAACATAGCCCATGCCGCGGATGGTGTGGATCAGCTTCGGCTCGAAACCATCATCGACTTTTGCCCTCAGACGTCGGATGGCAACCTCGATTACGTTGGTGTCGCTGTCGAAGTTCATATCCCAAACCTGGGAGGCGATCAGGGAACGCGGAATCACTTCGCCCTGGCGTCGCATAAGAAGTTCCAGCAGGGCAAACTCCTTGGATGTTAAATTGATCTTTTGGCCTGATCGGTCAACCCGGTGCCGTATCAGGTCGAGTTCGAGGTCGGCGGCGCGCAGAAACTCGTACTCCTTAGTCATCCCTCCACGCCGGAGCACAGTTCGGACACGGGCCAGCAGTTCGGAAAAGGCGAAAGGCTTCACCAGATAGTCGTCCGCCCCGAGTTCCAGCCCCTTGACCCGATCATCCACACTGTCACGGGCCGTGAGAAAGAGTACAGGCATCTCTTTTCCTGCCCTGCGGATACCTTGCAGCACCTCCCAGCCGTCGATGCCCGGCAGCATCACATCCAAAATTGCCAGGTTATAGTCTTCGGTGAGGGCCAAATGCAAACCGTCCAGCCCATCCCGAGCCAAATCGATGATGAAGCCAGCCTCGGTCAGACCCTGTCTCAGGTAATTTCCGATTTTGGGTTCATCTTCCACGATCAAAATTTTCATGCGTACTCCACAGCGTAATTTGTCTCGCATTTATACCGGTGGCGAGACCAAGTGTTAATCAGCGTGCAAAACTTACCAGAGTTCTGGGTGAAACAGCGTTGAAAAGTTTCCACCCCAGATTAATTAATATCCGACATTTTGTCGGAGAACTCTGGAGTGTTAAGCATGAATATTATTGAACAACGTGCGTTCGATGCGATCCAGCTCGCGCAGCGCCACCGCCACCGCCATACCTCAGTATAGCCTCGCCCAATTCACCTGGCTCAGCATCTTGAATCGGGTACTGTGCTCTTAGGCTAGGGCTGCACAGTTACAACCGTAATACGCCTAGTCACTAATCAGTATTACCAGTGAACGATCCTGCAAACCATATCGGTCTTGCCCATGCAGCAACGGCTCATCACCAGGGGCGTAGATGTCGTGCGGGGCTGGCTGAGCCGTATCCACTGCAATTCGCCAGGGGTACCCGTTTAATATCGCAGGAAGCGCAAAATCCACTTTGCCCAGACCCGCATTGAACAACAGGCACAACGTTGGCTCGGCACTATTAGGTGTATCGATGACGCAACCAAAGGTACGATCCGGGCCCTCCCATTGAGGTACGGTACCGTCCGGACTAAGCCATCGAATATCCTGAGCCGTGTAGAATGTTTCATGGCGAAGAATTTCATGGTGCTTGCGCAGGGCAATCATCTCGCGAGTAAAGCGAAAGGTCTCAGAATGTTGTCGCAAGTGTTCCCAGTTATACCAGGATGTTTCATTGTCCTGACAGTAAGCGTTGTTGTTACCACCTTGGGTGCGGCGAAACTCATCGCCACCGAGCAGCATTGGTACGCCGCGGGCGAGCAACAAGGTCGCAATGAAATTCTTGATTTGCCGCAGGCGTACCGCCTCAATGGCCGGATCGTCGGTGGCTCCCTCAACGCCGTAATTGTCACTGTAGTTGTTGTTGTCACCATCGGCGTTATTTTCACCATTGGTTTCATTATGTTTGTCCCGGTAGCTGACCAGGTCGTTCAGGGTGAACCCATCGTGGCAGGTAATGAAGTTGATGCTGTTAATCGGCTGCTTGCCGCCGTGCTGATAGATATCTGCGCTGCCGGCAATGCGGCTAGCCAGTGCGCCCAACATGCCAATGTCACCGCGCCAGAAGCAGCGCACATCATCGCGAAAACGCCCGTTCCATTCCGACCAGCGTTGCCCCGGAAAACTACCCACCTGGTAGGCGCCGCCCGCATCCCAAGCCTCGGCGATGAGCTTAACGTCGCGCAGGACGGGATCCTCAGCGATGCGCTCCAGTAACGGCGGGTTGGCCAGAAGATTGCCCTGTGCATCACGGCCCAACGCTGAAGCCAGATCGAAACGGAAACCATCCACGTGCATTTCTATGACCCAGTGTCGCAAGCAATCGAGGATATAATCGCGCACCACGGGATGGTTGCTATTCAGGGTATTGCCGGTACCGGAATAATTTTTGTAGTGCCGTCGGTTATCCTCCAGCAGATAATAGATTCGATTGTCCAGCCCGCGGAAGTTGAGCGTCGGCCCGCTCTCATTGCCCTCGGCGGTGTGATTGAACACGATATCAAGAATCACCTCGATACCGGCGCGGTGCAGCGCTTTGACCATGGTCTTGAACTCGATCAGTTGACTACCCGGCTTCCGGCGGCTGGCGTAGCTTTCCTTGGGGGCGAAGAACGCAACCGTGCTGTAGCCCCAATAGTTGCGCAGACGCTCGCCATTGAGCGGATTGTCCCGTACCAATTCGTTCTCAAAGAACTCCTGCACCGGCATCAACTCGACAGCGGTGATGCCCAGTTCTTTTAAATAAGGGATCTTCTCGATGAGGCCCAAATAGGTACCGGGCTGCGCCACCCCGGCGGACGGATGCATGGTGAACCCGCGCACGTGGTTTTCGTAGATCACCGTATCGGCCCAGGCAAGATGGAGTCGCCGGTCGTCTTGCCAGTCGAAGATGCCGTCGCTCACCAGGCACTTGGCCTGCCACCAGGTGTCGTCCTCACTCGAAAAGGATAGATCAAGCGCTGGCGACGCCGCATCAAAACCGCACGCGCAGGCGAAGTCCCAGCAGTCTGTCCCCACCAGTGCGGCGGCATACGGATCGAGCAGCACTTTGTGACGATTGAAGCGGTGTCCCAGCTCCGGCTTAAACGGGCCATTGACACGCCAGGCGTAGATAGTGCCTTGGCCGAGGCCCTCAATCCAGACATGCCAAATGTCGCCGGTGCAATGCTGCGCTGGGTCCAATTTGATGGTTCGGCAGGGCGCCTTGGCCGATGGCGCATCGAACAACAGCAGACTCACCTGCGTCGCATGGCGGCTGAACACCGCCAGGTTCAACCCACCGCAGCGTTCGTAAGCACCAAGCGGTAACGGCACACCCGCCCGGGTTATGGGTGCGTTCAAAATGGTAGCAGTGTCAGCCATGTGATGTGTGGCGCCATTCGTTCATCGAATCCAGTTACTCTGGTTTTGTCGCATTATCTTAGAATAACCACGCTTGTTCGCATACCGCGACTCCTCTTCCTGGAGATATCTGCAGTCAGGCAGCAGAACTTTACAAAGATCTCTGGTAGGAGGCGTGCAATATATCTTCCCTCTGAAGCCTTGCTTAACAAGCCGAGGAATAAAGCCTGAATGATCAATATGGGAATGTGTTAATACGATACAGTCTATTCACTGATATTAATTGGCAGCTCGAACCAGTTGAGAAGTCGCAATTCCTTTAAACCTTGAAACTAACCACAATCTATCAGAATTTTCTTTTGGTTGTGTTCAAGTAAGTACTTAGAACCTGTAACGGTTTTGGTAGTGCCAAAAAAATTTAATTTTCATTTGGCCCACCTTGCAGGCAATACTTTATTTGAGGCTTGCAGTAATTTTGCAGTTTTATAGAAAAATAAAGAGTTGCCAAAACAAGATAATTTAAACATAAATACTTGACCGAAAAAAATTTTAGCCAAAATATTTATCCCTATTATGCAAGCAATAATTTCTGCAATATTATTCATTAGTCTCTTTGTTGACATTTTTCATTCTGTCTTTAGGCTTAGGAATAAATGCTGATACATTTTGCATGTATCTTTTGTATTCATCACCGAATTCTTCAATAGCTTTCTTTTCCTCGGATTTGGCTAACTTGTAATACATAAATACTAAAATTGGAAACATCGCCAACGTTAAAATTGTTGGCCACATTACTAGAAAGCCGAACATGATAAAAATGAAGCCTATATATTGTGGGTGACGAACTTTTGAATATAAGCCAGTTGTTGCTAGTGAATGTTTACTTTGAGCTGCATGAAGAATCCTCCAACTAGCTGAAAGTATTACAAACCCTAAGATAATTAAAGCATTAGAAGCAAGATGGATTGGATGAAAATGCGGATTAATTTTAGTGTCTAAAAATACAGTCCATAGGTGGCCACTGCTATGTGTTAATAGATTAAGATCTGGGAATTTTTCAGAAAGCCAACCAGATAAGAAGTAAATAGTTAAGGGGAAACCGTACATTTCAGTGAATAAAGCCAATATAAACGCCGAAAAAACACCAAGTGACCGCCAGTCCGTTATTGTTTTTGGCTTAGTGAAACTAAATGCAAAGATAATAAAAATTGCAGAGTTTAAGATTACTAAAATCCAAAGACCATATGCTGATTCATCGTGCATGTTTAATTATCCTTTTCCGTTTCCTGATTATTTTTACGGTCTTCATAATTCCAATGAACGTCATGCCTACTATGCCCGCCATGTCCATGACTTCCATGCATAAAAATATGCATGAGTGGGCATAAAAGTAAAATGGTATAAGGTAAAAAACCTAATGCATGTTCCCAATGATAGGTGTAGACCCAGTATCCTATTACCACCAGGCTAATGAGAACTATCGGATTTTTCCAAAAATTCTTACGTTGATCTTTCATGGAATTGTTTTTCATAATTTTCTCATATCTCCTTTTTTTATATACTTGTAGACCTTAATCTGAGAGAATTAGTGATTACCGAAATCGAACTAAAGCTCATTGCCGCTGCAGCAATCATGGGACTTAGGAGAATCCCAAAAAATGGATAAAGAATACCCGCGGCTACCGGGACTCCAGCCGCATTATAAATAAAAGCGAAAAATAGATTCTGCTTTATATTCAACATAGTAGCCCGGCTCAATTTTCTAGCTCGAACAATTCCTCTAAGATCACCCTTTACAAGCGTGACGCCTGCACTTTCCATTGCTACATCCGTTCCAGTTCCCATGGCAATCCCGACGTTGGCCTTTGCTAGTGCTGGAGCATCGTTGATTCCATCTCCTGCCATCGCTACGACATGTCCTTGAGCTTGAAAACGAGAAATTTCCTCCACCTTCTGTTCTGGGAGAACGCCTGCAATTACTTGATCAATATTAAGCTTGCTAGCTACTGCTTCAGCGGTGGTTTGACTATCACCTGTAAGCATGACTATTTTGATTCCCTCATCATGCAAGGCCTTAATCGCTTCATATGTGTGCCCCTTAATAGGGTCAGCAACACCAATAAGGCCTGCAGGCTTTCCTTCGATACTTACAAACATGACAGTTTGTCCCTCAGGACGGAAATTCTCAGCAGTTTCATAAGAACTACCAAAATCGATCTTAAGTTCTTCCATTAAAGCACGATTTCCCAGGGCAACCGATTTATCTCCAATACTTCCTATTACTCCTTTTCCCGTTACCGACTCAAAGTTTGAACTCGCCCCAAGCGTTACTTTTTTCTCTTCAGCACCTTTTACAATAGCTGCTGCTAGCGGGTGTTCGCTTTCTTTTTCTATAGTTGCGGCAGCGTTTAATAACATTTCCTCAGAAAAAGATCCCAGAGGAGTCACTGAAACAAGTTTGGGTTTTCCTTCAGTAAGCGTGCCAGTCTTATCAATGACCAGCGTGTTGACCTTTTTCGTAATCTCAATGGATTCAGCATCTTTGAAAAGTATACCCATCTCAGCGCCTTTCCCAGTGGAAACCATAATGGACATGGGAGTGGCTAGCCCTAAAGCACAAGGACAGGCAATAATAAGGACAGCAACAGCATTAATGATGGCATAGGCCATCGCAGGTTCTGGACCCATGGTTGCCCAGACTGCAAAAGTTACCATAGCAATTAATATGACTGCAGGCACAAAATAACCTGAAACAACATCGGCCAATTTCTGAATAGGTGCTTTGCTTCTCTGGGCCTCGGCCACCATATGAATGATTCTAGAAAGAAGTGTCTCAGCCCCCACCTTTTCAGCTTGCATAACAAAACCGCCTGTCCCATTGACAGTCGCACCGACAATTTTATCTCCTGCTATTTTTTCAACAGGTATAGGCTCGCCTGTAATCATGGATTCATCGACTGAACTCCGTCCTTCAACAATAACGCCGTCGACTGGAATTTTTTCACCAGGCCTTACTCGAAGCCTGTTTCCGATTTCAACTGATTCAAGTGGCACATCTTCCTCACTTCCATCATCTTTAATTTTTCTGGCTGTCTTTGCAGCTAATCCCAATAGCTTTTGAATAGCAGCACTTGTCTGATTTCTCGCGCGTAGTTCTAAAACCTGCCCAAGTAGGATTAAAGTCACAATTACTCCAGCAGCTTCGAAATAGACTGCAACGTGACCGCTTGAATTCCTAAAAGACGCTGGAAACAAGCCAGGCATTAATGCTGCAATGACGCTGTAGATATATGCAACGCTTACGCCCAAACCGATTAAGGTAAACATATTGAGGTTTTGTCGCGCAATTGAATCTATGCCACGCACGTAAAACGGCCATGCTGACCACAGGCAAATGGGCGATGCCAATAAAAACTCTAGAATAACTCGCCACTTGGGAGAGAAAATTTTAGAGATAGGTTGACCGGGTAAAAGATCGCCCATTGAAATGACAATAAGAGGAATCGAAAAAATGGCTGCGAGCCAGAATCGTCTGGTCATGTCGGCAAGTTCAGCGTTTTCTAAATCGTCCGCTATTAAAGGCTCCAGCGCCATGCCACATTTTGGACAATTTCCTGGCTCCAATTGCCGAACCTCTGGATGCATAGGACAGGTATAGATAGCGCCTGAATTAATTATTTCCATATTCTTTTCTGATGAAGATTGCGATTAATCTGTCAGCTTGGCTTTTTTGCACAAAAATCTTCCCAAGAACTTTTCTCAATGAACAACGATTCATGCCGCATTTTAAGAAACTTAAGTTGGAGTATCTCAATTTTCATGTAACTCCAATTGTTATTGTTTAAATCACAAAATAATCTTCCATTAGCGAATCAAGTTTCCTGCTCAGATCATCCTCTGTTTTCAAGTTGCTGATTTCAAGATAT
>BQJA01000057.1 GCA_021604405.1 Nitrosomonas sp. | reverse complement strand
GAAATATTCGTCAGCTTAGCTTGCAGGCTTTTTGCAAGAAAAAGTGTATGACCAATTAGTCTATCCGCTTGATCGTTGAACGGCTCTTATTGCTAGCCTGCGCTTTCTCCAGCGCGCTTCTGAGAGCACGCGCCAGTTGTTCTGCCGCACCGTTAACTGCCTGATCAATAGTATCGGCATAATGCTCGGTAAGAATTGGATTCATACCCGCGATTCTTGCCTCAAGCAGACATTTTTTATCATCAGCGCCCCCCTTGATGCTGTTTACATCATTCAAATGCACCTCAATCCGCGTAATTTCCTTCTCCAAATACTTCAGTGTCTGTCGCAATTTTTGTTCTATTCTGGCGCTGAGCTCAGGAGTGCCGACAATATGATTATCGCTGTTTATCTGTATTTGCATAAGAAACCTCTATAATTTATTGATCTGATAAATTAATTTCACCTATTTTGAATTCGCGTATTTTGATCCATGAAGCCGGTACATTAAATTGTCCCGGATCAACAGGCATACCCATAATTCCAATTTAAGCAGTTTAACTGAATATGTATTCGTATAAAAAACACATAAGTTAAATATACTGCAACAATATTCAAGCCCAGGATTAACTTATGTATTAGTTCTGCAAGAGATTTCTATGTTTAATATTATGCTTTAATATAGAGACAATCGCTATGAAAAAATTTAACCTCTCAATCCAAACTCACTGGCCGTTACTGGCTACCGGCTTATTTATCATTCTGGTGGTACTGGGATATTTTTTTATACCGGCTTTCGGATCATTCGTCCGGGACAGCTGGCAGGTACTGACGCAAGCTGATCAGGAACATATTAATCAATATCTTAAAGATTTTGGCGCCTGGGGACCGCTGGTCCTCATATTGCTGTTCACCATCCAGATGTTTCTCATCGTCGTTCCTTCGTGGTTGCCGATAATCGCCGCGGTAATAATCTACGGCTTCTGGCAGGGCATACTAATCTCACTTACCGGAATAATTCTCGCCTCAAGTCTTGGTTTTTATATTGGCATTAATTTAGGCGGCACCGTACTTGATAAATTGATCGATGAAAAAAAATTGGCAAAACTGGATTACTGGATCACGAACTATGGATTCTGGTCTATTGTGCTGTTTCGTATTTCCCCTTTTCTGTCGAATGATGCGATCAGTTTCGCCGCCGGCATGTTGAAATTCGGCTACCGTAAATTCATTTCTGCGACGTTTATCGGTATTACACCGCTGATTATTGCCATTGCATATTTTGCCAAAGATACGGAAACTCTGAAAACCGGGATGTACTATGTTGGCGGTGCAGGGCTGCTGCTCTACGGTATATTTGTTTACATCGACCATAGCAAAAGAATGCGCAACCCCGCAGAGTCATAAACGGTATATGGCGTTAATCATTATCATCGCAAATGATAAAGTATCGCCAGACTAATAATGTACAATATCGCAACCAGCAGTGAATCAATACCCATGCCTATTACTTTCATTTTGGGACGAACCAAAAGGCCGATACAATATACGGATGTAAGCAGGATTCCAGCAGCGAGCGCAAAAGCAGCCGACAAGTCGACATGATCCAGCACCGGACCCTCCATGAAAAACAGATCCGCTGGAAGGACTAAAAACACCATTATCAGATTGCTGCCAAATACATTGGAAATTGCCATCGTGTATGCTTTAACCCGGACAGCGGCGATCGAAGTACTGAGTTCCGGCAGAGATGTAGTGACAGCCAATAAAGTCACGCCGATAAAACTATGACCCAAGCCGGACTGATTGGCCAACGTTTCCGCCACTTGGACCACTCCAACCCCGCAGATCAAAATGACCAGCGCCGCCAGCGATGAGAACACCATCAATTTATTAAGCGTCAAATGATCAAACTGATTCTCTCTGGTTTCATTTTCGACTTTCTCGTCAGGCAAATCGACAGGAGACCATATGTCCTGTTTCTCGCTGATTCTGAGCAAATACATGACGTAAACATATAGAAAGCCCACCAGAAAGCTGGCGATACCCACATGCGCAATCAGTTTGATATCCCCTATCAGATAAACCGCCAGCAGGAACGATAAGGTCAGAATGGATAAAACGCCCGCGATGACAACAGTCTGACTGCGCGGGTAGGAAGTCAGGGTGCCGCGCACGACAAAAAAATCAGCAACCGCCAATACCGTCAGTTGCAGCATCACGCCGCCAAACATATTGTTCAACGCAAGTGCGCCGTTACCAGATGAAGCTGCCGTGACGGTCGTCACAAGTTCAGGCAGTTCTGTCGCCGTCGCCAGAAGAATCAACCCCAGGAATGCGCGCGCAATTTTTGTCTGCTCCGCGATTGCGTCAACATAGTAAGATAACCGTGTCCCGGCGATCCAGATGAATCCAGCTAAACCGGAAAAGATCAGCAGATTCAGAACAATTGGAAAATTCTCAAACAATATACCGGTCCCACTTTCCATAGCTGTTCCGGATTGTTCCGCGTGGCACACTCAAGCCGATCAGCAGCAAACCGCAAATTAAACTGGCTGCCGTCGAGACCATATCCGCCTCATAAACAAAAGGCGTCACCAGCAAGGCTGCGCCCAGCGGCACAATCAACAAACGAAATGCGCGCCCGGATTCTGCTAAAGCGGTAACCACGACTGTCAATACAAGAGAACCGATTAAATGATCCGCATTCGCCATGTTTGTTTCAGCACCGAGGGTAAGCCGGGTAAACATCAGCCAGATCCCGATGGGAATACACAAGGCGAGACTCCAAGGTAACGTTATGCCACCGCCCAGCATTTCCTGCATGATTTTTGCAGGAGATTGTTCAAAATTTTCATGAATGGGCGCCCATTTACCTTCGTCGGTATCTCCTTGAAAGAATACCCGTAACAATGGTCTGCCCATTTTCTTTCTACGGTACAGGAATTCACTGGTGGCGATCAGCTCATCCAATGAGTAAGGAATTTGAATTAACATTGCCGCCGCGGCGATCAGGCATAAAGTACACCACGTACCTATCATGATCGGCTGTATAATTATGAAGAAAATAGACACAGCACCCAGCGGAACAATCATAATGCCGAACAAAATGACCAGCCAGGGCATGGTACGCCAACGTCTTGACGTCCCCATAATACCGGTAAGAATCTCCAATGCGTATGTCATTGCACCCAGGCCAGCATCCGGAACCGGCCATGCTTGGGAAACGGATGACGTAATTATTTCTTCGGTGCCATTTTTCGGGTCATTTGGACTGCCGGCAAAAAAAGGCTCCCACACCGCATCAATGTGGCCAAGCTGATATGCACAAAGATACCGTGAAATAAAAAAACCGATAAATGCAAGAATAATAATCGGCAGCCGCTGAAACCAGTCGGAGGGGGAATAGGCCCAGCCTGGCGGCACGGTTGGCCCGGTTTGCGCCGCCACCGCAGAAACACCGGGAACAGGACGCGTCAGTACTGCAAAACCAATCACAAGCATCCCAACAATCGTATCATTAAGATACGCAGCGGCAGTCGGCGCCCAAAAAATTAATGGTGCACCCAGCAGCCACAATCCAACTGCACCGCATATCCAACGGGCAAAACCCAGGCGCCAGGATAATGACATCAACGCAAATATGAACAGCACCAGTCCAGAGATAATATCGCTCCAGATCATTGCCTGCGATTCATACCCCAACGTCACCGGCGAGGTAATCAGCCACAGCGCCAGTCCCATATTCAAAAAATGCGCCCATAAACTGGCCCGATGTGCCTGACGGCATTCAGTTTCATGCTGATGTCTGATTTTATCGGGATTTTTATCCTTTTCTTCCGCAGTCTGCATCCAGTCAGGCTGAATAACCTGGTTTCGCTCATACCAGGCGGCAGGATCTTGCTTCAGACTGGCGATTAATGTCTTTAAACCTTTATAAATACTATGTTTAGGTTGCCAATTCAGCAACGTCCGCGCACGACTGATATCAAGATCATAATGATCGGAAGCGAGATCGATCATAAATGGCTTGATAAACGGTTTCTCACCCTGGTCGATTGCATCGGGAACCAGCGGTTCCGCCCGTTCTTCCAGCCAGGCACCCGGCTTGGCAACGAATTCAGGAATACTGATCGTCTGCCATTCTGATTTACCAAAGATCAGATGGCCGATGCGGTTCTGCAACTCCTGATAACTCATCACCTCACTCTCACCGGCAAGCAAAATGTTGTCTGCGGGTAATTTATCCCGGTTATTCACGACCCGTATAAACAGGTCGACCATGTCGTCTTTATGAATAAATGCCTGTCCCGCCATTAAATCGCCGGTATACAGGTGGCTTTTAAAGTCCCGCTCGTAAACGCGGGCAATTTGGTGCGACAGTGTTGGGACTGCACTATCGTCATCGTAAAGACCAGCCAACCGTAAAATTGTGTAAGGAATCGAACCGTGCTCCTGCTGAATGACTTTCTCTGCTTCAGCTTTGGATTTAGGGTAAGCCCAATTAGGTTTGATCGCATTATCTTCATTAATCTTTTGGCCTGGTACGCCCGCTTCATGAACCAGCATAGTGCTGGAATAAACAAAGCGGCCGACTTCGAATTCCTGTAACACTTTCAGCATACGCCGCGTACCATCAACCGTGACGTCTCGATACAAGGGATTATCTTCCCCGGTAAAATCGAAATAAGCAGCCAGATGAATGACTGCCGCCAGTTTGCTGCCGTATTGTTCGCGAATTTTATAAAAAGCGAGTTTGACGGAATCATCGTTAGTAAGATCGCATTCATAGCTCGCATACACCTGCTCACACAGTCTGACATCAAGCCCGATCACACGATAATCATTATTCAAGGCAGCGCAAAGCGTTGATCCGATATTTCCGGATGCCCCGGTGATAATAATTATAGGTTTATCCTGCTCTTGATTATTCATACAATTCCTTTTTCTTCTCTGTCGGATTAATCAATTAACAAAGCCGGGAAACGGAATCCAATCTCGACCAGATGGATGCCCAAATTAATAAAAATCTTGGAATACCCCGCATATCGGAAATACGGATTGGGACACTAAACACTCATCACCAGAAATCAACCGGTCACCCACGAAGACACGAAGACGGTGCGTTCTGGCGGCATCATTACTCAGTGTCTGTTAACTTGAAAGTCTCAGCCTGAAACGTTTAACAAGTTCATACACGGATTCATCAAAGCGCTGCTGTTACAATCCGATAATTGACAAGGCTACTGGAATTGCAACTATCGTATTCAATTCCAGTTTATTGTCGCCAACCCTGGAAGATGTCCGTCAGTGAAGTGTCACGGCACGCTTAGTTGATTTCTTCGTTAAACGCCAGATCGTTGGCCGTACAGTCGGCATGCGTTCAGTGCATTTTGATGATCAGCAACCTATCCATATATGCATTAAACATTACCTATACCACAAGGCGAAGCCACCAAAGACCCCAGGCCAGCTACATCCGAATAGTTTAAATGTAGTCAGACAAACGCTCACGTAATTCCTCTGCCCGAAGCGCTGTATAATCCTTGTCTATTTCCTCGGTCAGCAATTCGTTGAGCGGCGCACTGTAATTTGCACGTAACAAGCCAAGAAATCCGGGAGCCGCCACGACGATCAAACGATCAAATGCATGATCTATACGGCCTCGCTCAAGTCGGTCCACGATTGTTTTGGCAAAACTGATCTGTTCATGCTCTTTCGGACTTGTTTCGACCGTCATCGCATGTCGGCCCTCGCCGTGGCTGTCAAAGCTGCGACCTTGGCGATCGCTGGTCAATTCATTCTGTTTGACGCGCACTTCCGGATTGTCGAAGGTTTCATATTCCATCAATTGCGATTTTGGAGAATCCGCAACAAATAGCGTCGCATTGCCACTGTTTGCGGCGAGAATCCAGATTGTATTCATGATATTTATACCTGAAATTACCAACCATATTGTTAACATAATGCTATGGCAGCTTAATACCATTGCATCCCTGAGTTATCGCGCTGGGATTATGAATGGACCGGTTATTGTGGTTGCGCACTTGCAACTTGCAAATAATCCCAATTTGGACAAATTAGCACAACCTGTTCTGAAACATCATGTAATCACAATGATGTTTCAGAACATTTTAACGCGATGTACTGCAGACTAACGGAATGCTTAATGTTGATCCGGGCCATACTGCGGAAAACGCCTATCTTCAATGCCGGAAGCCGAATAATTGAACTCTGGCGCAGATTCCAGGTCTTCTTTGCTAACATTTTTCAGCGTGACATCTTCTTTGTCTTTGTCGAACTGCAGATTATTTAATGGCACCGCAACCAGTTTCTCGCCCAGACCCAGGAAACCGCCAACAGATAAAATGGCATACTGCACATTATCCGTATCAGTTATCAACATGTTTTCAATCGAACCTACATCTTCTCCTTCTTGATTAACAACGTCTTTACCGATCATTTTGGCCGCATCCTCACTGACACGGTATTTCATTTCCCCGCCGCTGGATTCAGTTTCGTTCGCTGCACGCGTCGAATTCATATTCTCTCCGGAAAATGCAGAAGTGGAAAATAAAAATACAGCCGCTCCGAGTATCATAGTTAATCGATTAAAATACATATATAACTCCTTGAGTAGAATTTAAAGTATCACTGATATTCAGCTTTTTCGAGCTGAAACAGCTTGATCTAATTTATTCGATTTCGTTGCATATGAATATTAACTATGTTAATCATTGCTATTAATCTCGCACAGTTACTTGAAATATAAGGTATATATGACTGTCCGATATCCATCAGACCATGGTTCGAAGATGAAGCTTGTGGTTTAATGCCGGGCGTAATACGTCAGTCCGTTATTTGAACGGATAAGCGTTCTGAAAATCCTGCACCGTACACCAGCCGGAAATATTGCCGCCCATCGATCAGCGCAAGAGACAGCGGATACTTTCCGACAGCACTTTCTTAGTAAATTACGCCATTTTTTTGACAGCAGATTCGGACGAATCGCTGTTAACTACCGGTTCACTTGATCAGTTGGTCGATCAATAGTCGTCAACAATCGCAATCGAACACTTTTTGCCGCACCGTATGCAGGTATTCCAGGCTTCTTCATCTGCCGCACAGCCGCGGTGGGCAGTTGCGAATCGCTTCACGTAACCAAACTCGCCTTATTTTGTTTGCGCTACGGGCTTCAAGTTGTATTCCCACGCTTACTGAATATCGCATGCAAACGCTATATC
The DNA here is from genome assembly GCA_021604405.1 of Nitrosomonas sp. GTDB lineage: Bacteria > Pseudomonadota > Gammaproteobacteria > Burkholderiales > Nitrosomonadaceae > Nitrosomonas. Next base: position 17,729 of record BQJA01000057.1, on the reverse strand, counting down.
TCGCTTTGCACGGTCATAAAAACAGTTAGGAAAAAGGTTTCATGACGCCAACAAGAGACTGTTATACCATATTTCTTTCTGGTTGCGGGACATCTCTTTTACTAACATTTTCGCTCTTGGTTTTCTCTCTCGCCCACGCTTTGTCATCTTTATCTGCATTCAGTCCACTTTGTTTATCGTTACGGTCATGTTCAATGACAAGTTCAGTAAATAACGCAAAGTGATCCGATCCGAAACTGCGCAGTCGCGCTATGCGCTTAAGTGTAAAATGATGGCTGTGAAACAAATGGTCCAGTGGCCAGCGCATGAACCAGTACCCTGCGTGAAATGTATTAAACATACCCCGACCAACTCTCGGGTCAAGCAATTTACTGATTTTCCTAAACAACCGTGTTGTTTCCGACCAGGCCACATCATTCAAATCGCCAGTTACGATAATCGGCACATCGGAGTCAGCCACGCTTCTCGCTACAATTATCAATTCCGCGTCACGCTCTGAAGATTCACCATTTTCAGTTGGACTCGGTGGCGCTGGATGCAAAAAATGAATACGCACCTTATGTCCTGACGGCAACATTATCAACGCATGCATTGAAGGTACGTCAGTCTCAACCAAATATTCGATCTGACAATTCGCCATTGGAAATCTCGAATAGACATGCATACCGTAGAGATTATCCAACGGGCACTTGATAGTATGAGGATAGTCAGTTTCTAAACTATCCAGCTGTGCCTGCCACCAGTCATCTGTCTCCAATGTCACCAAAATATCCGGTTCATATTCTCGAACCAAATTTATGAGCCCCACGGCATTTCTGTTCGGCATCAATACATTGGAAGTGATAATTTTAATACTATTATTATGGCCTGAATCCGGGGCTTGCGCTGTTTTGACCTCCACCGGAAAAAGAAATGAATAGGGCACGATCCACCAGGCCTGATAGGCAAGGCATGAAAATAAAACTGATATCAGTCCCCATGAAAGGAGTAGTGATAAATCCAGCAATAACAATCCCAGACTCAGTGTAGTGAGAATAAGCAGAAAAAGTTGTAAACGGGGAAAATCCAGGCCGCGAATCCACCATGCTTCATGCCGGGACATTGGCAATATGGTCAGGAAAGCTAAACCGACGGTAATAATCTGAAAAGCAAGCTGCATTGATCAGTGTAATACGACTTTGTTATTTTTTAGCAACATTTTTATAAAGCTGATTCTCGTCGTCGCTATGCTCATGTTGATCCCTAACAGTTCATCATTCCTGTTAGCCACAGTTGGATCTGTGATTATCTCATATTGTTGACTGGCCGGATATGGTATTTGCAGTTTAGCTCCTTTTTTTTGCACAAAATCAACCATTGTTTCATGACCAGCCAATTTGTTGTTTATATATGGCAAAAATATGAGCAAAGTGGCCATAATCCGAACCGCTTATTGAATATTTCCGCTGGTTGCAATGTGATATGATTTTATTGAATTAGGAAATGTCTCTTCACTGTTCACGGTTCGCGTCGGCTAGACTGACGCGTTAAGACTAACACAGACCTGAATGATTGCCATTCGCGCAACTTTAACCTAATTTGCCCTTTTATAAGTGCAAAATGCCGCTTATTTTAGCTCAACCTTCGGCGAAACAATACCGATTCAAACATAACAGTCACAGGAGATGAACTTACATTACGATTGGAAAAATCATCACGCCTCAACATAAAACTTCCATGGCATGGAAAAACAACCGCTTAGATTCCATAAAATCCGCATTAATCATCCATCGGCGATCAATTTTCATCAGCCCAACGCCTAATCCGTATCAAAATGACATCTTGCAACAGGATTTTTACGCACGCAGCGAAGGGAATGGCCAGGATTAGGCCAAAGATTCCACCCACTGCCCCACCGACAAATACCACAATGAGAATGGAAACCGCACTCAATTCTGTTGACTGACTCTGAATCCAGGGCGTTAACAGCCATCCTTCAAGGAGCTGGACCACACCATATACCACAGAGGGCCACACCGCAATTGCGAGCCAGTCTATATCTGGCGCAGCAGAACCAGTTGTCGTATCGAGATATTTGAGCAAGACCGCAAACGGCCACCCCAACGTAGCGCCGTAAGGAATAATACTTAGCAGACCCGTGCCAATCCCGAGAAGAAACCAATAGGGAACTTCTGCGATCAACCAGCCAATTGACAGCATGACTCCCATTAACAATGCAACGATGAAGCGTCCGCGAAAAAAACCGCCCACGGCGCCATCCATACGATGCAAAATTTTTAGTATTTGGTCCTTCTTACTTGCGGGCAAATAGGGTCTTACTTTATTAACCATGGCCGGAAAGTGCCACGCAAAAAAGAAAAAATAGATAGGAACGAGCACGGATGCAATTAATACATAGCCTGTCGCACTGACAATGCTGCCAATAAAACCCACAGCCTGACTGGTTCCAGTTATCGCAGCCTGAGCAATTGATATAACATTCTTTTTCACCGTGGATGCAGCATCCTGCAGATGCTCGCCTGGATATTCCAGGTCAATCCCGTATTGATGCGCTAATTTTTCTAGATAGCTTGGTCCTTTTTCGGTCAATGTAGCAACTTGATCTTGAAGAATCGGTCCCAACCAGATGACTAACCCCACACCGGCAGCAATGAGCACATGCAACAACAGTGTAATTGTCAGAGGGCGTGGCAGATGCCAGTTTTTTTGCGCGTAGGTAATAAATGGATTAAAGAGGTAAGCGAGCAGCAACCCGATTAGCACTGGCGTTAAAATACCGCGAAGGGAATATCCAGCCCATAAAATTGAAAAACATAGGATGATCAAGATGACATCGCGCACGGCAGTAATTTGCCATAGATGCCTATCGGCAGGAGAAGGATTGTTATCCGAATCACGAATATCCATAGAAACTTTCTCACTAAAAGTCAAATTAACCTGGCACTAATGATACGAAATCTGATATTTTTTAGTATCCCGGCGATCATTTGTTTTGCTGCCTAAAATAAGCTGTTGATATTTTCCTGTACTTGTTCAGTTATATACTGAATCTTTATCTGGCAAGGCCGCGCCATCATAATGCCACTATTTTTGTCGCTACGAACGCACACAAAAAATATTTATTAACATATGTAATTGAGTACTATCCATTATTCATCGGATAATTACAAATAATCGAATATTTTTCTGCTATAACGTTTATATAATTGAAAAGCACTTTCTTTTAGCATGCGTTAAAGATAAACGTGTGTATACAATTTACTGGAATTTTTAGTTAATAATAAACCGCTTACAAATCTCCAATACACCTTGATGCATTAACTGGCACAAATCACATCGCGCTAATTTTTTCACTCGAATATTTGTAAAGATTCGCGCGCTTTATTTAAATGGTAATTTTGATCGATTTTACTTAATAAATGTTCAGTTTTAATTAAAACCGGCAAACCTGACTATTCAGCCGACTGATTTGGTCGCAATTTTACAACCATTTGCAAGCTTCAATAAAGATATTGTCAACAAATCTTGCAGTTGAGTATTCTCACCAAATAATGCGATACATGGATAGCATGAATATTATGATGCAAAAAAATGTTAAACATCTTAACCCGCTGACGAAACATGAAACGTTCTTATAAGATAAATCGGCGAACTAAATAGTGACTGATAAACCGGGAACATTATGACCATTCTAAAATGGACCACGATTCTGCTCTTTTCGTTGCTGATCTTATTCAGCTTGTTGATTGCATTAATAAACTGGAATTGGGCGCGTGACCAGGCCCTGCAGCAGGTCGGTGAATTAACAGGGCGTACATTGACCATCGAAGGCGATCTTGATATTGAATGGTCGTTAGTGCCGCGTGTGAGAATGACGCAAATCCGGCTTGAAAATGCCGACTGGAGCGATAAACCCTACATGCTGGAATTGGCAGTTGTGGATTTTCGTGTCGATTTGCGTAAACTTATCACAGGACAGTTGCTCTTTCCAGAAATTACGTTAATCAAGCCGGTTGTTCTCCTTGAAAAATCGACTGAAGGCGAGGTCAATTGGCAATTTGAAACGGATCCCGTGACCGAAACCGTTACCCCGGACGACCGCACTGATTTTCCAATAATTAAACGCATTCATATTAAAGAAGGAAGCGTAGTGTATCTTGATCCTGCAACAGATACCGATATCACTGCTACTTTTGCATCACTGACTGGCAAAGGTGGCGATAAAGAATCCGTGATACTGCAAGCGCAGGGCAAAGTAGCAGGAAAAATTTTAAAAGTGGCGTTAAAGTCGGACTCGCTCACTGCATTACAAACGGCTGGAAGACCCTATCACGTGGCGTTGATCACACAATTGGATGATACGTTTCTCAAAGCTGACGGAGTATTATTAGAACCTTTAAAATTAGAAAATATAGATTTACATCTCGAAATCGAAGGTCCTAATCCGGGGCGGCTCTCTACTGCCCTGGGTTTTCCTTTTCCCGATTTGCCACCCTTCAGACTGGTTGGAGATTTAAGTCGCAAGGAAGTGGTTTGGAAAATGCAAAATTTTGACGCACGTGTCGGCGACAGTGATTTAACGGGCGATCTTCATATCGACACGCGTAACGACCCACTTTTTATTCAGGCCGATCTTACTTCGCAGAAGCTGGATTTGGATGATATCGGGCCGTTGATCGGTATAGCACCCGATACCGGGGCCGGAGAAACGGCTTCACCGGAACAGAAGAAAGAAGCCAAATTGGAGGAAGCAAGTATTCGGGTACTTCCAAGAGATACAATCGATTTTAAGGCATTACAGCAGATTGATGCTGAAATAAATTTCCGGGCCAAGCGGGTTGAATCAGTATTACCGCTGGATGATCTTTCAATGCGAATGGTGATTGATAACGGACATTTGAAACTTGCGCCACTGGATTTTGGTGTCGCCTCTGGCAGTGTCCGCTCGAGCGTTGAGTTGGATACGGGCAGAAAACCGGTGACCAGTAAGATCGAAACGGAACTTCGCCGGGTGCGGCTTTTTGAGATTTTGCAGCATATTGAAATTGCGGATGATAATGCCGGATTGATCGGCGGAAGGGGTGTGTTCTGGTTCGCAGGCGATTCCATAGCGGAAATGATGGCGACAGCGGATGGTGGTATGCTGATGCTGATGACAGGGGGGCAATTTGATGATTTGATTGTTGAAACTGCCGGTCTTGATATTGGTGAAAGTATCGCGGCATTGATCGGGGATGACAAAGATATCGGAATAAATTGCGCTTTTATAGATTTACCCACTGAGAATGGCGTTATGACAGTGGATAAATTAGTGATCGATAGCAAAGATACTGTTTTTCTGGGCGCTGGCACCATTGACTTTACCACTGAGCAGCTGGATCTTGTCATTGATCCAAAACCCAAGGATATCAGTCTATTTTCGGCGCGTGCGCCGTTGCACATTGAAGGAATGTTTGGTGAACCTGACTTCACACCAGGGACTTCGGCCATACTTCGGGGCGCAGCGTCTTTGGCTATGCTGCCATCTGCACCCATTGCCAGCCTGGTTGCTTTATTGGAAGAAGAGGAAGAAAATCAGGAAAACATCCACTGCTCCGGTTTTGTCGAAGCAATCAATGAAGCACGCTGAGAAAGCAGAAATATACATCTTATTAACATTTAATCAATGATCATAAAGAAAAATGAACGGTAAATTCCGGAACCAGCAATATATCCAATATCTTTTTATAATTCTTTTAATCAGTGGCTGCGCCAGTCTGTTTAGTTCAGAGACCATTGAAGCAGAACGACGGGAAGATACAGAGCTTGCAATGAAAATAAAATCTAAGTTTATCGAATCACCTGAGTTAAGTGGTGCAGCCATCCATGTAGATGCATCGTATGGAATTGTTAAATTAAGCGGATTTGTTGAAACGGCGTCACAGCGTGAATTGGCTGACACCATCGCCCGCCAGCTCCCTGATGTTAAACAGGTTGAGAATCAGATTGAAATCAAATAGCCGGTTTGTGCAGAAAAAAGCCGTTGTTATTGATTACGAATATCAAATACTCACGTTAATTTTTTACTGATTAACATAGTTAATATCTCATAAATCTTTTTTCAAATAATATTTACTCCTCTTCGCAGTTTTTTAGCGCGGAGAAAAGCTGGCTTGAATATAAATATTGCAATGTTGATATGACGTTGCAAATTATTTTTCTTCAATGCTGGCTCATAAGTGATTGCCAGCATTTAAATCCGTTCAAGTAATGTAAATTTATTCATTACTTATACGTTTTAATGTGGGCAATCAGAATTATTAATTAGACAATCAGTAAATTAAGGAGCTTCTCATGATAGAAATTAAATTCAAATCTATGATTGCACTTATTATCAGTGCCGTGTTTTTGTTTGCAAGCGCCAGTACATTCGCTACCAGTGTTATGGATGATACGCGCCATGAACAGAACAAAATTATTGATCCGAATGAAAGAGATACCGAAAAACTGAATACACAATCAGGTTCGTCATCTCAGCAGAATCAAGGTCAACAAGGGCAAAGCGGACAAGGCCAGCAAGGTCAAAGCGGGCAAATGTCCGGTGGTGAAAGCCAAAACCAAGGCGGCGGTTCAGGTTCTGAAAAGAAAAGCGGATACTAATTTACCGTTGTTGCGTTAAGCAGAGATATGGACTAGCAGCTACTATGTCTTTGTAAAGTAAAAAAATCATGCTGACCAAAAATAGTATACCTTTTTTGGTCAGCATGATGAGTTTTTTGGCTGTTCAAGCGTCTATCAGAATTTTGTTTTTTTGAAACCTGTTTCCACTTATTCCGAATATCCTGGCTATGCCGACATTAAGATTATTTCACTATCTTTTTCTCTTCATTTCAAAAATCAGGGTTAGTTTAGGCGCCTTCAGCTAATAAGAAAAAGCATTGAAATGCTATAAACGGTAAATAAATCGAATATATCGTTCTACTTGGCTGTTTTTTGATAATTGACAGCAGTACAAAGTTCCCGTAATTTTTACTCTATAATAAATGCCTGCAGCCTCTCCTCCTTTTGGCTACTAAAAACAAACAATTTTTTATTTACACTTAAGCGTTACAGGCGGCTTGTCATGCTTCGTTCTGCAACATGTTCATTCTGTGGCGTCAAGTACCTGGTTGTCATGTACTATCTTGAATTTCTTGTCGAGTGGGTAGCGTGTTTTGAAAATCGAACAAATTGAGCGATGGTCATTCCTGATTACTTTGGCATTTATTACTTTTTTGTTTTTACTGCTGCTCAGACCATTTTTTGCACCAATTTTATGGGCTTGCATCATTGCAATCTTGTTCCATCCTGTGCAGCTCTGGCTGGAAAGAAAAATTGCCGGTTGGCCCAATGTTACAGCGCTCGTGACACTGATCGCTTGTGTTTTTTTAGTGGTTATACCGGTCTTATTTTTGTTGACATCTTTTTTGCAACAAGGCATAGCATTTTATCATCTGATCAATACAGGTGAAATTCAACCAGCGCAATATATCGACCAAATTCGCCGTGCGTTTCCGGTGGCACAGAATTTTGTAGAAAGTATCGGCGTTGATATTGCATCGTTAAGAGAAAATGCAACCAAAGGGGCACTGGTTGCCGGCAGCTTTTTGACCCAAAATGCTTTAGCAGTCGGTGTCGGTACGTTTAACTTTCTCTTAAAGCTTGCCTTGATGTTGTATGTGGCATTCTTTCTGCTGCGCGACGGTCGGCAATTGGTCGAAAATCTGGTTCATATTCTTCCACTGGGTAATGAACGAGAAAGACTCCTATTTCGAAATATTGCGGGGGTCGCACGGGCCACAGTTAAAGGTAATTTATTAGTGGCTATTGTACAAGGCACATTGGGCGGACTTGTTTTTTGGTTTCTAGAAATTCCGGCACCACTATTATGGGGTGTAACAATGGCAGTGTTGTCGCTGATTCCAGCTGTTGGTGCCAGTCTGATTTGGTTGCCAGTTGCTTTATATCTGTATGCTGACGGTCAATGGACCGCCGCAACAGTGTTAATTATCTATGGCATATTGGTTATTGGACTAGCAGACAATATTTTACGTCCCCTGCTGGTTGGTCGCGATACCAAGTTGCCGGATTGGATGGTGTTGCTATCGACACTGGGGGGGCTGGCTATTTTTGGCATAAACGGATTTGTGGTAGGGCCTCTTATTGCCGTGTTATTTGTCGCGTTTTGGCAGATTTTTGGCAACGATTTTAATACTGATGTTCTAGCTCACGTTAGCAATTCAGATAACGAAATAAATACTGAAAATCCAATCAAAGACGAAAACAACAAGTAATAGCAATTAATCTAATTAATTGATAGAAATAATTACTGCCGTATTACTTTTTGATTGCCTTGCATACTCAATCAATTTTTAGCAAACAATGGTAAATCCGGTTTACCGGTAAAAATGGTTTTTTTACCGGGTCTGCTAAGCGTGTGCATAAAAGGGGCAACCCCAATCAGAGTTAGCTCTGTAGAAGTCAGACCTCAGCAGCAATAAAAGGCTTGCCAAAATTATCAGCCGGGTCCCAGAAAAAACCACAAAATCAATCCGAGTACAGGCAATAATAAAATCAACACAATCCACAGTACTTTGCTTCCTGTGCTCGCACTGCTCTGTGCTACTTTAACAATGGCCCAAACATTGAGTACCAATAGAATTAAACCAAAAAAACCGCCAACCTCGACGCCCATAATCTGTTTCCCCTTAAAAATTAAAAGCCTATAGTTCCAAAATATTTAATTGACAACTTTTACTTTCGATATTTTACAGATATTCATCGAAATAATAACTTTTATTGTATTGATTCTTGCATGAAAACGCTATTAACTATGTTAAATAAGCCAAGCAACTGATAACGCCTCGCATTATTAGTCACAGAAAAATTTGCTTTAAATGATGCAGACTTGCTTCTGTCGGCACCGACGGCACACAGACGGAACACCGCTGTTCCATTCATTGCACTGGTTTTAGGTGCAATTAACCTTAGCGACTAACCCGCCATGTGCGTTGACGAAAAACACATTTACTGCTGCTTGGCTATTCAGTAATTTTTTTGTGCAACTTGACCGGTGACAGCTTTTTCTTGCGCATACGGATGTTGAGCATTTCCACCGTAACAGAAAAAGCCATCGCAAAATAAATATAGCCTTTTGGCACATGCACATTGAAGCCTTCCACCATAAGCGTCACACCGACAAGAATAAGAAATGAAAGCGCCAGGATTTTGATCGTCGGGTGATTGTCAACAAAATTCCCGATAGCATTGGCAGCTATAAGCATGACCCCTACAGCCAAAATAATGGCAATTGCCATGATGGCAATTTCATCTACCAGTCCTACTGCTGTAATAACGGAATCCAAGGAAAAAACGATATCCAGCAATGCAATCTGGACCAAAACCATACCAAAACCTGCCGCTGCAACCTGAGCAGAATCACGTTCAATAACGCCTTCCAGGCTATTATGAATTTCATGCGTGGCTTTAGCGACCAGAAATAATCCGCCGCCAACCAGAATCACATCACGACCTGAAATTTCGTAAGTAAATACTGTAAACCACGGCTCGGTTAGCCCCATCACCCAGGTAATAGAAAATAGTAAGGCCAGCCGCGTCATCATCGCAAGACCAAGTCCCAATTTTCTGGCAAATTCCCGCTGCGTTTCTGGCAAGCGTCCAACAAGAATGGAAATAAAGATAATATTATCAACTCCCAGCACAATTTCTAAAGCGGTTAACGTGGCCAAAGCGATCCACGCTTCCGGGCTTGCCAGCCATTCAAACATTTCGATTATCTCATCGGTTATTGAAATCGCTCAAAGTATACATGATTAAATGGTTTGTATCGGATAGTCAACCAGGCATAATCGATAATATTGAGGTGAATCAAGGAATGCCAGGCAGATGATAATGAATTGTTAAAAACGAAGTAACGGAAAAAGTAAGCACCGGAGCAGGCGGAGATTCGGCGCTTAAAATCAACAAAGCAGTAACGATTAAAATCAATCGTAAGCACCCGACCTACCGTTTATTAAAGTATATCCTGTAACTCACCGGGTAAAAAATTCTGTCATCATAACCGCCCTGCCATTGATCTGGCGGCAGTATACCCGGGGCGTGGCGTTCTGTGTACCGTACAGTCACTGAAAGCCCGGCCTAATCCGAATTGCTGCCACTTGCACGCCTCGTCCTGGTGGAATTTTCCAAGAGGATCTCCTGGTTAATTATTTTTACCGCATGGTCTTCAGCAGGCGTGCGGCGTCCGGTCTTTTCATTAAAAGCGTGCGTAAATGCAGCGCCAAACAGAAAAATGACTGACGCATAGAATACCCATATCATAATAACCATCACCGAACCGGCAGCCTGATATAAATTAGCAGTATCAGAATTTCTTATATAAAACTCTATAAAATACATGCCGATGAAAAATAAAATAGCGGTAAAGATGCCGCCTGTCCGCACACTTTTCCAGGGGAGACGCACATCAGGAAGATATTTGAAAATCAGTGTAAATAAAAAAGCAATGATAAAAAACGGAAGTACTGCGGTTGCGATGGTGATAAGTAAAACAGAAATGTCTGGTAGATAATTTACCAAAAATTTGCCCAACCCGACCACAATCGCATTGATTGTAAGAGACACCACGAGAACAAATGCAATACCGAGTAACAAAGCAAATGAAACCAGTCGCTTACGTAAGACTTTCCACCATCCGGTATTAGCCTTGGGCTTAACCATGAACATTTTATTAAGCGTATCCTGAATCGTGACAAAAACAGTGGTAGAAGTGAAAAGCAGCGCGCTGATGCCGATTAATGTTGACCACCATTTACCTTCAAAAAGCCCGATCATACTTACCGTTTTAGCTAACTCTACAGCGCTTTCACGGCCTATTACATCAGCTAATTCTCCAAAAATCGTTTGTCTTACCGTATCCGGATCGTAAAACAAGGTAGTGGTAAAAAGAATAACCAGCAACATTGGGGGCAGCGCAAAGATGGTGTAGTAAGAAAGCGCTGCTGCGCTAACAAACACATTATCCTGCAAAAATTTGTCGATCGCTTTTGTAAGTACATCCCAGAAAAATTTGAATTTGGCAGCCAAAATTAAACTATCACTAATAATTAGAGTATTCAGTAAACGCTAAGTATAAATTCACCCAGCCCGCGATTTGTATATCGGTTGACAACTTATGGAAGCAGTTCTTAAACCCATGATTAATAAATTTCTATTCTGAATACACCCATTATTGTTGAGCGATAGCAACCTTCAATCGCCAGTATAAATACAATTCTGCCCAATCGATCATGCTAAGAAAAAGTATTAAGTATATACATATAGATTATTTGTTTGCAATTAACATAGTTCATAGCATGTATTCGACGTTTGTATTAAATTATCATCCATGAGGGTGGCGAAGACTGCCATCTTATTTCCACCTAATCTAATCAGGATAATGATATGGGTATTACCGACGTACTGGAGAAAATACTTGATAAGATATCAGGTGAGAGTATAAAACTCGGCGAAGTAATTAAAATACTCGAAAGTAGAGGATTTGGGCCGCTACTGTTAGCCCCCGCGCTGATTGTTATGTTACCTACAGGTGCAATACCTGGCATACCCAGCATATGCGGCATCATTATATTTCTAATCGCCATACAAATTCTATTTGGCAAAAAAAATCCTTGGATACCGACAAAATTTAAGGAAATTACGCTTGAACGGGAAAAACTTGCTTGTGGAATTGAAAAAGTAAAGCCGGCGATTAGGAAATTAGATAAATGGTTTAAACCGCGCTTAACATTTTTAACGGAAGAAATCGCAAAACGCGTACTTGCCTTGTTATGTGCTATTGTTGGGCTGAGTATGATTCCATTGGAAGTCGTTCCTTTTGCAGCAGCACTGCCTGCGCTGGCAGTCTCTTTACTAGCCGTTGGGTTAATTACAGAAGATGGTGCTATTGTTTTATTTTCCGTTATAGCGTTCTTGATATCCTTATATTTTATCATCGCGAGTTTCCTTTTTTGATAATCAGGTATTACCGATGATTGTAGTGTCGGGTTCTGTGCGTTACACCGAATTGCTTAACGTCATTGTTTTTTCAGCATCCTGATTAGTTGCAACGGGGATTATAGGTATGACCGGTAGATTTACCGGCCCTCAGATTCTTAAACTTCACTGCCAACAGGTTGCGTAATTGACCCAATTTATAGAAATAACAAGTTCTATCGTTCCATCAATTTACTTAATGCTTTAAGTGATGGAATATAATCAAAGAAAACTTTCATTGTCAGTAACATAGGTACCGCAATCAGTACGCCTAGAATACCCCAAATCCAACCCCAAAAAATTAACGAGATAAAAACAATGGGCGTGTTTAATGAAAGCCGTCTTCCGATGAGTGAAGGCGTAACTAATTGACCTTCTACAATAGAAAAACCAGCATAGATAAGGGGCAAGAGGAAAGCATCGGCAAGCGAGTTAAATGTCATAATGCCTACCAGGGTCAGTATCCCGGCCATAACGAAAGCGCCTATATAAGGCACAAAGTTTAGTAAAGCTGCCAGTGTGCCCCATAGAATTGCATTGGGCACACCCAGAAAATGCATTGTCGCTGCAACACAGCCCCCCAAGGTAATATTAATTATAGAAATTGTAAGTAGATAGGCAGATAAATCTTTTTGAACATCTTTTGTGATCGTTACGATGCGACGACGACGCGAAAAGTTTTCGCCTAACTCAGCCAGTTTTCTTAAAAAATTATCCCCAGAAGCCAAAAGAAAATATGACAAAAAAACCACAATCGCTACAGAAGCCAGCAAGCCCGGCAAATTTTCAGTCATTTGATCCAGAATCGTTGGTTTCTGGAAAGCCACTTGTTGAACTTGTTCATCATCGGAAATGTTTGTCAATTTATCAACTTTCTTAGAAACATCTCTTATTTGTTCAATCGGCTCGGTTATCGGCAATAATTTAGACTGCAAACTATGTAATGCTTCAGGGGCCTGTTGTAACCATTTTTCCGCTGGTTCCGCAAGATAATTAATAGCAACAACTAAAATTAGCAACACACCAAAAACAAGAACTCCCGCACTTGCTGACTCAGGAATTCGAAATCGTCTAAAAAAAATCACGATAGGCGACAATAACAAATTCAGATAAATCGCCAAAGTAATCGGAATGAGTATAGGTGACGCAAAATACAGCACAGATATAACCGCGATAATTGCTAAAATTAATAACGAAGTCGCAATAGTCGTTTGGTACGACAAACTGACTTTTTTAATTTGGCTTGTAATTGTTGGATTATCAGATTCTTGATCTAATCCAGCCGCATTATCGGGAACTTTATTATGTTTTGTTGACATCAGGATATCGAAAACAAAAACATACTGAAGGAGAATCGAGAAATAAGATTAGCACAATGCTGAATCAATATCATTATAAAACCCACATTGAGTTGAAATGGATCATTTTACGCTAAACTGATATAAGAAATTCTATAGCATGGCACTCAAATTGGATATTAAATTGGAATAAGAAATCAAGATAATGGCCTTTTTTTGTTTCGGTAGTTCACGCTTTGTTATAAAGCTCGATCAGATTTCTTATTTCAATTTCCTGAGCCGCTTGCGCAGCGCAATTAAGTATAGGGAATTAAGGACTGAAACAATAGAAAGAGACAAAGAACTTGTGCTAAAAAAGAAAGTAACACCGCTGCGCGAGTAAATGCGCGGCTAAAAATTAGTCTGGTAGCCGTGCTTGCTCAAATACGGGAATATTAACATGATGTGTCATGTTTAATATTTGACGCTGTTGCTTTAAATGCACGCAGGGACCTGGCGGCATTATGCAAAAGACTCTGTTTTTCTATTATTTCGTCACTTACTAGTTAACTCTTCCAAGCTACGGTTCATCCGTGGAAAGCTGTTCATAGGTCTCACGCACAATAATTGGGTCATAAATTCGTTCCAGCCGTCTTACAATAAAGTGTCCAAGTGCAACATTCTGAAAGTGATTCATGAACAGCGTATTGATCAAGGCTCCGCCAGTTGCCCCGATAATCGGTACCGCCTGCGCAGCAGCTTTCTTGGTAACCGGTACACTGAAGCGGGCAGCTATTTGCGAAATAAGCCTTATCAAGGCAGGTGAACTTTGGTTAAAAGCATTTTGAGTCGCAATATGTTTAAGAGCCTCTGAAACGGCGCCTGCTAAAGCTGCTCTGATACCAAAATAACCGGATTCAGCAGCATCATCGTTACTGACTTTCCCACCGAGCGCAAAAACTTCAAGGCAAGCAATTTGCGCTTCTTTTAATTGCAGTTGCTCACCTTCACTTCTTGCTATATCTGCAATAGAGCGCAGCATTATCGTAGTCGATACGGGCAATTCTACCGCCAAGCCAGCAAGGCCAAAAGCCCCTCCGGCTGCACCACTTAACGCTGTGGCTGCTTTGTGAGCAAGATTTGAAGCTGATTGCTGACTATCACTCATCGTTTGCAATGCAGTATTAAGCGCAATTTCCAGCGAACGGGCTGCAATGCCCTGTATTTTTTCCTTCGCATCTACCGGAAGAATCTCCATGCCTTTTTCGATTGGATTCGCCAAAGTATGAGCAAATCGAGCAGCAACACTCGGATTCTCGAGTAAAAATTTTGCTTTCTTTAATTCGCTGACATGTTCGTCAGTTAAAGTTTTCAACATAAACTGGTTACTATCCCAAATACACTAGAAATGCCGCACATAAGATTAAACTTGTAGCAAGCCATGAACCGAAGACTATAATCATATAACGGTTAATGGTTAGATTATACAAATTATATGTTCGCGGGTATTGTAATTTTGTTGTAGAAAATAATTCTTGGCGATTGATTTAAGGTCATAAAACCCAGTACCACGTACACATTTTATGAAAAGTTTGAAAACAGATTAACCTGGTTAATAGTTCCACTAAAAAAAGTCTGTTAAATTAGTTTTGCATCATTACTTTTTATTAGTAAATTTATTAGTTATCAATAGGAGTATCTGTAATGAAAAAAAATAGTTATCTAGCTTTATTGACAGGAACAGCATTGACATTAGCATTGTACGGGTGCGATGTAGATCAAACACAGGAAGGAAAAATGCCTGATGTCGATGTGGATGTAACAGAAGGCCAACTACCAGAATATGATGTTGATACACCCGATGTCGATGTCGAGATGGAAAAAGAAGTTATTGAAGTTCCTGATGTTGATGTCGAGATGGAAGAAGAAGTAATTGAGGTTCCTGATGTTGATGTTGACATGCCCAAAGATGACTAACAGATCGTTTCGGCATGAAGAAACAACCAAAGGATTTTTGACTTTCCATCAATAGTGTCAAGACAAATAACATTCCTGGGCCAGCAGTCATAGCCTGTTGGCCAAAACAACTTTTACTAATGGCTTGTTAGCGAGCGGGATCGTTGTTATTTATTCTGAATTGCAAAGTTAATTAAGGATACCGATATGCTTGTAACGTTCAAAACTGACGTAGGTAATTTAACTATGTTCGAAAAGGACGCACTGAATGTCCTGAAAATGATGGGGCATAGTGCAACTATACCGGGCGCGATTCTGGCTGAAGATGTACCAGACGCGTTAGAACGTCTGAAGAATGCACTGGATGCTGAAAAACTTTCAGCATCTACCGACGTCGAGGATATCGAAACTGATGAAGAAGAGCCTTCTGTCAGTATGGCTCATCGGGGACTTCCTCTGGCTAATCTGCTGACGCTTGCGGTAAAAGAAAACAGTGATCTTATGTGGTCGATTGATTGAAAGATTGTTAAATGCCAACGGGCGTTTTCAATATTATTCATGGCTAGCGGAACGTATAATGAGTCAGAACAACCTTAATTAGGTTGATAGAAAAAAATGGAAATCGCAAGGCACAGATATCATTACATTTACAGTCGAATGGGGGCGCGGTAAATTTAAATTAGGGGTTTCGTTCAACGGCGCTTGCGGAGAACATCTTTACTCTGTTGGATGAAATTGACTTGTCGAATCTGCACCACGAAACGCAACTGATTATATGCCAATCAACTACATCGAACACCTACTGTCAATATGACACTGCTTTGGTGTTACACGCTATCGCTCTCAATTTTATGCACAAGTAGCACCAAACTGTCCGGCTTTTAAACGGCATAAACGCTGATCAAGCGCCGATTAGTAATACAAAGGAGACAATGATATGAGTAACGGTAACCAAAAACCTACCACAACCGATGCGGGAATCCCCGTATCCAGTGATGAGCATTCACTCACCGTAGGACCCGACGGACCAATTCTGCTGCATGATCACTACCTCATCGAACAAATGGCGAATTTCAACCGAGAGCGTATCCCTGAGCGTCAGCCGCATGCGAAAGGTTCTGGCGCTTTTGGACATTTTCAGGTAACTGGTAATGTCAGTGACTATACCAAAGCGGCAGTATTCCAGCCGGGACAAAAAACGGATACGCTTATCCGGTTTTCCACCGTAGCCGGTGAGCGCGGCAGTCCCGATACCTGGCGCGATCCTCGCGGTTTTGCATTAAAATTCTATACCAGCGAAGGAAATTATGACATGGTCGGAAATAATACCCCGGTGTTTTTTATTCGCGATCCAATGAAGTTTCAGCATTTCATTCGTTCCCAGAAACGGCGCGCGGACAACGGTCTGCGAGGTCACGACATGCAATGGGATTTCTGGACGCTTTCGCCCGAATCGGCGCATCAGGTCACGTGGCTGATGGGTGATCGCGGCATTCCAAAAACTTTCCGGCATATGAATGGCTATTCGAGCCACACGTACATGTGGATCAATGCGGAGGGAAAACGATTCTGGGTTAAGTATCACTTCAAGACTAACCAGGGAATCGATTTTCTTGCACAGGAAGATGCCGAACAACTGGCCGGGACTAACAGCGATTATCATCGGCAAGACCTTTTTAATGCGATCGAACAGGGCGATCATCCAAGTTGGACGCTGAAGGTACAAATCATGCCTTTCGAGGAAGCCAAGACTTACCGTTTCAATCCCTTCGATCTGACCAAAGTCTGGCCGCATGGCGACTATCCGCTACAAGAGGTCGGTCAGTTGACGCTGAACCGAAATCCCACCGATTTCCATACAGAAATTGAGCAAGCCGCTTTCGAACCAAACAACCTGGTCTCAGGAATCGGTGTAAGTCCCGACAAAATGCTGCTCGGCCGGATCTTTGCATATGCCGACGCGCACCGTCACCGCTTGGGCGTTAATTATAAGCAGATTCCGGTCAACCGGCCGGTGGTTCCAGTCCACAGCTACAGCAAAGACGGCGCAATGCGCGTCGAAAATGTCACTGATCCAGTATACGCACCCAATTCAAAAGGCGGCCCGAGTGCCGACAGCCATCGTTATCCTGAGATGGCAACTTGGGAAACCAATGGTGAATTCGTACGCGCCGCCTATACGCTGCGTGAAGATGATGATGACTTTGGTCAAGCGGGAACTCTGGTGCGCGAGGTCATGGATACCGCGCAACGCGACCGGCTGGTGTCCAATGTAGTCGCTCATCTCAAGAATGGGGTGTCAGGACCGGTGTTGCAACGCGCATTCGAATATTGGCGTAATATCGACAAAGAAATCGGTGACCGTATCGCCAGAAATTTTGACGCAAGTTGATTCTCCAAGTTACGCAGCCCGGCGGTTCAATA
>BQJA01000056.1 GCA_021604405.1 Nitrosomonas sp. | reverse complement strand
AAAAAAGCACCTAACCCATAGTGAGTTAAGTGCTTGTCTTATTTGGTAGGCCGTCAGGGATTCGAACCCTGGACCAACGGATTAAAAGTCCGCTGCTCTACCAGCTGAGCTAACGACCCAAAGAGCGGCATTATACCGATTCAGTGCGTGATATAAAAGTCTTGTCTTGTCCAAATTGCTAAACAACGTAATTTTTTTACAAAAAAAGCGTTTTACAAGGTGGTCGTCTGTTACTTAGGACAAAGAAAATCATGATTTCTTACTTTGTAAACTGCCAGTTGTTTTTTCTCTGGTATCTAACGAGCGAATTGCTTGCGCGTTACTGAGGGAAAAAACTTTTTCTGCTGCCTCTCGCCATGGTAACCAGATAAAACCAAGATGTTCTTGTGTTGCGACTGTAACCGGAACAGGTTTTGACAAGCGCAGCCCAAAGACATGTTCGGTATTGTGTGTAACGCTAGGCGCATAGCGCCAGCGCCATTCTTGAAAAATTTCATACTGGTTTTGAATATGCCAGTTAGTAAGTTGAGAGTTGTTGATATCCAGTCCTGTTTCTTCCACAACCTCCCTGATTGCAGTCTGAGCGAGTGTTTCACCTTCATGCTGGCTGCCGGTAACGGATTGCCAGTAACCTGGGTGATCGGCGCGTTCCAACAATAGGACTTGCAGGTCTAGCGTATAGATAACGACCAGGACTGAAACGGGAGTTTTATACATCCGTTATTGTGGCTTCACCCTGTCTATATTTCTGTTTTACGTAAGCGGATGTGGAGTTCGCGCAATTGTTTTTCATCAACGGTGTCTGGCGCGTGTGTCAACAGGCATTGCGCACGTTGCGTTTTAGGGAAAGCAATAACATCACGAATGGATTCAACGCCAGCCATCATGGCCAGGATACGATCCAGGCCGAAGGCGATGCCACCGTGCGGCGGCGCACCGTATTGCAGCGCATTTAATAGAAAGCCAAATTTCTCCTGAGCTTCTTCGCTTGCAATATTGAGCGCACGAAATACTTTAGATTGAACATCCTGCCGGTGAATACGTACTGAGCCACCACCAATCTCAGAGCCATTAAGAACCATATCGTAGGCTTTTGATAGTGCTTCGCCTGGGCTCGTATCGAGCAAATCTTCGTGACCATCGGCTGGAGAGGTAAAAGGATGATGGAGCGCTTGCCAGCGTTTTTCTTCATCATCCCACTCGAACATTGGGAAATCGATGACCCATAGGGGTTTCCAGCCAGATTCAAGATGTCCGTGATCCTGACCGATTTTAGTACGAAGCGCACCTAATGACTCGTTGACCACTTTTGCTTTATCTGCGCCAAAAAATATCAGATCGCCATCTTGTGCACCCGTCCGCGTGAGAATTGTTTCGATGGTTTCATCCGGCAGGAATTTCAAAATGGGTGATTGCAATCCCTCAATACCTTTGTCAATGGCGTTGACTTTAATGTAGGCGAGGCCTTTCGCACCATAGATGGCAACAAAACTGGTGTAATCGTCGATTTCCTTGCGCGACAGTGCACCGCCTTTTGGAACGCGTAATGCCGCAACCCGTCCGTTTTCTTGTTCTGCTGCCTCGCGAAATACTTTGAATGAAACCGTTTTCATGATATCGGTCAATTCGGTCAATACCAGTGGTATGCGCAAGTCCGGCCTATCAGTGCCGTACTTAAATATGGCTTCCGCATGGGTCAGACGTGGAAAAGGAAAGGGCAGTTCTATGCTGGTAACGGTTCTGAATAGATGACGAATCATTTCTTCCATGAGTGTCATGATTTCGTCTTCAGTGAGAAAGGAAGTTTCAATGTCAATTTGCGTAAACTCAGGCTGACGGTCAGCACGCAGATCCTCATCGCGAAAGCATCTCGATATTTGGTAATACCGGTCAAATCCTGACACCATCAGCAGTTGTTTGAATAACTGTGGAGACTGGGGGAGGGCGAAGAAATGCCCGGTATTGACGCGTGAAGGTACCAGGTAATCCCGAGCCCCTTCCGGCGTGGATTTTGTCAATATGGGCGTTTCTACGTCAATAAAACCATGTTCATCAAGAAATATACGCACAGCCATCGCGACTTTGTGCCGCAGACGTAAATTCGCCTGCATGGCAGGACGCCGCAAATCAAGAAAACGATGTTCCAGACGAATGGCTTCGCTTAGGTTGTCATCATCCATCTGGAATGGGGGGGTTTGCGATGCATTAAGTACTTCGATCGATTCTGCCAGCACTTCAATTTCGCCGCTGAATAAGGATAGATTGATCGTGCCTTCAGGACGCGGCCTAACCCGCCCGGTAATTTTAATTACAAATTCATTACGTAGTTTTTCTCCGGTTTGGAAAGTTTCTGTATTATCAGGATCACATACAATTTGTACCAGGCCTTCACGATCGCGCAAATCAATAAAAATTACGCCACCATGGTCTCGACGTCGGTGCACCCAGCCATAGAGTGTAATTGTTTCATTTAGATATCGTGTATTAATGGCACCACAGTAATTTGTACGCATAACGTGTTAGCAGTCTGAACCTGAAAATATAAATAGAAAATTGATAGATATGATGATTAATTTAAATTATTAATCAGTGGCGGCAGTCGAGCAAGTTTTTGAATCGGGATTTGCCGACGAATCCGCCGGTTTCGTCGTTTTCTCGTTTGCGGCTTGCTTGGGTTTTGTTTTTTCGGTTTTATTATTTTTAAAGTCGGTAACGTACCAACCGCTTCCTTTCAGCTGAAAACCAGCAGCCGAAATTAGCTTAGTGTAGTCAGTGCTGCCGCAAGCTGGACAAACTGGTATTGGCATATCACTTATTTTTTGCAGGTGTTCTTTTTCACAACCACATGAATTACAGCGATATTCATAAATTGGCATCATATCCTCCAACAATCCAAAATACAAAACACGGGATTATACCTTAAGCTCTTGGACGGCTGTCTGTGAATAGTTTGTTGCAACGAAGAAATATCGGGAGGAATGGTAGCCAAACAGTGCGCAGTATTCGGCAATACTTAACCTGCGAGACGATCACTATGATCGTTTATAGTGTTATGGGTAACAGCCGATTATGCATTATCATCTCTTAACAGCACATATTTTAGCATTCAAATGTATTAAATGCTTACCAATTTGAAACGGCTATTTAACAAGTGTTCAGTTTTCTTCACGGCCATAAATGTCCTGAAATCGAACAATATCATCTTCGCCCAGATATGAACCGGATTGCACTTCAATCAATTCAAGCGATACACAACCCGGATTTTCCAAACGATGGCGGGTGCCAAGCGGTATGAAAGTTGATTGATTTTCCGTTATTAAATAAGTTTTGTCTCCACAGGTTACCCGGGCCGTGCCCCGCACGACTATCCAGTGCTCAGCGCGGTGATGGTGCATTTGCAAAGATAGCGCAGCACCAGGATGAACAACGATACGTTTGACTTGAAAGCGCTCACCAAAATCTACGCCATCATACCAGCCCCAGGGACGGAATACCTTGCGGTGCAGCTGTCCTTCTGAACGGCCTTCGCGTTTTAAGCGGTCAACAATTTTTTTTACGTCTTGCGTTTTGTTCTTATTGGCAACAAGAATTGCATCAGATGTTTCGATAACGACCAGATCTTCAACGCCAACGCAAGTTACTAGACGGCCTTCGGAAATAGCGAGCGTATTGCGGCATTCCTGGAGCAGCACATCGCCTTGAGACGCATTTCCAGCATCATCTTTTGGAAGCACCTGCCACAAGGAATCCCATTGACCAACATCCGACCATCCTGCTGAAAGTGGAATTACGACGCCCGGCGGCAATTGGCCGTCAGCAACAGCAATTTTTTCCAGTACTGCGTAATCAATCGATTCACTCGGGCATTGCTCAAAAGCCAATTTGTTCACACGCAAAAAATCGCCATCGATAGCCTGCTTTTTCCATGCGGCCTGACAGGCGGACAAAATATCTGGTCGGCATTGTTCGATTGCGGACAGCCATATAGATGCACGCATCATAAATACACCGCTATTCCATAAATAAGAGCCGCCATCCAGGTAGGTTTGCGCAACTTCGGGTTCCGGTTTTTCTTCAAAGCGTGCAATACGATAAATATCGTTATGCTGCCCGATTGCTTTGCCAACTTTGATAAAACCATAGCCCGTATCGGATGTATCAGGCGCAATGCCAAAAGTGATGATGGCGCCTTCGGCTGCTAAAGGTGCGCCTTTACATACCACAGTCTGAAAAGAATGAGTGTCGACAACCACATGATCAGATGGCATGATCAATAAAATTGGATCGTCTTGGTCATTTATTGCTGCCAGCGCAGCCAGTGTTAATGCAGGTGCAGTATTTTTTCCGGTTGGTTCCAGCAGAATGGTCGCTTTTTTCTGCATAATACGCAGTTGCTCGGCGACCAGAAAACGGTATTCTTCATTACAGACGACAATAGGTTCCCGGAATTTTACACCGTCCAATACGTCCAGGCGGCGGACTGTGGCTTGAAGTAATGAATCCTCACTAACAAGTGCCAGCAGTTGTTTGGGATGTTTCTCGCGGGAAAGTGGCCATAAGCGTGTACCGGAACCACCTGATAAAATAATAGGAGTCAAAGTATGCATGTTATTTCAAAAAAAGTGATTGGAACTATGTTTGCAAAGCATAATAAGAATACCGTTTGAATGATCAATTAGACAGTACTTAATCATTCCGCGTTGTTCCGGTCCCTTAAGAGTTGCGACCATGCATGCCGTTAATTTCTATATCATCGCAACAATCGATGATTGGGTGGTCGCTTCTTCGCCTGTAATTTTGCCTATTTCATCGACATCAAACATTAAATATGATGTAACCGTAACTTTTTATATCCATTTGTGGTTTTAGAAGAATAAGTTTGCCTGATATTGTTATTGTATGTTATCCGGTACGCAACTTATTATCGAATAGCCGTTGAAAGTTGAATTAGTTCCAGCATTACACCCTTCCTTTAAAGTGATCAACAAAAAGTTTGATTTTTTACTTGCATTCTGATCAAAGTAGAATATAATTACGAATCATTCTCATTATTCCCATTAATTTATGTATGTTTGTATTTGCAAAGGGGTAACAGAAAATGTTATCCGAGAGGCGGTAGAGCAAGGTGCTGAGCGCATGCGGGATCTGAAAGAATGTCTCGGCGTAACAGAGCAATGTGGAATCTGTGCTTGCCATGCAAAGCAAGCACTCGAACAGGCGCTGGCACAAAAAACGCTGGCCCAACAACAAAAAGTGCTAGCCGATAAACAGAATGCGCAATCTCAACAACTTAAAGCGCCGTCACAGCGTTTTGCTGCCGCATCTGGCCCGTTGTGCGAAAATTTTTGTCTGTGAGGACGAGAATGCAGAACGGTTAAAATTGTTGCTGGAAAAATCACTCAAGGCAAACACAGCTGAGCTATTGCCTTCCGGTATTATCTTAATTAATATACGGGCGCGTGTTTGTCAGGACAAATTCCGGTTCTGCGCAGGAAAATAATAATGCGAGCCGGCATTAACTTCAAAAAGCGCTATAAAAAGTCAGTCGTTAGAATCGCTTGTTAATTTAGATGTAAATTCTCCTTTCCTCTCACGGGTATTTTCAGTGGATTCCACGTAAATCAGCCCGTCTTGCATATCAACCTTTCATTTTTTGTAACCCTATAGATAACAACCATGCTACCACTCGGTCCGAATGTATTTGAATGGCTAAATGCCAGCATTCATGAGCAAATAAAAAATCGCATCAGCCTGTGCAGGCGTTATGTTCTTTTATATGTCTCTATTGCTTTAATTTGTTCTGGATTGGCTGTTACAATTTTTTCCGGCGCGACGTTTGCCCAGTCGCCCGAAATAAATAGTGCTGAAAAGAAAATGTACGATATTCCGGCTGGCACATTGACCGATGCGCTGAATCAATTCTCGGCGCAATCTGGTGTTAACTTTAATGTAGATCCCGCGAGTATACAGGGGGTAATGACCTTTGGAATTCAGGGTAGTTACGATATTCAGACCGGACTTAATGAATTGCTTTCCGGAAGCGGGCTGCAGGCAGTTCCCCAGGGAGACGGTTACGCCATACAAGCGCTGAGCGCGCCTTCCAGTTCTGAAGAAAACATTGCAACGCTTCCCTCAATCGAGGTGACCGCAACAACCAGCGCCGCGTATACGACTGCCAGCAGCGTAACCGCGACCAAGACTAATACGCTATTGCGTGATACCCCGCAATCAATCTCGGTGATAACCAATGAATTAATCAAAGATCAAGCCATTGAGAGTATTGGGGACGCCATGCGTTACGTCCCCGGGGTTGGTGTGTCACAAGGCGAAGGGAACCGGGATGCATTGATTTTTCGCGGCAATCGCTCGACGGGTGATTTTTTTATTGACGGTATGCGAGACGATGTTCAATATTTTCGTGACCTTTACAATATCGAACGTATTGAAGTGCTGAAGGGCGCGAATGGAATGATTTTTGGCCGCGGTGGTTCCGGTGGTGTAGTCAACCGGGTGACAAAAGAGGCGGGCTGGGCACCGATACGCGAATTTTCTTTTCTCGGCGGTTCGTTCAATCGCAAACGAATGACAGCCGACGTAGGCCAGGGTGTTCATGAAAAAGTCGCCTTTCGAGTGAATGCTATGTATGAAAATACAGATAGCTTTCGTGATGGGGTTGATATGACACGTTTGGGTATTTCACCTACCGTGACAATCAAGCCCACTAATCGGACCAAGGTTGTATTGAATATGGAGCGCTTTCATGACCGGCGAACTGCAGATCGCGGCATCCCATCCTTCAATCCGGATCGCCTTAACCCCTCCTCAGTAGGAGGGCCGGTTAATGTTGCCCGGTCGCAATTTTTTGGTGACCCGAATCGCAGTAACGCCAATGTCGATGTGTTGCTATTTAATGCATTTATTGAGCATAAATTTGATTTTGGCGTTACAGTTAATAACCGCACAAATTATGCGCAGTATGATAAATTTTACCAAAACGTCTTTGCTAATTCCGCCGTCTTTGCCGATCGTGTGTCATTGGGTGCATACAACAACACGACGGATCGCGAAAATATTTTTAACCAGACCAATTTTTTATATTCACTGGATACCGGACCTGTAACGCATACCTTCTTGGCCGGTATCGAGGTAGGCCGCCAGGATACTGACAATGTCCGGAATACAGGTTTTTTTAACAACAGTGCGAGACAGACCAATATAATTGTTCCATTTAGCGATCCCATCACCAAAGCGCCGATCACATTTGCCAATAGAACCCAGGATGCGAACAATCACAGTGTAGTAGACATTCTTTCACTTTACATTCAGGACCAGATAGAATTTTTACCTCAACTCCAGGCAATTGCTGGCGTGCGTTACGATTCCTTTGATGTAGATTTTATTGAGAGAAACGGGGGTGGTTCCCGAATAAAGACTAATGATGATCTTTTTTCGCCACGCTTTGGCTTGATTTATAAGCCGGTTGAACCCGTTTCTTTTTATGCGAGTTACAGTCAGGCATACGTGCCTCGGGCGGGTGAGCAACTGACTTCCCTGATTGTGACCCGCGCAACTTTGAAACCGGAAAAATTCACAACATATGAGGCAGGCTTTAAGTGGGATGTTCGGCCTGCTTTGTCTTTTACTGGTGCAGTTTACCGACTGGACCGCACCAATGTGATTTCAGTAGATCCGAACGATTCATCCAGAACATTTCTGACCGATGGTCAGCGCACCAAGGGGGTTGAAGTGGGGTTAAGCGGACAGATAACACCAAAGTTGGGTGTGATGGGGGGATACGCTTATCAAGATGGCGAAATCACCAGCACGCAGGCAGCTGATGCACAAAAGGGTGCGACCGTACCCGAGCTTCCGCGCCATACTTTTTCCATGTGGGGCCGCTATGATTTTACGCCAAGGTTGGGTGCGGCCATTGGTGTTATCAACCGCAGCAGTATGTTTGCTTCAACCAATAACGCTGTTAAAGTGGATGGGTTTACGCGAGTAGATGCCGCCTTTTATGCGCAGCTTAGTAAACATGTGCGAGCTCAGATTAATATTGAAAATCTTTTTGATACGAATTATATCGCATCGGTACATAATAATAACAACCTTTCGCCCGGATCACCGACTGCGGTACGCGCATCATTAATTGCCAATTTTTAAATTATTACGCAGTTGACGCTAAGATATGTAGTCTGTGTATATTTTATGTAATATTTTTTTACATAATTTTATTTGTAACAGTAATGATTATCGATATCATTACTGTTACAATTATTATATGTATTGGCTAAATTGTGTATCGTTCAGTGGGTTGTCGTGAGGTTAAGTTTTTATTCAATACGTTAGGTTATCAACTTTTGCTTACTAAAATAGATATAGGTGTCAACATGAAAACAAGTATGCAGCTCAAACAATTTGTTTCAGAAACTTTTTCAACAGAGAACATGGGGTTCAATAAAATATTGCCCAAAGCAATAACTAACCCGATTAAACGCGTCAAGCTCTGGGAACTTGATGAAATGCATCATTGTCCGGTTATTGGCACCTGCCTGGCAACTGATGATCTTGTGAGATTTGCCCGGCGTTTTAATTTTTCATCTACACTGCGCGATGAATATTCATTGCACATTGAGGCTGTACGCGTATCTAAATCAAATAATCCGGTCGCTAAGGCCATACAAAAACACCTTGATAATAAATACCGGTACACGATTAACCATTTCAATCAGGCAAAATCTGATAACGATGTAAAGGCTTTATGGAAAGAATTTTATGTTCAGGGAAAATGTGCCGGTGCAATGTGGGCTGCACTGACACACAAAATGGCGAGTGAAGAAACGCGGCAAACCATTTATGTCGATATGCATATGCTTTCGCATCAGGTTGGCGCTGGCCAGGCAGCAGATATACGTAAACTAAACCGACTGGAAATGGAGAACGCCGAAGTCAAAGAGGCTTTGGAGTTGCAACAACAGCGTCATGCGGTGATCGAGACCAAATTGCAGCAGAAACTAGACAAAACCACTAAAGAATTGGTAAGCCAACGCCAGAGCAATAATGATGTAGTCAAGTTACAAGCGCGCATTAATCAACTCGAATCAGGTGTAGCCATGACAGAAATGGGTCGCCGTTTAATGGCGTTGACCACAGAGAATGCGCAGCTTCGCAAAGCTGCTGAGCGCATTGCATCACTTGAGAATGCGCTTGAGGCAGCATATGACGGAGCTAAGGCGCTTGTTCATGAACGCAATACACTGGCTGCGGAACGGAACGTACTGGAGAATTTGCTGCGAACGGAATTGCGTGAAATCAAGAATCCTGACAAAAATAAAATGCTGTCCGTTTCTCCGTTGGAAAACAGCTACGTGTTGTGTGTGGGCGGTCGAGTCTCATTGCTCCCTGAGTATCGTGCCGTAGCAAAGAAACTGGGTATCTTGTTATTGCATCACGACGGCGGTCAACAGGAAGCGCTTTCACGTTTACCGGATTTGGTTAATCGTGCGAATGCAGTGGTCTGTCCGACAGATTGTGTGAGTCACGCTGCTTATTACTTATTGAAGCGTCAGTGCAAGCGCAACAACAAGCAATGCTTATTATTTAAAGGCGCAAGTATTTCCAATTTTGCAAAAGTCTTAACACAGTTTTCTTCCGGTCAGGTTCGCCGTAGTGACAATGCCATTATGAAATTGCAATAAAATGGCGAACAAATTATTTCTGGAAACAATTTTTTAAAATAAGAAAACGTAGCCTGACGTCATTATCAGTCAAAATGGCGCTGAATAAAGCCATTCAAAATCTTTGCAGCTGTATCATATATAGATTTTGAATTATTCCACGGAAATTTATCTGTCCAGGGTTTTCGTGAAAAATTGGTTTTGTCAGCCATCGTGGTTTATACACCAGCAGCAAGCCCCACATAAACAGTTTTGTAAAAATAAAAAACAGGCGGGTATATTCAAAACCTTCTCAAAAATTAAGCGACTGTTGATGTTACTGCGAGGTAAAATTCCGGTTTGAGAAATATTAGTGAGAACGCATCAGGCAGCTACTTAGCGGAAAGTCGGCGGCAGCTATAACGACTGGTTTCGACCGGTTATGCCGCCCGTTCCTTGTGTTGGATGCCTATTTAATTGTGCCAGCAACCTCGTGTATCAATCGCTTGTCCATCATTGCAATGCGGGCTGCAAGCACTGCAAGCAGGGAATATTAGACGGTATTATGCGAATAACAGCGTCTAATCCGCCACAAAAACGGTTAATTTGCGAATTTCTTGGGTTTATTCAACTGCAAGACAGATAAATGAAATAAAGCCTTTTTCTTTTATCTGCTTGCCAGTTGGTTTTACTTTTTGGAAAAGCGTTTATAAGGTAAAAATGATCATATCAGAAGTAATGTCGTTCACATCGACGCCAACTAACGTGATAGAGGCAATATCGTCGAGGAATTCAACGCGCGTGCCGTCGCCATCCTGTTCAATGTTAGTGATTGCAGACACGAGCTGCTCCACACTATTAATGCCGAGTGTTTCGGAATCAAAAAACAGTTGGTCCTCACCAATGATGAAATCATTTACCTGAAAATGTCCTGCGCCATAAAAGCCGAAGGTGTCGTTACCGCTCCCACCGGTCATTCTGTCATGACCTGCACCGGAGAGAATAATATCGTTGCCGGCATCGCCAAACAGCATATCAGTTAGGTTTCTGACATCGACTTCACCGGAGGTTCCACCGTCCCCGTCTATAATGTCATCGCCATCACCGCCACCTATCGTGTCATTACCGTCGCCGCCGGTGATCATGTCGTTGCCTTCATTTCCTTCGATTTGATCGTTCCCGATGCCGCCCTCAATAACATTATCGACTTCATCGCCGATAATCAGCAAATCATCTTCATCAAATCCACCAGAGCCGAATCCTTCAAATTCTATGCCGTCAATTATCTGAATGAGACCAGATGAGCCGATGTTCGGACGGGGTTCAGTAATAACTGCCATAATTTTTCCTCCAAAAAGTTAAATTGTTGTTTGTGTTCGTTGTATTTGCTGTTGTATTTTTACTGCTGTCAATTCTCATTATTGCTGCAATAGCGGCAGCCTCTGCAGCAGTCATATTGTAATAGTAGCAAAAAGTAGTAATAATGAGAACAATTCTCGATACTATCAGATAAAATATAAATTGCCAAATTTTCTGTTGATGCTTTGCTCTTTAAAAGTTAAAAGTTAAAAGTTTATGTTTACACATAACAATTGACTTATTAATTAGAAAGAATCATTATTTGATCGTAATGCTATCGATGTATTGGCGTGAAATTCACTTAACTCGTATTTTGTTGTGCGGAAAGTAAATGATATTCCATTGGTTATCGGTAAACATACGGCTTGGTTTGCGTGGCCGTATATTTGGTATTCAATGATTATTCAGGCATGCGCCATGAATAGCCGGAAATAAATAATTGTCGCTGAGTGGCTAACAGAGGAGGAATCATCATGAATGAACAATATGATAAAGGGGCTGTGGTTGCCTGCCTCAACAAAATTATTGAAATAGAATTGGCGGGTGTTGTACGTTATACCCATTATGCATTAATGGTTTTTGGATACAACCGCATACCCATTGTTTCCTGGTTGCAAGCCCAAGCTGATGAATCGCTATTGCATGCTCGGGAAGCGGGGGAAATGGTTACGCACCTGGGCGGGCATCCGTCATTGGGTATTGGTCCGTTACTGGAAACGCATCAGCATGACATAGGCGACATCCTGCGTGAATCGCTTGCGCATGAACGCAGCGCACTCGCTATTTACGAAGAATTGTTGCATATGGTGAAAGATAAATCCGTACTGCTTGAGGAATATGCACGTCGGTTAATTGCTGCTGAAGAAATGCACCAAGGTGAAGTGGACAAAATGCTGCGCCGGCCAGGTTCCTTGGCGGCTTCCTAACAAATGCAACGCGAACAACCTTAAATTTAGCAACGTACTACAATTACTGATCCTGTTTTATGGTGGTATAAATTTATGCGCATATCAAAATAAACATGAGTTCCATGGAAATAAAAAATTTTGAAGAATCCCTACGGCAAGCAAGGGATAATATTCGTGAGGAAAAATGGGATGAAGCGGCCAGGCTTTTAAATGAATTAAAAGAGAAGTATCCATTATCACCGCCCGTGGCGAGATTATGGTGTTCGCTGGCGAAGCGCACTGGCCAAACGGCCGCGGTGCCCGCGTATGCAGAAAAGATTTACGCGCATGTTGAAGGTGATGTGCATAAAGCGCGCTGGGCGCATATCATGGGTGCGGCAAATTTTGTTTTGCTGGACCTGACGACGGCGCATGCAAACTTCACCTGCGCGATACAGCATCTACTTGCACTAATTAAAATAGGAAAGGTACCATCCAGGCAGAAACGGGCAGCGGTATCATCTGGAGATGCCAACGTTTTTGCGTCAGGGAAAGCGGAACAGGTATTGTGGTCTACCTGCACAGAACTGGCGAAGCTCAATATACAGGCATTTCCGTTTGCCGGGACGCTACTTGGCATTGTTCGCCATGGACATTTGTTAACGTTTGATAAAGACCTGGATATTGCGGTTTGGTTGGAATCATGGGATGTCTGCTGTGCAGCACTGGAGAAATTGGGCTGGGTCAAAGTGCCGGCAGGAATTACCTACAGTAATTACCGTGATTATGTTCACACGGAAACCGGCATCACACTGGATGTATGCGGTTTACAGCGGGACGGCGGAAAGCGGATAGTGGGGGGATTTGCGTTACCGAATTACCCGGAACAATATCAGCGCGTCTCCGTTTTCCCGGATTTTGATTTAATAAAGCGCAACACGCCAATGGGAGAGGTATGGTTTCCGCAACAGCCGGATAAAATCTTAAACGCATTTTACGGTGATTGGCGCACGCCAAATCCTTATTGGGATACAGTCGTTTCTGCGCTGAATCTGGAAAAATACACCTTGTTGGTACGGTGCTATGCCTACTACCGGCTGGCACAGCGGTGGCTGGCCGGGGATCTCATCAAAGCGTGGAGCTATGCCTTGCAAATTGGCCTGAAGGATCCGGATGATATATTAAGCTTGCAATGCCGCCAATGGCTGGAACGGACAATAGCGCGATCCGGCCAGGAAGTTCCCGTATGGCCTCAAAAGCGGCCTGGACAACGTATTTTTACACGGATGGTGGCGGACTTGTTTCATCCGGGTCATGTTAATTTCTTGCGTGCCGCGCGGGCGCTTGGTTCGCATTTGACTGTCTGTGTCGTGCCTGATGAGCGCGTTCTGACGAATAAAGGAAAGCGCCCGGTTATGACTCAAGCCGAACGTGTCGCAGTTGTTTCAGCCTGCCGGTATGTTGATGAAGTCATTACCGATAGTCCGGTGAATGCTACGTTGGACTTCATGAAAACGCATGACTTTGATATTTATGCTTTTGCCTGTGCGTCAACACAAGAAAGACTGGACAAATACCAGCAATGTGCATTACTGCCATCAGAAATGGTTCACGAAATAGATTACCTGCCAGGAATTTCAACTTCTGACCTTGTCGCGCGCGTACTGAATGGCGCGGGTAACGCGAATTTGGCCTGTTTAAAGGCGAAGTAATTTTAATTGTTTCACCTTTATCTTTGATCATATCTTGCTGCAATCTTCGTCTAATAAGCGGTGAACATCCATACGTCAGCGTGACGGTCGGATCACCTGACGCCGGTTTTAGCTGGTGCGAATTGCAGTTGCCTGGCGTGCCAGGCAATATCCGCTATACTTTTTAATATTTCCCCTGTTACACTTCTAACCTAAAGGCAGCTGTGTCTAAAGCTTGCCAAATATAGATACATATCAGGAGTCCGCTATGAAATTTTCAATTTATCGATATGATCCCGACAAAGATAATAAGCCTTACATGCAGGATTACGATATCGAATTGGAGTCAACCGATAGAATGTTGCTGGATGCTTTGGTGCGCATCAAAGCGACCGATGATAGTCTAAGCCTGCGACGTTCTTGCCGAGAAGGCGTGTGTGGATCGGATGGAATGAATATTAACGGGCGCAATGGGTTGGCTTGTATAACACCCATTGCCAGCTTGAAACAACCGATAGAAATCCGTCCACTGCCAGGTCTGCCGGTTATTCGAGATTTGATTGTTGACATGACGCAATTTTTTAAACAATACCGTTCCGTCAAGCCATACCTCATTAATAATGATCCACCGCCGGAGACTGAGCGACTCCAGTCTCCTGAAGAAAGAGCCGAATTAGATGGTGCGTACGAATGCATTCTGTGCGCATGTTGTTCAACTTCCTGCCCATCATTTTGGTGGAATCCTGACAAATTTGTCGGGCCTGCCGGATTGTTGCAAGCATACCGTTTCCTCGCTGACAGTCGTGATCAGGCCACAGCTGAACGGCTTGACAATTTGGAAGACCCTTACCGGTTATTTCGCTGTCATTCCATTATGAATTGTGTATCTTCCTGTCCTAAAGGATTAAATCCAACCCTCGCCATCGGTAAAATAAAGGAGATGATGGTTAAAAGAACGGTATGAAAGAGCTGGAGCGTGCACGATGGCGTTGTCGACGCGGTTTGCTAGAACTCGATATCATTTTGCTACGTTTTATGGACAAGTACTACGCGCAGTTAAGCGAGACTGAGCTGCAACGATTTGAAGAGTTATTGTCTTTACCTGATAATGAGTTATGGGATTTGATTGGCAAGAAAAAAAAGATCAAGAAGGACGAGGTGCAGCATGTGTTGCAACTGTTACAATTAAGCTAGTATTTCACCGACTTAATATTTTCGACTACAAAGAACAATTTACTATCAATGTGTTCGTGTCTTATCAGTAATTCAAGAAGTGAAATGTAAGAATCAGATTATATAAATGCTGCGAATTTACACACATCATGATGAAAGAAGTGGAGATTAATATGACACAGAAACATACAGTGGTTTTTGATCCCGGCAATGGCGGCGAAGCGGTAGAATTGCCTGTATTATCAGGCACCATGGGACCGGATGTCGTCGATATTCGTAAGTTGTATGCTAAAAGTGGAATGTTTACTTATGATCCCGGTTATCTTTCCACAGCCAGCAGCAGCTCCAAAATAACATTTATTGATGGCGCGAAAGGTATATTACTATATCGTGGCTATCCGATTGAACAGCTCGCCATGCACTGCGATTTTATGGATATATGCTATTTATTAATGAAAAGCGAGCTGCCTGACCATACGCAGAAAACGACATTCGTTCACGACATCAAAGAACACTCCATGTTGCATGAGCAACTGGTACGGTTTTTTAGCGGATTCCGGCGGGATGCGCATCCAATGGCAGTCATGGTAGGCGTTGTCGGCGCACTATCCGCTTTCTACCACGAAGCGATGGATATATCTGATGCGGCGCATCGTGAGCAATCCGCCTACCGCTTAATTGCAAAATTGCCGACAATTGCCGCAATGGCCTATAAATATAATATTGGTCAGCCTTTCATCTATCCCCGCAATGATTTGAATTATGCGGAAAATTTCTTGAACATGATGTTTGCCGTCCCAGCGGAAGAATACAAATTGAATCCGGTTATAGTCAAGGCGCTGGACCGTATTTTAATTCTTCATGCAGACCACGAACAAAATGCTTCTACATCTACGGTTAGGCTTGCCGGTTCAAGTGGCGCTAATCCTTTTGCCTGTGTTTCAGCAGGTATTGCATGTCTCTGGGGACCTGCGCATGGCGGCGCAAACGAAGCCTGTCTAAATATGCTGGAAGAAATCGGTGATGTTTCGCGTATTAATGAATATATTAAACGTGCCAAAGACAAGGATGATAGTTACCGGCTGATGGGATTTGGCCACCGGGTATATAAAAACTTTGATCCCCGATCAAAGCTGATGCGCGAAACCTGTCATGAGGTTTTAAATGAATTAGGGCTGCAGAATGATCGTCTTTTCAAGCTAGCGCTGGAATTGGAACGGATTGCATTAGAGGATGACTACTTTATTGAAAAAAAACTCTATCCGAACGTGGATTATTATTCCGGTATCGTACAGCGTGCTTTGGGAATTCCCACTATTATGTTTACCGCTATTTTTGCTATGGCACGAACGGCGGGATGGGTGGCTCAGTGGAGTGAAATGATTTCGGATCCCGAATACAGGATTGGACGACCACGTCAACGGTATATCGGCGAAACAATGCGAGATGTTCCAGCAGAATTTTTAAGTAAGTAGCTTTTAAAATGGCGTTTATCTCTCGTAATAATATCTATTACGCTTAAGTATCATGTAAATTCTTATTTTTTTGATGCCAACCCGTGACAATACATTGGTTTTCTAAACTTTCAGCTATGAAAAAGCAATTTCCTGAAGATTCATTATTGTTTGGTTCGAACGCATCATTTATTGAAGCGATTTATGAAGATTATTTGAAAAACCCTGCGCGTGTTTCACTTGAATGGCGCAGATATTTTGAAAAAATTCAACGGCCAAATAGCGTAAACGCCAGAGACTATCTGTTTGACAAGCATGTTGAGCCACAATATGAATTACCCCGGAAGCCTATTGCTGAAAGTGACCGGGGCGGTGTTGAAAAAGACATGCTTGCTGATACAGACGCAAGAAAACAAGTTGCGGTATTGCAATTAATTAATGCACATCGTTATCTTGGCGCTTACCGGGCCAATCTGGATCCATTGGGTTGCCGGGAAAAACTTGATGTGCCAGAGCTGGAACCGGGCCATTATGGGCTCAACGATGCTGATATGGACGACATGTTTAATACGGGTTCGTTTGTTGGTCCAGATCGCGCGCCGTTAAGGCAAATCTTTCAATCATTGCGGCAAACTTATTGCGATACGGTTGGTGTGGAATATATGTATATGACCAACGTGGCGCAGAAACGCTGGATACAGGCGCAGCTTGAAGGAAAACAATCCCGGCCCAATTACACTCCTGAATATAAACGGCATATTCTAGAGCGGCTGAATGCCGCTGAAATCTTAGAGCGATATCTGCATACCCGCTATGTTGGACAAAAACGTTTTTCAGGAGAGGGCAATGAAAGCCTAATCCCATTATTAGACAATTTATCACAACGAGCCGGTCAATTGGGCGTGAAAGAAATTGTTATTGGCATGGCACACCGTTCAAGGTTAAACGTTCTAGTCAATGTACTTGGAAAAATGCCATCCGATCTATTTAAGGAATTTGAGGAAAAACACGTACAAGACCTGCCTTCGGGCGATGTCAAATATCATCAGGGGTTTTCTTCTGCGATCACGACACCAAAAGGGGTTGTTCGTTTGACATTGGCTTTTAATCCTTCCCATCTCGAAATAGTCGATCCTGTTGTGGAAGGGTCCGTCCGGGCGCGTCAACATCGGCTGAGTGACAAGTATGGTGATTTGGTTCTGCCAGTGTTACTTCACGGTGATGCGGCTTTTGCTGGGCAGGGAGTGGTGATGGAAACGTTTAATCTGTCACAGACGCGCGGTTACGGTACCGGTGGCACAGTGCACGTTATTATCAACAACCAGATTGGTTTTACGACATCTGATTTACGTGACACGCGGTCTACACTTTATTGCACCGACGTGGCGAAAATGATTGAAGCGCCAATCTTTCATGTAAACGGCGACGATCCGGAAGCAGTGGTCATGGTTACCGAAATTGCGCTGGATTTCCGTATGCAGTTTCATAAGGATGTCATCATTGATCTGGTTTGTTATCGGCGTTTGGGTCACAATGAGCAGGATGACCCAATGGTTACCCAACCAGCGATGTATAAGATCATTAAAAATCATCCGAGTACGCGCCAGCTCTATGCGGACAAATTAGAAGCGGAAGGTGTGATTAAAGCAGGTGAAGCAGAGACAATGGTGCAGACTTACCGTGATGCAATGGACGCGGGACTCAATCCGAACAAAGTAATTTGTTACAAGTCCAAGCCGGCTTATTCAGTTAATTGGGCGCGCTATCTGAATCCTGGAAAGTGGAACCAGGAGGTTAAAACAGGGTTATTAATTAAGGACTTGAAACACTTATCTGCGCGATTAACTGATATTCCACCTGATTTTAAATTACATCCTAGAGTTGAAAAGATTATTTCTGATCGTCGTTTGATGGGTAAGGGGGAGTTACCGCTAGACTGGGGAATGGCCGAGAGCCTGGCATATGCAGCGCTGTTGAAAGAAGGATTCCCAGTCCGTATATCCGGACAGGACTCGGGTCGTGGTACTTTTTTCCACCGTCATGCTGAGTTGCATAATCAGAATCAGGAAAAGGGAAGCGATGCTATTTACATTCCATTACGCCATATGCTGCCTGACCAACCTGACTTCACGGTTATTAACTCCATCTTATCAGAGGAAGCTGTGTTGGCTTTTGAGTATGGCTACGCAACGACACAGCCTAATGAACTAATTATCTGGGAAGCACAATTTGGCGATTTTGCCAATGGGGCACAAGTCGTCATTGATCAGTTTATTACATCGGGCGAATCTAAATGGGGTCGATTGTGTGGCTTGGTTATGATGCTGCCGCATGGCTATGAGGGCCAGGGGCCTGAACATTCGTCAGCCCGGTTAGAACGATATCTGCAATTATGCTCCGAATACAATATTCAAGTTTGCGTGCCATCGACACCGGCACAGATGTTTCATCTGTTACGTCGGCAAATGATAAGGTTAATGCGCAAGCCACTAATTATTATGACCCCCAAAAGCTTGTTGCGTCATAAAGAATCATCGTCACGTCTTGATGAGCTTGCCAAGGGCTACTTTCAACCTGTGATACCGGAAACAGAACAGATTGACCCAGCCGGGGTGCGGCGTGTCATTGCATGCAGTGGAAAGGTTTATTATGAATTAATCGCCTATCGGCGCGAACATGAGATTCATCATATCGCGATCATTCGTCTTGAGCAGTTGTACCCATTTCCACATGAGGATTTTCAGACCGAAATCAATCGATACAAAAAAGTCAAGGAAGTTTTTTGGTGTCAGGAGGAGCCTGGTAATCAAGGGGCATGGCACCGGATACAGCATTATTTATTACGGCATATGCGGTCAGATCAAAAGCTGGGTTATGCTTTACGTCCATCATCAGCCTCTCCGGCGGCAGGATATTATGCAAAACATAAATTTAAACAGAATCAGGTGATTGAAGCGGCTTTCAGGGATAAAATTTAACGAAAGGGGATGTAGTGATGTTAGTTGACGTTAAGGTGCCGGTATTGTCTGAATCGGTCGCGGAAGCAACTTTGGTTTCGTGGCATAAGAAGCAGGGCGATCATGTAGATCGTGGTGAAAATTTGATTGATATCGAAACCGATAAAGTGGTGCTCGAATTACCAGCACCAAGAGCGGGTGTGCTGAGTAAGATTATTAAACATGATGGCGACACGGTGGTAAGTGGCGAAGTCATTGCAGCAATTGATACCGAAGCAAAAGGCAAGACTGCCGATACCACCGATGAAGAATCACAATCGACGCAATCAAAGAAGGAAGAGCAAACTGAGAAAGATAAAGTTGAGGATCAGCATTCTGATAAGGATGAACCTGTTTTGATGCCTGCCGCCAGACACCTGATGCAGGAAAATAATTTGGATATGGCGGAGATTAGTACTATAACCGGGTCCGGTCGTGACGGACGTATTACTAAAGAAGATATACAGTCCTATATGCAGGAGAAATCCAGTGCAGCATCAAAAGAGAAACCAGATGATACTGCAATGCCTGAGACCGAGGACGATTCAGCGCAAGAGATGGCAATAAGCAGAACTGAAAGAAGAGTTGCGATGTCGCGTCTGAGAATGCGTATTGCCGAACGATTAGTACAGTCGCAATCTACCGCTGCGATTTTGACGACATTTAATGAAGTCAATATGCAAGCGATTATTAATTTGCGGACGCGATATAAGGTCGAGTTTGAAAAACAACATGGCGTTAAACTTGGCTTTACATCATTTTTCGTTAAAGCGGTCGTGGCCGCATTAAAAAAATACCCAATTGTAAATGCATCCGTCGATGGGAACGATATTGTTTACCATGATTTTTACGATATAGGTATCGCAGTCGGTAGCCCGCGAGGCCTGGTTGTGCCAATTATTCGTGATGCTGATCGTTTGTCACTGGCAGAAATCGAAATGCAAATTGCCGACTTTGCCGGACGAGCCCAGAGTGGCAAACTTACAATCGAAGAACTGACTGGTGGTACTTTTTCAATCACAAATGGGGGCGTATTTGGTTCTATGCTTTCCACACCCATTATTAACCCGCCGCAAAGCGCCATTTTAGGCATTCATGCAACCAAAGACCGGCCAGTGGTGGAAAATGGCCAGGTGGTCATTCGGCCAATGAATTATCTGGCGTTGTCCTATGATCATCGAATTATCGATGGTCGAGAAGCTGTGTTATCGCTGGTGGCAATTAAAGAAGCGTTGGAATATCCAGCAAGTCCACTATATGAGACCTAGTAACCGGGTATCGATAATGATCAATAAATGATTTTGATATTTTCCGCCTTGAAATTTATCGACAAAGATTGCAGCAGATCATCATGCAGTTCAACCCGCCAGGCGTTTCCCAGCTCAAGCTCGCAAACTGCCTGCTGGTTATGGTAGATCATTGATACCGGGCAGTAATGATGTGCACTGTCTTGACTGCTTTTATCCGGCTGTGAGTTTGTATCAGGACTACAATAAGGGATAAGTAATTCTTTTAATCGGGTGATGTTTGACAGTGAAGCCTGATGGCAATTTAACCTGATTTTTTTTGCATAACATGAACGTGCATTCGCAAGGTTTAATATTTTTTCAGCCGTCACGCGTAGTTCACCATTATTTTCAAAATTGTTAGTTCTGGTGCTCACTTTCGCCTCAACGATTAGCAACTGGTCTTCTTTTAGCCAGTCACGATTCGAATAAAACAGCTCATCAAAAACGACGAGTTCCAGTTGTGCATTGCCATCATCCAACACGATAACCCCCATTCTGCCCCGTCTGGTTTTTTGAATGCGGATACTGTAAATAATCCCTGCCAAAAGCTGCGGCGCTTGTTGCGGACTCAGGCGGTCCAACCGGGAATGGATGAATTGTTTCAGTTCTTGCCGATACGTATTAAATAAATGCCCGCTCAGATAAAGACCCAGGCCAATTTTTTCATTTTTGAGCTTATCCCTTTCATTCCATGGTTCGACGATATTGAGCTGGGGTTTGAGCGCTGTTTCCTCAATATCCTGAAATAAGCTCGCTTGTTTCATTGTGCGGCTGATCTGTTCAGATGATTCTATGGCGATTCCCACTGAAGCTAGCAAACTGGCACGATTTTCATTGATACAGTCAAACGATCCCACGCGGATGAGCGCCTCCATGACGCGGCGATTAACAATACGCCGGTCAACGCGGCTGCAGAAATTGAACAAATCGGTAAAAATTCCATTATTGTCACGTTCGCTGATAATTGTCGTAATCGCGGTTTCACCGGTTCCTTTCACAGCACCCAGGCCATAACGAATCGTTTTTCTGTCAACCGGTGTAAAGTGATAGCTGGATAAATTAATGTCAGGTGGTTGAATCGTCAGGTTATTCTTTAGACTGTCTTTTATAAAGATATGAACTTTGTCAGTATCATCCATATCTGCTGATAAAGTGGCCGCCATAAACGCCGCTGGATAATGTGCTTTAAGATAGGCAGTTTGATAGGCAATGAGCGCATACGCGGCTGCATGCGATTTATTAAAACCGTAGCCGGCAAACTTTTCCATCAGGTTAAACAGCTCAATTGCTTTGTTTTCTTCCAAATCGTTTTTAACAGCCCCCGCAACAAATATATCCCGGTGCTGTGCCATTTCTTCCACTTTCTTTTTTCCCATCGCCCGGCGGAGCAGATCGGCGCTGCCGAGGCTATATCCTCCAATGATCTGGGCAATTTGCATAACCTGTTCCTGATATATCATGATGCCATAGGTGGCACTGAGAATGGGTTCTAAACGCGGATCGATATAATCGATTCGTTTGCCATGCTTGCGCTCTATGAATTCCGGGATCAGGTCCATCGGGCCGGGACGGTACAGCGCGACCAACGCGATGAGATCTTCAAAGCGATCGGGTCTCGACTTCTGTAGCAAGTCTTTCATGCCGCGCGATTCAAACTGGAATACTCCAACGGCATTGCCTTGACGGAGCAGCGCATAGGTTGCAGCGTCGTCCAACGGAAGCGCTTGCAGTGAAAATTCATATATATCGTTCTGGTCAATCGTGGATATTTCTTTTTGCAACGCAATATCCTGCTGCTGATTGATAAATTGGACAGCACGGTTGATAATGGTGAGAGTCCGTAAACCCAGAAAGTCAAATTTCACCAACCCGATTTTCTCGACATCATCCTTGTCAAGCTGGCTCACCACAGAGCCGCCTGTTTCGGTACAATAGATGGGACAAAAGTCAGTAATTTTTCCAGGTGCAATCAATACGCCACCCGCGTGCATGCCAACGTTACGGGTCAATCCTTCAAGATTTTCAGCGAGATCCAGCAAATTTTTTACATCTTCTTCCTCGCGGGCCCGCTGACTTAATTGTGGCTCAATAGCATGAGCTTTCTTTAATGTCATACCGAGTTCAAATGGCACCAGTTTCGCCAGTTGATCGACAAAGTTGTACGGTAAATCCATCACCCGACCAACATCACGGACAACCGCTTTCGCGGCCATGGTACCAAAAGTAACAATCTGCGACACACTTTCAGTACCGTATCGTTGTTTAACGTATTCAATGACAAGTTCGCGCCTTTCCTGACAAAAATCGATATCAAAATCAGGCATCGATACGCGTTCGGGGTTGAGAAAACGTTCAAAAAGCAAATCGTAACGCAGTGGATCAAGATCAGTAATACCAAGGCTATATGCAACCAGCGAGCCGGCCCCAGAACCCCGTCCCGGGCCAACCGGTACGGCATTTTGCTTGGCCCAGTTAATAAAATCGGCAACAATCAGAAAATAGCCGGCAAATCCCATCTGTATAATCGTATTGACTTCAAAATCAAGCCGTTCTCGATATTTTGGGCGCTGTGTCTGGAATTCGTCAGCCACCGGAAAAAGCACCTGTAATCGTTTCGTGAGACCGGTAACAGCTTGATCACGCAAATAGTCTTCCAGACTTTCGTTGTTGGGGGTTGGAAACAACGGCAACCGATTGATTCCCAGTGTTAATTCAATGTTGCAACGTTTGGCAATTTCAATACTGTTGGACAGTGCAGCGGGAACATCAGCAAATAATGCCGCCATCTCGGACTGGGCTTTGAAATACTGTTGTTCAGAGAATTTTTTGGAAC
Source organism: Nitrosomonas sp. (assembly GCA_021604405.1). GTDB lineage: Bacteria > Pseudomonadota > Gammaproteobacteria > Burkholderiales > Nitrosomonadaceae > Nitrosomonas. The sequence continues at coordinate 1,895 of BQJA01000056.1, read as the reverse complement.
GGCGCCGGTCACCGAGTACATAGCCTTCCGCAATGCAGACCCGCGCCTCGTGTGCCTGGTAATCTTCTTGATTTAAAAATTGTATGGATTGTGTTGCAACAGTAGGCAGATGAAGGTCTGAGGCAAGCTGTAATGATTGCTGTACCAGTGTTTCTTCATTTGGATGCCCCTCTCTTTGTATTTCGATGTAAAATCTACCCGGGAATAGGTCTGCCCATGTTTTAGCGTTTGTTTCGGCTTGAATTAAATTGTTTTGTAACAAAGACAGCCCAATATTGCCTTGGCGTGCACCGGATAAGGCGATTAATCCGTCTGATCCGTATTCGCTTTGGGAAAACCAGGATTCTTTGAATTCAGCTCTGCCACGATATTGGTTCTCGCGGTAGGCACGGGACAGCAGACGGGATAACAGCAAATAGCCGGAATAAGATTGGCATAATAGTAGAAGCCGCGACGGTTTATCACGGTCAATGTCATTGCTGACCCAAACATCGCAGCCCATAATCGGTTTAATACCATTCCTGTTTGCGCTTTGATAAAACTTAACCAGGCCAAACAGATTGGAAAGATCAGTAAGCGCCAAAGCTGGCATATCATCCGTGACTGCTTTTGAAATGGCATCGTTGATCCGAATAATACTATCCTGGATGGAGTATTCGCTATGCAAGCGCAAGTGGATAAAAACTGGGGTATTGGGCATGATGCTACAATTTTACGTAAATCATTAGTCGTCGGGTGCAGTATTGAAATACAATTAGTGCAGATATGCAACACTTGTATTTGAGACTTTTATTTCGCCAATGGTTACGATAAACCCTAACCATATTAACCAAATGGCCAGGCTACAATGACAAGCTGGATAACTGTTTTGGATTTTTTTATTAACCAGGAATATTCTACCTTATGTTGAAATCACCTGAACTTCTCCTTCCTGCTGGTTCATTAGATAAAATGCGCGCGGCTTACGCGTTTGGTGCTGATGCGGTTTATGCCGGTCAGCCGCGCTATTCATTGCGTGCTCGTAACAATGAATTTGGCCTGGAACAACTGCGTACCGGTATTGCCGAAGCGCATAAAATGGCGAAAAAATTCTTTGTCGCCAGCAACATCATGCCACATAATGCAAAAATAAAAACTTATCTTGCTGACATGGCACCGGTTATTGAACTAAAGCCGGATGCATTGATTATGTCTGACCCGGGCCTTATTATGCTGGTCCGTGAAAAGTGGCCGGAAGTTCCCATTCACCTATCCGTTCAAGCAAATACGGTTAATTATATGGGTGTCAAGTTCTGGCAAAAGATAGGCCTGACACGGGTTATTTTGTCACGTGAATTATCACTTGATGAAGTCGCGCAAATTCGTCAGCACTGCCCGGATATGGAGCTTGAGGTGTTTGTCCACGGCGCATTATGCATCGCTTATTCTGGACGGTGCTTGCTATCGGGTTACTTTAACCATCGAGATCCTAATCAGGGCACATGCACCAATTCATGTCGCTGGGATTACAAAGTGAAGCCAACGACGGCTGATGCCAGTGGGGATGTTGAAACAGCAAATAAAATTGATTTTGATTTTAATCAGGCAGTTGAGCAATCTCAATCTATATGGTCGAAGGATCCTGCCAATGGCGCGGATCAGGCAATCCAACGTCATCCTGCTGCTGACAAGGTATATTTAATTGAAGAAAAACAGCGGCCCGGTCAAATGATGCCAATAATGGAAGATGAACATGGCACTTATATTATGAATTCCAAAGATTTGCGGGCAATAGAACATATTGGGCGGCTGGCGGAAATTGGGGTGGACTCACTGAAAATTGAGGGCCGTACGAAATCGCTTTATTATGTAGCACGAACAGCGCAGGCGTACCGCCAGGCGATTGACGATGCCGT
>BQJA01000055.1 GCA_021604405.1 Nitrosomonas sp. | reverse complement strand
CCTGGACATGCAGCCACAATTGTCGCCATTGTTTCACCTCAGAATGCACCTGATGTTATCAGTGGCGCACATACTTATCTGCAACAAAACTCAAATATTACGATACAAATACGTACCACGGAACAGTGGCTTGATCTTGATCCTAGTCAGCAACAGCAGCTGTTGCAATCGGCTAAACTGGTATTTGCTGGCGGAGTATTTGGTAATGTGGCCGCGTCACTGAACAGTTATTTGCAGCAAAATATGATTGATAATTTTGTTGCTGTACATAGTGATCATCAGTTAGTCGTCGCCTCCCAGATTCATGGCAAGCCATTACTGATCAGCGCAGATATTGGGAAACTTATGCAAAACCCCGACCCTGATCAAAACGCCGATACGTGGCTCGAATCCCACCTGGAAAAATTTCCTCAACAGCACGATTGGTTGCTCTCACGTCTGTTTTGGTTGGGACGCAGCAGTGCAAATATGCAAGGTTTATTTACTCACTTAGTTCATTTGCTGAACAGTTCGAAAACACAAAAGCGACCACACTTAGTCGCCCCAATCCGGGCCTATTACCACGGTGATTTTTATCGGCTAGAACAATTTGATTTCTCGAAAAAATCATCCTGGGTGGTGCTATTGGATTATGAAATGGGTGATCGACCAGGAGAAAAAAAATTACTGGATGAGTTGTGCGGCTTTTTGGAACAAGAATTAACGGGCTGCATGACAGTACTTGCTGGCTGGGGACCAGCCAGTGTGCAAGCTGTACAAACGCTGGTCAATCAGAATAGTCGTATTCGAGCGTTAGTATCATTGCAGAATTTTGTTGTCGGTGGAGGCGAAGGTCGTGAGCATGTCACCGAGCAATTTGAGGCGCTGAATGTACCCGTGATTAAAGCGATCCGACTCAGTAACAATACCATGGATGATTGGTTGTTATCAGAAGAAGGACTCAATTGGGACTCCGTACATTATCGAGTTGCCATGCCTGAATTGCAAGGCGTTACCCAACCGATGGTGGTTGCCGCTCCGGGTGATTCGAGTATTGATCGTCTGACGGGCGCCAAACTTGCCTTATCACAGACCATTCCGTCTCAAGTCAAGTTGCTGGGACAACGAGTCAGTCGATGGATGACGCTACAAACCAAGGCCAACAAAGATAAAAAACTAGCCGTTGTCTATTACAACCATCCACCAGGCCGCCATAATATTGGTGCTGACAATTTAAATGTTCCCGAATCTTTATTTGAAATATTAACAGCCCTGCAAGCAGAAGGATATGACACCGGTACGCTACCTGCCAGCTCAGATAAATTACTTGATTTGTTGCAATTGAAAGGCGTCAACCTACCTGAAGATGGAACAGCGTTAGCCGATATGGCGACTAGAGTTCAGACGGTCAATAAACGGCAGTATCAGCAATGGTTTGCAACGCTACCCCAAGCTCTACAACAAGAAATGATTCACGGTCCACTGGGCTATCTACACAATGCATTGCAACGAGCGATGCAACTCGAAGATAAAACCATTAGCCAACGATTAATGACACGTGTTATTAAAAATCTTTACCATGCACTGGATGGCGCAGAACACCCTGCACGCGGACGTGTGCTGAATTTACTTGATCAATTAGAAGAGGTATATGCCAATGATGATGTCTATCGCATTGATTGGAATCATGCTGCGGAACTGGTTGATGCCATCACCACACAAGGTGTAGAAGGCATTCGTGGTTGGGGCGAGCCGCCCGGATATATCATGGTGCATGATGACAAGATTGTTTTGCCGGGAATTCAGTTTGGCAATATCTATGTTGGACCTCAACCACCACGTGGCTGGGAGCTCAATGAGGAACTGCTGCATGCAAATTTATCATTCCCACCGCCGCATCAGTATATGGCATTTTATCAATGGCTGAATAAGGAATTCGGTGCCGATGCGGTCATTCACCTAGGACGACACTCCACCTACGAATTCTTACCACGCCATCGTGTCGGCATGAGCGAGGAGGACTACCCCAGTGCCGTATTAGGTGATCTACCCAGTATATATCCTTACATCGTAGATGGTGTAGGTGAAGGGATACAAGCCAAACGCCGTGGTTTAGCAGTAATCATCGATCATTTGACACCCCCGCTCGAGAGCACAGAACTCTATGACAGTCTATTGGAACTGCGTCAATTGGTAGAAAGTTATGAAGCCGCACCTTTCAACGCAGAAGCGATACGGCAGCGCGCCATCAGCGATATCAAATTCGTCATTGGCAAATCAAATTTAAAGGAAGAATTGATAACCAGTATGTCCGATGAATTGGAAATTCGCGGTATTACCGAATTTGATCAAATTGATGATGAATTACTGGTACATGAGGTTGGGCACTATTTAACCCAACTACAAGAAGACTTTATGCCGTTAGGCCTACATGTTTTCGGACGTAACTGGTCTGGCGATGCAGTAACAACAATGCTGCGGTCCATGAGTCAGAACAAACCTGCGAGCAATGATTGGGAACGATTATTGCGTGTATCGCCAAAAGCAGAAATACAAGCATTGTTAGCCGCACTTGATGGTCAATATGTTTTGCCCGGTAAAGGTAATGACCCGATTCGCACTCCCGAAGCTTTGCCAACTGGACGTAATTTTTATGCATTGAACGGCAGTTTGATTCCATCGCGACTGGGTTATCAGATCGGCATTGAGCTGGCAGCCAAAGCCCGTGCTGCCACAGCCATGAATACCCATCAAACCGCAGATTCGGAAGCTGATGCAATCGTACTTTGGGCATCTGATGTTGTGCGCGACGAGGGTGCCATGATTGCTTTTGGTTTTGACATGCTCGGGGTGCAACCTATATGGAACAGCAGAGGAATTTTCAAAGGACTGGAACGCCTAGATTTAGCAGATCTAAAGGATGTCGAGGTGGAGGGCAAAAAGACGCCTCGTCTGCGGCGTGATACTTTGTTTACTACGTCAGGATTATTTCGCGACCTCTACGGTGCACAGTTGGTTTGGTTAGAACACGCTGTACTCATGGCGCTGGATGCCTCTTCTGATCTGATTCGCGAACAATATCCCGCCTTAACCTACGCATTAAATAGTGCCTTGGCGCCACTCGATCACATTGCTCAACCCGGACGCGAACCACTTGACATTAATCGTGTTGCGGCACGTTGGGTTAAGGATGCTCGAGCCGCTTTACATGCCGGAATTATACCCGAACAAGCAGGACGCGAAGCCGCCTACCGCGTGTTTGGTGCGCCGCCTGGCTCCTACGGTGCGGGTGTTAACCGTATGGTTGAACGTTCGGGTGCCTGGCAGGATAGAAGCCAAATAGCAGAAACTTATATTTATCGCATGGGTCATGCCTACGGCGCCAATTTACGCGGTGAAGCTATTCAAGATCTGTTTCAGCAACGTCTGAACACTGTAGCTAATACCTATTTGGGGCGCGCTAGCAATCTATATGGTTTACTCGACAATAATGATTCTTTTGATTATCTGGGCGGACTGAGTCTAGCCGTGGAAACAATTACTGGCCAAGTACCCAATAATTTCATTCTGTCACATGCCGACAGCCAGAATTTGAAAATTGAGCCGTTAAAAACCGCTTTATTAACAGAATTACGTGGTCGTTTTCTCAATCCCCAGTGGCTCAAACCACTCATCGATGAAGGCTATGCTGGCGCAAGAACCATGGGCAGTGAATTCCTTGAGTATCTTTGGGGCTGGCAGGTCACCAATCCTGGCGTTGTTAAAAGCTGGGTTTGGGATGAAGTCAAGCAAGTTTATATTGATGACAAATTAAATCTGGGTTTGGATCAATTTCTGCAAGAGGGCCACAATGTACATGTAAAAACAAACATACTGGCTGTGATGTTAGTCGCGGCCCAAAAGGATTTTTGGCATGCCGATCAGCAAACCATCGAACAAATCGCTGAAAAATTTGCCGCTCTGGTTCTAGCACATGGTCTGCCCGGCAGTGGCCATACCACCCAGGATCATCCAATCTACGAATGGTTGCAGGGATTTCTCACGACTGATCAATATACAGAACTACAAGCCTTATTGCAGGCAACCAAAGTGGCGCCAGCGGTAACTGATGCGCCAACTATGATTACTGAAATCACACTGACGGATGAACCGATTGAACCGCAGACACCTACTGCCAATGAGTCTCAGCATGACACCGAGAAAAATGATTCGTTTGACTATGCTCTGTTTTATGTCTTACCCGCAATTGTCATCCTATTATTGATAATTGGTTGGTTACACGGCGCAAGAAAGCCAGCAACTAACATCACAAGCAAGAGAGATTAATTCGATGCTGAGCTCAAATTCAATCGGTATTATGCATAATCTGGTCGGTCATTTACTGGAACCCGTGATTTGGACACTATTTCTTCTTACTGCACTCGCAGTGATTGAAATTGGCACCGCATTTTCTGAGCGCTACAAAGCAATTCCTGCCTGGATATCCTGCGGTGATATAGCCGGACTTGAACATTTAGCCATACGGCGCATCGAACGCAGTGATTTTCTGGCTCGCATAGCACCCATGCTGGGACTAATGGGTACGCTGATACCGTTAGGGCCTGGTTTGGCTGCATTAGGATCCGGCGAATTAAGCATTCTGACAACTGCTATGAGTGTAGCTTTTGACACCACCGTCTTAGGGTTATTGGTCGGTATTATTGGATTCGTACTGGGTCGTATTCGACGCCGCTGGTACGATGATGCATTGAGGCGTATGGAAACTCAAAATATCCACAAGAGCGCACATGGCTAGACGCTGGCAACAAAACCGTTTTAATGCAGGTGATGAAGAACCGCTTGGGCCAATGGCTAATTTCCTGGATTTAATGCTGGTGTTTGCCTGCGGGCTGATCGCCACCTTAATAGCCATGAGTGGACAGTTGCAAGAACATTTCCAGGAATCGCAGCAAAGTGCAGGCCAATCCAATACCCAAGTGATTAATGCCGGCAGTGAATTACCCAAATTACCTACAGATGTCCAGGGTGGCACGGATGGACTTGAGTCAGTTGGTCAAGTCTATCGTGACCCTAAAACGGGCAAACTGGTTTTAATCGGCAATTAGCATTCTTGAATTAAAGACACACAAGCAGTAATCGCTTGACACATCAACTTGATACCCTGTAACTTTCCGTCCCACTACTTTGGGTGTCCTTAAGGCTTTCGTCTAAAGGATTAAACGGGAAGCTGGTGCGCTCTGTTTACAAATCAGAACAATGCCAGCACTGCCCCCGCAACGGTAAATGAGTTAAAAATTTGCTTAATGCCACTGTGCTTTGTCATGGGAAGGTGCAAATTTGGGACAATCCCGCTCATGAGTCCGGAGACCGGCCTGAAGTCAATCAACGGAATTGCGGATGGCAATCACGGCTCTAAGATTGGCTGCTCAATCACAGTCGATCTGTGTATCTATTTCTAAATTCCTCCGTAACACTTTATTTGCCACTTATCAACGCGCGGGTGTGTGCGGAGGATCCAAACAATGAACAAATATCGTCTATCAGTAATGGCTTTGCTATGCCTTGGCTCAGCAAACCTTGTATTTGCTGAAAAAGAAGATACTCCCACAATAGTTCTAGATGAACTCATTGTTACCCCGAGCGAATTGAACTTTAATTCTACCTCGACTACCAGCAGCCGTATGGCGCTTCCCGTTTTGCAAACGCCTGCATCCATCTACATTCTTGATAACTCAAAATTGAAAGACGAAGGGTATCAAGAAGTATCAACAGCCATTGAAAAAATGCCTGGTATTACCTCTGGTGCACCGCCCGGTCAACCTGCAAGCTTTTCTATGCGTGGTTTTACAGAAAACCAGATCACTATTTTACGTGATGGAATATGGCTGGGTCCTGCTTCCATGACTGGTCGTCCGCAAAATGGGTTCAACTTAGATCGAATAGAATTGCTCAAAGGCCCCGCTTCGGTATTGTACGGTCAGGGGGCCATCGCCGGAACTTTGAATATAATTACAAAACAACCCACTGTGGAAGATTCTTCTTCCACTGAATTATTAACTTCCTATGGCCGGTATGATACATTCAAACTGGGCACCGGCGTTGGGCGTCCTTTAAGTGACAAGCTTTGGTTTCGGGCGGATGTTAGTCACTACCGTTCGAACGGATATGTCGATAATGCCGACCCTAGATCATCCAATGCAACCGCTTCAATTTTATGGAAACCAAACAATGAATTGAATATGACATTCAGCTTTGATTTTCTTAAAGACAAACTCCAGAACTATTGGGGCACTCCACTTGTTTCTGGTGCTTTCGGCACGCAGCCTCTGCGTGAAGTGGTCAAAACCACGGACGGACGCACTATTGATGCGCGAACACGTTTTAAAAATTATAACGTTAATAATGAAAAATCTAGTTCTCATCAATATTTGACACGTATGGATACCAAGTTTCAGCCCAATAAAAATTTCTCTGTACGAAATAGCCTTTACTTTTTGGTTGCCAGCCGAAAATGGCAGAACGCGGAAACTTATACATTCAATTCGGCAACCAGTCTGATTGATCGAGATCGTTTTTTTGTTTCTCAAGATCAAACCACTGTTGGCAACCGCATAGACTTTACATTTCACAATACTTTGGCCGGCATGCCAAACCAGTCTTTAGTGGGCGTTGACTTCAGTTATGTCAACTTCAAGCGTAGAAGCCGCTTCTTCGGAAATGTTGATAGTGTCGATCCTTTTAATCCTATTAGTGGCATGCTTACCGACCCAAACCAAACTTTTTTCAATCCGACAAAAATAACCACGGTTGCTGTTTTTATTGAGGATACTTTGAAAATTACGCCAAACTTGCGGCTGGTGGCAGGGCTGCGTCATGACCAAATTAAATTGGATCGGGACAGTTATAATTTGGATGGAAGTTTTAACAGCACAAATGCGTTTGAGCGCTCTTTTAATCCAAACAGTTGGCGACTGGGCGCAGTTTATAATATTAGTCCGTCCTGGGTGGGTTATGCGCAATGGTCCTCCGGCGCAGACCCTGTGGGGTCAAATATTTTTCTGGTTAATGGTAATCAAAATTTTGACCTCACCAATGCACAACAATGGGAAGCAGGGATGAAATCCATATTTTTTGGTGGACGAGCAGAAGCAACTTTAGCGTTATTTCACATTGTCAGAAAAAATATACTTGTGCAGACCGGCAGTGGAAGGACGGTTGAAAATGTAGGGAGCCAGCAATCAAAAGGTTTTGAATTCGTAAGTACGTTGCGTATCACTCAAAAATGGAGCGTCGGCGCTGATACCGCTTATACTAATGCGGAGTTTGGGTCATTCGGTGCCAATTCCGGCAAGACTCCTCCCAATGTGCCAAAATGGGTGACAAATGCCTGGATGCGTTATCGCAATATCATGGGCCTGCCTTTAGAAGTTGGCGGAAATTTCCGCTACGTCGATGATCGATTTAATAATAATACGAATACCGTAACTTTAACAGGTTATGAACTTGTTAATATCCACGCAAGCTATCAAAAAGGACCGATTCAGCTCACTGCAAGAGTAATCAATTTATTTGATAAAGTTTATGCGTATTGGGGCGATACATTTTATCCGGATCAGGTTTTGCTCGGATCCCCGCGGGCTTTTGAAATCAGCTCTCAATTCAATTTCTAATAGCGCTGAGTCATTCAAAATGCGTTTTCTAGTCTTAATTCATCGCTGGATGGGAATCATTCTGTGTCTGTTTTTTTCTATTTGGTTTTTGAGTGGTGCCGTACTCATCTATCATCCCTTTCCTTCCTTATCACAAGATGAACGTCTAGCGCGTAGTGCCAACGTCGATTACTCAAAAATTTTGATTTCTCCGAGAGAGGCCATTAGTGCAGCAAATATTTCTGAGCCAGATCGTTTACGTTTGATTGATCTCGAAGGCCGCCCTATATTTGTTATCCATTCTTTCGACAACACAATTATTACTATCGGCGGAGATAATGGCAAAAAGCTAAGTTCATTTACGAATGAAGCAGCAGGCCGTATTGCTGAACGTTTTTCAAACAAGCCAATTAGTCATGTCGATGGGCCGATTGAATATGATCAATGGATTGTGCATCAACGACTTGATGCTTATCGCCCTTTTTTTCGCGTGCATTTTAAAGATGTTGATAGTACGGTGCTTTATGTATCCGTGCGTACTGGAGAAGTATTACAAAAAACGCTCGGAGCCGAACGTACCTGGAGTTATTTTGGTGCTGTGGTTCACTGGCTATATCCTACGGTATTAAGAAAGGATTGGGCACTGTGGGATCAAACAGTCTGGTGGATTTCACTCTTAGGGGTTATAACGACCATTGCAGGATTATGGCTTGGCGCATATCGATTGCGCATTTTAAAACAAGCAAAACAATATTTTATCTCTAGTCCATTTAATGGCTGGTTATGGGGGCATCACATCCTAGGAATATTTATTGGCTTATTCGTTCTCACTTGGATGCTTAGTGGATGGTTATCTATGGATCATGGTCGAATATTTTCGCAACCGCACCCTCACCAAGAACAAGTGAGCAATTATCGTGGCATATCGATCACAGAGGCTTCAGAATCCGTATCGACAGATGCATTAAAAACAATAAAAAGTTTCAGAGAAGCAGAAATTATTGCGGTAGGTGGGAAGGCTTTTGTTCTTAATAAAATAAAAAACGGATTACAACTTTATGAGCCCCGTAATAATCAATCTCTTTCATCCACTGAATTAACGCAGACACAGGTGATCGAAGCAGTTGGACATGCATGGCCAGGGTTAAATGTAATTTCTGCGGAAAGATTGAAAAACAACGATTTTTATGGAAAATTACGAAGTGGATCACTACCTGATTCAACACTTCGAATTTTTATGAATGATCATGCGCAAACGTGGGTTCATGTCAATATGGAAAGTGGAGAAATTCTGTCTACCATGGATCGTAGTCGTCGACTCTATCGCTGGCTTTTTAATGGGCTGCATAGCTTGGATTTTCCTGGATTAACGAACCATCGGCCATTGTGGGATATCTTAATTTTAACGCTACTCACTTTAGGATTCATCTTTAGCATAACAGGCGTTATTATTGGCTGGAAAAGAATTTTCTATTTAAAAAATTAATCCGAATTTTCTATTTGAACTTTTTTTGGTAAAAAACGAGTGTAAATCTCACGGATTACTCCTCGGATGCGGCTACTCACTAGCCTCCACTACTGCCTTAAAGCCTATCCGTTCAAACATTCGTTTCATCAACCCTATAATAAATTTTTGCTTACTCTTTGCAACGGAATACACGGCAGTTGTTGTCTCAATCGCGGCTGAATCCATCCTTCTCAATGTGGCACACCGAAACTCATATTAAAGCCGATCAAATGAACGGTCTCCCCAATTCTTTTAAAACGATCCCCGATTCTTGGTGAGCACAGGCTCGACGCCATCGTTTTGCAATGATACTGACCATCGCCATTTGTGCCATCCTCTGTGGCCGAGTCAGTCGTAAAGGCATCGCACAATGGACTCAGCCACTTGGACAAGATGCTTGTGATATCATCATAATCAACCACTGTCAGCAATCACGGGCACAGGTGTATAAAAACATGTAAAATCTTGTTGACCTGCACTCTCAACAATTATTTTGACTTTCCCTATGTCGGCCAAGTATTTCCCTTAATGCGATCAAAACAACAAACTCAAAAAGTGTCGCTGAGACTATGAGAAAGCTGGCTATGACTATACGGATAGTATTTAATTATTTAAAAATGACTAAAGTCTCTAGTGGATTGTGTTGCTCATAAGTAGAGCGACTTAGCCGTAATTCCTCCCCTACTAAACTTGACACTGAACAGCTATTTCTGTAGTCTGCGCCGCTCTCACATCAGGTGCTTTCTTGGTTTATCCTTGAAAGTTAAACGGGAAGCAGGTGCGTTCTAATTTTATTCGAACAATGCCTGCACTGCCCCCGCAACGGTAAATGAGTAAAGAATTTGCAATACACCACTGTGCCTGCGCATGGGAAGGTGCAAATTAGGATTTTTTCCGCTCATAAGTCCGGAGACCGGCCCGAAGTGAATACTTACGGTATTGCGGTGGGCAATGCACAGAACTGAAACTGGCCTTTAGATAAAGCCTGCCCTTCTTCTGTTTTTTTCATTCCTTCCGCACTCCCCAAATTAAACGTAAAATAATCGCGCGGGTGTGCGCGGAGGATAGTAGATTATGCAAAAATGCCGTTTATCGGCAATGGCTGCGCTATGGTTTGGCGCAGCTACCACTGTATTTGCTGAGAATATTGACCGTCATGAAGAGCCTGTTATCGTAACTGCAACCAGAACCGCGCAAACCGCTGACGCTTCTTTGGCCTCAGTAACGGTTATTTCACGCAAAGATATTGAACACCAGCAGGCACGCTCGATTCAGGATTTGTTTCGTGGTTTACCAGGCATCGGTATTACCAATAATGGCGGGCCTGGAAAGAATACTTCAGTATTTATGCGCGGCACTGAATCTGATCATGTGCTAGTTATGATTGATAATATCAAAGTGGGATCGGCTACAACCGGCACCACGGCATTCCAGAATATCCCCATTCAACAGATTGAACGCATCGAAATTGTGCGCGGCCCACGTTCCAGCTTATATGGCTCCGAGGCGATTGGTGGCGTCATCCATATTTTTACACGCAAAGGGGATGGTGGCGGTTTCAAACCGAACTTTAGTTTTGGTTACGGCAGCTATGACACATTCAATGGATCGGCCGGGCTTTCCGGCGGTGGCAAGCAGGGCTGGTTTAATATGACGGCAAGCGGAATGGGTACCGACGGATTTAATGCCTGCACTGGCAAGCCTTCACCGAACGGCGCGGGTTGTTTCACCATTGATCCTGATCGGGATGGCTATCACAATGTCGCTGGCTCCATGCGCGCGGGTTATCGCTTCAAAAACGGCCTGGAAATAGACGCCAATTTCATGCATTCCGCTGGCAAAACTAAGTTTGATGGCAGCACTGTTAATAAATCTGAGCTAGTACAACAAGTTTTTGGTGGCACGGCGCGTTTTTCTCCGATGGATTTCTGGAATATTAATTTGATTGCCGGTCGCAGCAAGCAAAATTCGGACAATTTTAATGGCACTATTTTCACCAGTCAGTTTAATACCATACGCGACACTATCACTTTACAAAATGATTTTACAATAGGCAACAACCATTTATTGACAGTAGGGGCAGATTATCAAAACGATGATGTCGACAGTACCGAAGATTTTACGGTTAACACACGCAATAACTGGGGTGTATTTACACAGTATCAAGCATCTATTGCCAAACATAATTTGCAATTATCCTTGCGTCATGATGACAATGAACAATTTGGCAATCATGTTACCGGCAGCGCCGGTTGGGGTTACGCGATCACTGATAAAGTACGTCTGACCGCGAATTTTGGCAGTGCTTTTAAAGCACCGACGTTTAATGAGCTTTATTTTCCCGGCTTTGGAAACGCCGACCTGCGTCCGGAAAAATCACGCAGTTATGAATTTGGCGCTCGTGGCAATATGAATTGGGGCAATTGGTCGCTGAATGTGTATGAAACCCGAATTGATAACCTGATTGCTTTTGACGCCAGTACGTTTGCGCCCGGCAATATAGATGATGCACGAATCCGCGGATTGGAAGCAATTGTTAATACTCAGATTAAAGGCTGGCAATTCAATGGCAACCTGACTTTCCTCGAACCTAAGAACCGTTCTTCTGGCGCTAATAAAGGTAATATTCTACCCAGACGGGCAGAACAATCTTTCCGCCTGGATGCCGACCGTACTCTTTTTGATAAAATCAGAATAGGTGGAATGTTTCTTGCCGAAGGCGAGCGCTTTGATGATTTAGCCAACACGCGCAAGCTTGAGAGTTATGTCAGGGTTGATTTACGCACGGAATATATCATTAATCAAAACTGGCGTTTACAAGGTCGAATCGAGAATCTATTTGACAAAGATTATGAAACTGCGGCATTTTTCAATCAACCGGGAAGAAATTTTTTTGTAACTATACGTTATCAACCATCAAGCTAAGAGAAATCAATAGCCACTTGTAAAGGAATGAAACATGTTGACACTATCCACTCGTAATCAAATTATTATTGGTCTCGTATTGGTCTTATTCATGATTATCACGCGCGGTCACTATTTCAATTCACTGCAAAACTTACCCAGCGCCTCTTGGGCAGTATTTTTTCTGGCAGGCGCATATCTTCGCTCTACTTGGCCATTACTCGTTTTTTTTGTGTTTGCCTGGCTCCTGGATTTTGCCGCTTATAATTGGAACGGTGCTGATGGTTTTTGTCTGACGCCCGCCTATATTACCATGCTGCCTGCCTATGGTTCACTCTGGCTAGCCGGTCGCTGGTATGCCAATCAACATCAATTTACATGGCACACATTAATGCCACTTTCTATAAGTCTGATGGTTGGCACAATCATCTGTAGATTTTTCTCAAGCGGCGGATTCTATTTATTCTCTGGCCACTTTGCAGAAAAAACCTTTGTTGAATTTGGAGAACGCTACATGAAATACTTCCCTCACTTCATCGAATCACTGTTGTTCTATGTCGGCATTACAATTGTAGTACACGCCGCATTTACACTAGCCAATAATTCATCCATTTCACGCAAATCAAAGACAGGACAGCAACATGGATAAACTGGGCTAAAAACAAAAACACAATTACAATTACACTTCTCAAATGCTGCAAATTTTTTCGTTTTAAAATAGTTTGAACCCTAAGAGGAAAAAAATATGTTGACACTATCCATCCGCAGCCAAATCGGAATTAGCCTAATATTTGTATTACTAATGATTATCACGCGTGGTCACCATTTTGCTTCACTGCAAAATCTGCTGCCCGGCGCCTCATGGGCGATCTTTTTTTTGGCAGGCGTCTATCTCCGTTCAGCCTGGCCGCTTCTCGCTTTTTTCGCCTTGAGCTGGTGGCTTGATTTGGCAGCTTTTATCTGGGGTGGCGCAAGTGATTTTTGCCTGACGCCGGCCTATTTCTTCCTGTTACCCGCTTATACCTCATTATGGCTAGCTGGACGTTGGTATGCGCAACAGCATCAATTCGCATGGCGCACCTTCATGCCCCTTTCTATCAGTATCATAGCAGGTCTAGTCCTCTGCGAACTATTTTCCAGCGGCGGGTTTTATTTCTTTTCCGGCCGTTTCGAAGAAACCACATTGATAGAATTTTCAGAACGATTGATCAAATTCTTTCCGATGTATATCGAATCATTTCTTTTTTATGTAGGCATTGTGCTGATGACACATGTCGCATTTGCTTTGGAACATAAACAAATCAAATTTCATAGCAATATAAACGGGTAATAAAATGGAAAAATCTGATCGTGCAGACCGTGCGCAACGCCATCGCAAACGCATGCAGCGCAAAAAAGAAATCGTCGATGCCGCCATTGCACGTGCAGACCAGCAAAAAGGCCTGTTGCTAGTCCATACCGGCAACGGTAAGGGAAAATCCAGTTCGGCTTTTGGTATGGTGGCGCGTGCATTGGGACATGGCATGCATGTAGGTGTCGCACAGTTTATTAAAGGACGCTCGGATACCGGTGAAGAGGCGTTTTTCCGCCAACAGGAAAATGTGATCTGGCATGTCCTGGGGGAGGGCTTTACGTGGGATACGCAGAATCTGGCACGGGACACCGAAACAGCGCAGCGTGGCTGGGCGATTGTCCAGGATTTGCTACGCGACCCAACGCTGGATCTGATTGTGCTCGATGAACTGACCTATCCCCTCAAATATGGCTGGCTGGATATCACAACCGTCTTGAATGACCTTGAACATCGCCCCCCCATGCAGCATGTAGTCGTCACTGGACGTGGCGCACCCGATGCACTTTGTGATGCAGCTGATACCGTGACGGAAATGCGTGATATCAAACATGCTTACCGTGCTGGCATCCAGGCGCAACGAGGAATTGATTTGTGAGACAATGCCCGGCATTAATGATTACTGCACCGGCATCCGGACAAGGCAAAACAACAATTACCGCAGCACTCGCCCGCTTTCACCGTAATCATGATCGTGAAGTCCGGATTTTTAAGACCGGTCCGGACTTCCTTGATCCGATGATCCTGGCGCAGGCTTCCGGCCATCCCGTTTATCAGTTAGATTTATGGATGGGCGGTCCTACTCACTGCCGGCAGCTGTTGTATCAAGCAGCCGGCTCGGCAGATCTAATACTCATTGAAGGCGTTATGGGGCTCTTTGATGGAGAACCATCCAGTGCTGACCTGGCGGCAGCATTCGATGTCCCGGTATTAGCCGTAATTGATGCATCCGCGATGGCGCAAACCTTTGGTGCGGTCGCACATGGGTTGGCAACTTACCGGCCAGACATCCGTTTTGCAGGGGTACTGGCCAATCAGGTAGCCAGCGCAGCGCATGCAGAAATGCTAAAAGAAAGTTTATTACAAGATTTGCCCTGGCTTGGCGCATTATTTCGCGACAAGAACAACCAATTTCCCAGCCGTCATTTGGGTTTGGTTCAGGCAAATGAAATGAATAATCTCGACCAGCAGCTGGACACCCTTGCTAAGATTTTGTCTCAAACCGCATTGAATGTATTGCCGCCATCGGTTGCCTTTATGCCCCATGTTGCAGCATCCGACGAATTGCCGCAAACGCTGAAAGATATCCGTATTGCCGTCGCGTCAGATAGTGCCTTTTCTTTTATTTATCATGCCAACCTGGATCTGCTGCAGGCCATGGGCGCAAAATTAACCTTCTTTTCACCGTTGCACGATGTTGAGCTACCGGATGCAGAGAGTCTGTATTTACCGGGCGGCTACCCCGAATTGCACCTGGAAAAACTTGAAGCTAATCATGCCGTCCGTGAAGCGATTCGAAACCATCATGCAGCAGGCAAACCCATTGTTGCCGAGTGTGGCGGTATGCTTTATCTACTGACCACACTTGCCAATAGCAATGGTCAACTAGCCAAGATGGTTGATATTCTTCCAGGCCATGCAACCATGCAAAATCGCCTGGTTAACTTAGGTCTCCATTCGGCAACATTCCCTAATGGTGAATTACGCGGTCACACATTTCACCATTCTCAGCTAGAAATATCGCTTGATCCATCCGCACTAACACAGCCCACACGCAAGGGATTGCGACCTGAGCCTCTATTTCTAAAGGGAAAATTAACCGCTTCATATATGCACTGGTATTTGCCATCCAACCCGGCTGTTGCCGCCGCATTATTTCAACCATGAAGAATGATCATCGTTTTAACGAAGAAGAACGCGCAGCCATTTACCGCGTCATTGCAAAACGCCGTGACATGCGCCATTTCCTCCCTGATCCTGTTGACCCGAATGTACTCAAGCGTCTGCTCGCCGCGGCACATCAGGCGCCCAGTGTAGGTTTGATGCAACCCTGGCGATTTATACGCATTACCGATACCAAGTTGCGTAGCAAAATTGCCGCGCTGGTGGAAGAAGAACGCCGCCGTACCGCCGATGCCCTGAAAGAGCGTGGCGATGAATTCATGCGTCTAAAAGTGGACGGTATTCTGGAATGTGGCGAACTGCTTGTCGCAGCATTGGCCGACAAACGTGAACAACACATCTTTGGCCGCCGCACCATGCCGGAAATGGACCTGGCTTCAGTAGCCTGCGCCATACAAAATTTATGGTTGGCTGCCCGAGGTGAAGGTTTGGGGATGGGCTGGGTTTCATTGTTTGATCCCCTTCACCTGGCCGAGCTCCTTAACATGCCAACTGGCAGCAAGCCTGTGGCAATTTTGTGCCTGGGTCATGTCGACGCTTTTTATCCAGAACCGATGTTGAAAACAGCAAACTGGGCAAATGAGCGTCCATTGGAAACGTTAATGTTCCACAACGCCTGGAACGGTATAATATGAGCATCACGCTGGCCATATTAATCGCACTGTTGCTGGATGCATGGCTCGGGGAACCACGTCGTCTCCATCCACTGGTCGGTTTTGGAAAGCTGGCAAATTTCACCGAACAACAGTTTTACGCAGATTCCAGACTGCACGGCCTCCTGGCGGTACTGCTACTCGTTGCGCCATTCGTTCTGCTCATCGCTTTTTTCACTCACACGCCCTGGTATTTTGCGGTTGATCTTTTGACATTATATCTCGCAATCGGCTGGAATAGCCTGGGCAAACACGCCCGGCAGGTAAAAAGCGCATTACTTGCCGGTGATTTACAGACAGCGCGTCAGCAAGTGGGCATGATAGTCAGCCGCGACACAACCGGGATGGATCATATTGATGTTACACGCGGCACGATTGAATCGGTTTTGGAAAACGGCAACGATGCCATCTTTGGTGTGATTTTCTGGTTTATCATTGCAGGTGCGCCCGGCGCAGTCGCTTATCGGATTGTTAACACCCTGGACGCAATGTGGGGCTATCGTACCGACCGCTACCGCCATTTTGGCTGGGCCGCCGCGCGCCTGGATGATTGCTTGAATTTCATACCAGCGCGATTGACCGCACTCAGTTATGCGCTAACCGGCAGCGCGCGCAATGCTTTCTCTTGCTGGCGAATGCAGGGAACAGTCTGGAAAAGTCCTAATGCAGGACCTGTTATGGCAGCAGGTGCAGGCAGTCTGCACATTTCACTCGGTGGGCCCGCGCGTTATCAAGACCGGCTTGAATCCCGTCCCATACTTGGAAACGGACCTGCTCCCAATGCCAATAATATTGATCATGCGTTAGGGCTCATCACTCGCTCACTGGCACTCTGGCTCTTGGTTTTGTGTTTGGGAGAATGGCTTGCTCAACATGCCGCCTCTAGTTGACCAAACAGCGCCATTACACCATGGGGGACGTCTGCGCGCGGCCGCGATGCAATTTGCAATCCCATTGGAAAACTGGCTGGATCTTTCTACCGGTATCAATCCTAACGGCTGGCCGATTAAAACGCCCCCTGCCGCGACTTGGTCGCGACTTCCTGATGATGATGATGAATTGAATACGACAGCATGCCGATATTATGACGCAGATTCTCTTCTGACCGTTGCTGGCTCACAAGCCGCAATACAAACTTTACCCCAATTGCGCGCATCTTCACGGGTCAGTGTGCTGAGCCCCGGTTATGCTGAGCATGCCCATGCATGGAAACGTAATAATCATTGGGTATCACCGATAGCGGCTGATCAAATTGAGACAGCGCTGCCAGATACCGATGTGCTGATTATCATTCATCCTAATAATCCCACTGGTGCTGTTTTTCCAGTCGCACAATTGCTCGACTGGCACGCGCAATTGGCTGCGCGTAACGGATGGTTAATTGTGGATGAAGCTTTTATGGATGCCACACCAGAATTTAGTATTGCCTCCCAGTCATCAAAACCGGGGTTGATCGTATTACGTTCCTTAGGAAAATTCTTTGGGCTGGCAGGTGCGCGCGTTGGCTTTGTTTGCGCACATCCTGAATTATTAACCGCACTTAACAATCTGCTTGGCCCCTGGTCTGTCAATGCACCGGCGCGCTGGATAGCTATGCAAGCGCTACAGGATATCCACTGGCAGAATGAAACTTGCCTACAGCTGTTAAACGCCAGCAGCCGTTTAAGAACTTTACTGACTCATCATCGACTGACGCCTTCGGGTGGCTGTTCATTATTTCAATGGACACTTTCACAACACGCGACGCATTTATTTGAGAAACTGGCATCTCAAGGTATTCTGGTCCGTCTGTTCAATAACCCGCCCAGCCTGCGCTTCGGTTTACCAGGCAATCATCTGGATTGGCAACGACTTGACAGTGCTCTGACAGATTACCGGATTTCTGTAACCGATTAAACGAATCACATTGATGAGCAGTCGAGCAGTTATGATTCAAGGAACCACCTCTGACGCAGGCAAAAGCATGCTGGTCACAGCATTGTGTCGCTGGCTTTCCCGTCAGGGTGCCCGGGTTGCACCGTTTAAGCCGCAAAACATGGCATTAAATAGTGTGGTTACTGAAGATGGCGGTGAAATTGGTCGTGCACAAGCGGTTCAAGCGCTCGCCTGTGGAATCGCCCCACATACGGATATGAACCCGGTATTACTTAAACCCAACACTGATGTTGGAGCGCAGATAATTATTCATGGACATTCAATCGGCAATATGGATGCCTGTCATTACCATGACTACAAATCCGTCGCGCTTAAAGCTGTACTCGAATCTTATGCACGACTGGCCAGAAACTATGACCGGATCATTGTTGAAGGGGCAGGTTCACCCGCTGAGATCAATCTGCGCGACAAGGATATTGCTAATATGGGTTTTGCAGAAATGGTTGATTGTCCTGTTATCCTTATTGCCGACATTGATCGTGGCGGCGTATTCGCCCATCTGGTAGGCACACTGGCTTTACTCAACGACAGCGAACAGGCGCGTATCAAAGGATTTGTAATAAACCGTTTTCGGGGTGACATTGCATTACTGCAATCCGGGCTGGACTGGTTGGAAGAATACACCGGTAAGCCGGTCTTAGGTGTTATACCTTATTTGCACGGCTTACACCTCGAAGCAGAAGATGCTTTGCCGCACTTATCCGAGAGACTTAAATCATCAGAAACAAATCACATCAATATTATCATTCCCGTCCTGCCCCGTATCAGCAACCACACCGACTTTGATCCGTTGCGACTGCATCCACAAGTTAATTTACAGTTTATTCGGTTCGGTGAAACCATTCCACCGGCAGACTTGATTATTCTGCCCGGCTCAAAAAGTGTGCGCGCAGATCTCGAGTTGATGCGTCAAAATGGCTGGGAAAATGCGATCAAAAAACACTTACGCTATGGCGGGAAAATCATCGGTATCTGCGGCGGCTTCCAAATGCTCGGTCAATGGATTCATGATCCCGATGGATTGGAAGGCGAAGCAGGCAGCTGCACAGGAATAGGGTTATTCGATATGTCCACCACACTGGCAGCGGATAAACAGCTAAAGAATATACAAGGCACACTCGCACTCAATGGGGCAACCGTCACAGGTTATGAAATTCACATGGGTGTCACTGCTTATCACTCGCCTTATGCGTCAGCCGTGTGCTTACCTCATGGGCTGGATGGCGCCATGAGCAAGGATGGACTAATTCTTGGCACTTACATACATGGGCTTTTTGAATCACCGGCGGCTTGTACAACGCTACTCTCCTGGGCTGGATTAAATGATGTACAACCATTTGATTATCAGGACTTACATGAAAAAGCCATTAATCGTCTGGCCGATACAATTGAACATCATATGAATACAGAATTACTCTATAGCCTCCTGAATCTGGAAGCAGCGCGGTCATGATAAACAGGCAAACGTTGATTCTGGGTGGTGTGCGCTCGGGGAAAAGCCGGTTGGCTGAGCGGATTGCGCTTGAAAGCCAGCTTCCCGTTACTTATATTGCCACGGCTACTGTGCAAGATGAAGAAATGCGTCAGCGCATCACAGCACATCAAGCACGGCGCCCAGCGGAGTGGCGTGTTATCGAAGCACCATTTGAACTTGCTGCAGCACTTTCAAGCCAGGCAATCGCTGAGCGCTGCATTCTGGTTGACTGCTTAACACTATGGCTGACAAATCTTCTCATCGCAGATGATGCAACGCTATTTGCGCGTGAACATGAGGCTTTTCTCACATTGCTGCCCACATTATCCAACCGCATCATTATGGTTAGCAATGAAACGAATATGGGAATCATTCCAATGGGCGCACTGAGCCGCCGTTATTGTGATGAAGCTGGCCGGTTACATCAAGAATTGGCGCAGCAATGTGATCAAGTGATTCTGACCGTCGCAGGCTTGCCGCATATATTAAAAGGACAGCAATCTTGACCCAAACAACACATTGGCTGCGCCAACCAGTGGCCGTCCTGGACATCGATGCCCAACAGGCTGCGCTGACACGCCAGCAGACATTAACAAAACCACCGGGAGCATTGGGCCGTCTAGAAGATATCGTGATTCATCTTGCTGGCATGCAGGGTAACGCACGACCCAGCGCCGATCGTGTATACATTGCCATTTTTGCGGGTGATCACGGTATCGCCATGGAAAATGTATCCGCCTTTCCGCAAAGAGTAACTAGCGAAATGATCAAAAATTTCGCCCGGGGAGGTGCTGCCATCAGTGTTTTAGCCCACACCCTGAATGCAACACTTGATCTCATCAATTTAGGTACAGCGTATGATACCGGCTTGCTAGATAACGTAAGAAACGTTGCACTCGGACCAGGAACGGCTAATTTTGTATATCAACCGGCGATGACAGAATGCCAACTGGACCAGGCACTGCAAGCCGGTTATGAAACTGTCAATCGTGCCGAGAAATCCAGTGCGCAAATATTTATTGGTGGCGAAATGGGCATTGCAAACAGTACCGCCGCATCCGCGCTTGCCTGTCTGCTGCTCAACACACCGCCTGTGCAACTCACCGGACCTGGGACCGGGCTTGACGCAAAGGGTATGACGCATAAATTGCATACTATACACCGTGCGCTTGAATTACATAGCCCTTCAATCACGCACCCCATGGAGGCGTTACGCCGTGTTGGCGGTTTCGAGATCGCCGCACTGACCGGTGCCTATATTCGCTGCGCCCAAGTGGGGTTACCCGTAATTATCGATGGCTTTATCGCCTCCGTCGCTGCGCTTACCGCGGTGCAACTGCAACCTGACATAAAGAACTGGTTATTGTTTGCCCATCGCTCCACGGAACCCGGCCATCATCACGTACTCAACGCAATTAACGCCAAACCATGGCTTGATCTGGGGCTTCACCTGGGAGAAGGCAGTGGCGCCGCCGTCCTGATACCCATATTGCGTCTTGCCTGTACGTTACACAATGATATGGCAACCTTCGCAGAAGCGCAGATTTCAGAAAAAATCTAAACCACGGTGAAAACAATTTCCAATATTGATTTGCTGCGGCACGGGGAAACACAGGGCGGATCAGGTTTTTTTGGCAGCACCGATATTCCGTTAACGGCGTATGGCTGCATGCAAATGTGGGCCGCGATTGAAAGCAGCGACTGCAAATGGAATCATATTGTTACCTCGCCCTCAAGACGCTGCATAGAATTTTCCCACCTGTTGCAACAACGCCACGCCATTCCAGTGAAGCAAGATAAAAGGATACGAGAGATCCATTTTGGCGACTGGGAAGGCTGTTTTCCAGCCGATCCCGCGCAAATAGATGCTGAATTATTAACCCTTTTTTGGCGCAACCCAGTCAAGCATCCACCGCCCAATGCGGAGAATTTATTGGTTTTTGAGAAACGGGTATTATCCGCGTGGCATGACATTACAGTCCAATTTGCCGGTCAAAATATCCTGCTTGTTACCCATGGTGGTGTCATACGAATAATCCTCTGCCACATCCTGCAGCACCCTGTTGAACGTCTACTTGAAATTGAAGTGTGCCATGCTGCCATGCGACGCATTCAAGTTGAAAATTACCAGAATCATCGTCATTTCCGACTTATCACTGGCACAGCAAAATGATTCAACCATTCCTTGTCGCGCTGCAATTCCTAACACAATTACCCGTTCGGATTGACGCTCAACCGAGTAAAAAAATTATTGGCCGCTCCCTTCTCTATTATCCGTTGGTTGGCTTAATAATCGGTGCATTGCTTGTCGGGCTGGGATGGTTACTGAGTAGCGCGCCCGTCCTCATCACTGCTGCGCTATTAGTTACAGCATGGGTCGTATTGACCGGTGGATTACACCTTGATGGTCTCGCGGATTGTGCGGACGCCTGGATCGGCGGCATGGGCGACTCGGAGAAAACGATGGCCATCATGAAAGATCCTGCCTGTGGACCAGCAGGCGTCATTGCAATTTTATTAATCATACTGCTTAAGCTGACCGCACTTCACACGCTGCTCATGACTGACGATTGGATTGCATTGCTCGTCGCGGTGGTTATTGGCAGAACCCTGCTGCCCGTTCTATTACTGACCACCCCCTATGTACGAAGCAATGGCCTGGGTTATATCCTTTCAGCATACCAGCCGAAACGCTTGACCATCATTGTCGTTGCCGCAACCGTTGTGGCCATCCTTCTGGTAACCAGACTCTATGGCATATGGTTAATTATATCCACGGTCATCCTTTTTTTGGTATTACGGTATTTGATGTTACATCGCATCGGCGGAACGACTGGCGACACAGCCGGCGCAGTAGTTGAAGTAACCGAAACAACCGTGCTGTTGACCGCCGTTTTGGTAAGAATGTAAATCCAACACTGATTAATAACGGTAATTACCGGCCACCAACCCAGGATACATTTAGGACAAATATCCTAATTCTTAACAAAAAAATCAGGCTAAATGTTTCATATAAAAGAGGCGTGATTTCCCTTATCTTCACACTGCTTTGTTTTTAGAATAGCGTGGAATCAGCAATTCAATTTTTTCAAAGTTTAACGGAGGTTTACTAATCATGAAAATTTCATTACGGATGATAGGCATTTCTATAGTTTTGTGGTTTGGACTAGGTATTGGGCTAGCGAGTGCGGCCACTTCGATAGCAACTTCACTTGACAGCGAAACTAACGCAACGGCAACGAACGGTTCCAGCCTTGCAGTATTTAATGCAAATTATACTGCTGTAGATTATCTCGATTCAGCAAATACAGTAACCGCCGCCCTGACAACGATGAATACTGCTGCATATTATGATACAGCAGAACCAATACCCGCCGAACCCACCACTATCCAAACGCTTGGCTCAATGAACAAAATGGCCAGTCGTGCGGGAAATGCTGGAAACAATGCGCAAATTTCAACGCATCAAAGCTACGCGATGTTGCTTGTTGGTTTAGGCATGCTGTTTTTTTCCGCGCGCCAAAGAAACAAAGTCGCCTAACACTAGTTCTGTACGCGCCTAACAATGCAGGTTATCGCCTTCGTTGCTGTCCTCCATCTATTACTGCTAAGAAAATTACACAGAGAATTTGCAGGCAACCCACCAGTCATTTGCATTCTGCGTATTTTGATAAGATTTAGAGAGGCTAATGATGACTACAAGGAATATTTTCTTTATCGATTCAGGTGTTGCAAATTTTCAAACATTAATTGATGCTTTGCCGGCAGATAGCGAATGGTTCTTGCTCGATCCTGATCAGGATGGCATCGAACAAATCCAGAAAATTCTATCAGCCTACAGTCAACTTAGTACTATTCAGATTCTCGCTCATGGTGCACAAGGATTTCTTTATCTAGGCAGCACCAGGCTTAATCAGCTTAACATCGATGATTACAGTAACCAGCTTGGCCACATTGGCAATAGCTTGTCACCGTCAGGCGATCTACTGCTCTATGGATGCAATGCTGCGCAAAGCAAGCCCGCAGCGCAAAAATGCGATGAAAGCATCCGCTTTCTGCAATGGCGGCCTCGGTTGAGCTCCAGGCATCCAGCCCGAAAAGTGCTTCTTGAACGATCACGTCGAGCGAACCCCAAACGACAGTCAGTATTATAAAAATTTGTTACACCATCTTAATGACAAAGGCATATCCATCAATCAAAAGCAGCAAGTTTTTCTTGTATCGCTGCTGTTCCAGCATATAAGTATGGTGGTCGAGATTGGCCTCATTTGTACATCTGAAGCGCGACATCAGGTTCGACAATATATAATCCGGTTTATTGATCTATCTTTGGAACTTCTGCCTGACAAGGTATTTTTATCGGCGTATGACGCCCGCCTCCCTCTTTCAATTGTATGCCGCTCCAACGGGACATCATCCATCTGAATAATTTCAGAAAGCAACTTTTCTTCAGCACTATTAAAAAAAACTCAAGTGGAAGATTCGACTAGGACAATCGACAACTTGCCAAAAACACCAAATAATCCAGAATGCGTATTAGGACAAGTATCCTAATTCTCAACGACAAAATCAGGTTAAATGCCTCATATAAAAGAGGAGCGATCTCCCTTAACTCAACAATGCATTGATTTTAGAATAGCCTGAAATCAGCGATGTTATTTTTTCTAATAGTTTTAACGGAGGTTTGCTTATTATGAATAATTCATTACGAATAATAGGAATTTCTTTAGTTTTGTGGTGCGGACTGGGTATTGGGCTAGCAAATGCAGCCACAACGATAGCGAGTTCTAAAGGCAACGAAGCTTTCGCAGCGCTCGAGAAAAACGTTTCTGTGGCGATGGTTGGCATGGCCGATACAGCAGCACCCATACTCACCGAAGCTGTTATCCAGGAGCCAAGTTCAATAAGCAATGCTGCCGGTCATGCGGTTGGCGCTGGAAACAACGCGCAAATTTCAGCACATCAAACCTATGCCATGCTGCTCGTTGGCTTAGGTATGCTGTTCTTTTCCGCGCGCCAAAGAACGAATGCTATCTAATGCCTGATTTTATTCTATTATGAAGAATTCCGTTTTTATCACGGGATCCTTTAACAGGATCATCATTGACTTTTTACAGAGTGACAGTTATCCGTTTCACCTGGTTCCGTGTAATGGAAATTAAATAGAAATTACCGCGATTGCTGACCCTGCTTTGACAGCCAATAAAATTAAACAGTGAATTCGCTGGCTATCTGCCGGTCGATTTCGACAAGAAAGATAACAGAATTAAGAGAGGCCAATCATGACCACGCGTAATATTTTTTTTATTGATGCAAGTATTGCGGATTACCAGGAACTAATTGATAGCTTGCCGACAAACAGCAAATGGTTCTTGCTCAATCCTGATCAGGATGGTATCGAACAGATCCAGGCGGCATTATCGAGCTACAACGAGCTGGACTCCATTCAGATACTTTCACATGGCGCACAAGGCACTCTATATCTGGGCAATACGGTTCTTGATCAGCATAACATCGACAGTTACAGCAACCAGCTTGGCTATATTGGTAACAGCCTGGCACAGTCAGGCGACCTGTTGCTCTATGGGCAATATGTGGCACAACACGGTAAAGGATTTCAGTTCATTGATCGACTGTCGCAACTCACGGGCGCAGATGTCGCGGTATCCATAACGGAATCCATGCCATCTAGCATGTCATAGCGCGACCAGTTATTTTGACATTTAAGATTATAATTTCCAACAATTATATTGCAAAACCTGTATGCCACTTCCCTGGCGACCATGTCACCCTGAATCAGCCACTTAATTCGACTGATGATAAATCCACCAGCATGTCAAGAAAACAAATAACGTTGAAGACAAGCGCTTTATTATTCACTTAGAAGAACAGGGATTCAAATTCAGGCGGCTTCCTTGGTTTTGTAGAACTGTTCATGTAAATGTTTGTCGCTGGCAAATCTGTCTGCCCAGAAAACCAGCTCCAACGACCCATCCATATGTTCAAACAAGGTGGAACAGCTTTCCACCCAATCCCCGTCATTG
>BQJA01000054.1 GCA_021604405.1 Nitrosomonas sp. | reverse complement strand
CAGTGAAATACAGGCCGTATTGCAGGAATAAGGCTGCGCCGCGCTGGCTTAACGCATAAGCTGACCTAATTCACGCGCGTTCTGGCTACGCTATGCCACGTCAATGCGTGGCGATAAAATGACATTCTGCACACCAAACACATAATTCGCGGTGCTTGCGTCAGACCGTATTATCGCTGGCGGGTGGGGTGAATATTAGCCGGATTTATTGGACGACTGGTCTAGCCAGAATTCCAACCCCTGCACATTGAGTTTGATGTCCGAATTGAGTATCTTGAGAATCGTTTCTTGTGGCAGTTTGCAGCCATGTACGGATAGTTGTTGCAATAATAATTCCTTCATTGCGCTTACAAGTTGACTTTGTCTGTCTGTGCCATTTTTGTTAGCATTCTTGGCCATATCAACATAAGCATCGATCAGTTGGTGCATATGTGCGGCATGCTGTGGCAAATGGCCGATACGGCTATAATGCGTTAAAAATGCGAAGCGGGGTTGATAACTCATGAGACGATCGAGTGAAGCGTGTGCGGCAACCGGGTCAAATTGCACAGGTGTTGTGGTTGGGAATACAAACTCCATGCCCGCTACGTCAAAGTCCCGATAGGAAACGCCAAACGTATCACCAGTAAAAAATGACTGGCTTTTTTTATCGTAGATGCAATAGTGATGTCTGGCATGCCCCGGCGTGTCAAGCAGCAATAATGGCCTGCCATTCAAGTCAATCGTGCATTCATCGGGTGCTTCGATAATGCGTTCTTTGGCTATTGGGTGAATTTCACCGTACACGCGTTTAAATTCCGTTTCGCCATAAACAGCAATTGCACCGGCAACGAGTCGGGATGGCTCCGCAATATGCCGCGCGCCGCGCGGATGAACGACAAGTTTCGCATTCGGAAAATAGCGCATACATTCGCCTGCACCACCGGCATGATCCAGATGTATATGCGTTAACAATACATAAGCTACATTTTCCAGCGCAAGATTTTTTTGCTTTAGCGTCTGAATGACGCCCGGTATGGAAAAAGCAGTTCCCGTATCAACAAGGGCGACTGAATCATTCTCGACAATTAAATGAATGGCTGCGCGTTTCGGACGGTGGAACTGCGCGTCAATCGCGCATATGCCATGATCGTAATCAGTAACAAGTGAGGAAGTCATGCTTGCTTAAGCAGAGTAAAGAAGCTGCTGTTTGTGTACTGGGATAAATGTTTTAAATGGCCGATATTCATATATATAGTGGTATTTATTTTATGGGTTGTTGTAATTGTGCAAGTATCGCGGGATTCTCCAGCGTAGAGGTATCCTGCGTAATTTCTTCCCCTTTGGCAAGGGTGCGTAATAACCGCCGCATGATCTTGCCGGAACGGGTTTTAGGTAAATTTTCTCCGAAACGGATTTCTTCTGGCTTGGCAATGGGACCAATCTCTTTTGCCACCCAGTTACGCAATTCGTCAACAATATTGGGCGCTTCTTCATCATCAGGATACGATCCTTTTAATACGACAAACGCAATGATCGATTCTCCTTTTACTTCATGTGGCTTGCCAACAACAGCCGCCTCTGCAACCAATGGGTTTGCGACCAGTGCCGACTCAATTTCCATGGTGCCCAGGCGATGACCCGAGACATTCAGTACATCGTCAACGCGCCCCATAATCCAGAAATAACCGTCGCTATCGCGATAGGCTGAATCGCCGGCCAAATAAAATTTCCCTTGTCCGATATCTTCCGGGAAATAAGATTTTTTGAAACGTTCCGGATCACCCCAGAGCGTTCGTGTTTGAGAGGGAAACGGACGTTTAATCACCAAAAAGCCACCTTTGCCGGTTTCAACTGTCTGCCCGGATTCATCGACAATATCTGCTGCAATGCCTGGCAGGGGAAAAGTGCAGGATCCTGGTTTCAGTGGAACAGCGCCGGGCGCGGGTGCAATCATATGGCAGCCGGTTTCAGTTTGCCACCAGGTATCTACGATAGGACATCGGGATTGACCAACTTTTTTATAGAACCACATCCATGCCTCAGGATTGATTGGTTCGCCAACTGAACCAAGCAAACGAAGCGAAGACAGATCATAATTATCAGGTAAGTCCGGGCCGAGTTTAATCAGTGAACGAATCGCAGTGGGTGCGGTATAAAAAGTCGTCACTTTGTGGTCCTGTATAAT
Source organism: Nitrosomonas sp. (assembly GCA_021604405.1). Classification (GTDB taxonomy): domain Bacteria; phylum Pseudomonadota; class Gammaproteobacteria; order Burkholderiales; family Nitrosomonadaceae; genus Nitrosomonas. Next base: position 23,455 of record BQJA01000054.1, on the reverse strand, counting down.
TTTCCAGAAACGGCCGGCATCAGGGTAGGTGGGAACGCCTTCAAATATTACCTGCGTAGCACCGATTGCTAATGGCCCGTAGGCAACATAACTGTGACCGGTAATCCAGCCAACATCAGCGGTACACCAGAAAATATCATTAGGTTTGTAGTCAAAAATCCATTTCATGCTGATCATCGTGCCTAACAGATAACCGGCTGATGAGTGCTGTACGCCTTTTGGCTTTCCAGTAGACCCTGAGGTATAGAGGGTAAAGAGCGGGTGCTCGGCATTGACCCATTCGGGTTCGCAATCGGTGTCCTTGCCTTGGATGAGTTCATGCCACCAGATATCCCGGGTTGCATTGAACGACGTATCATTCCCCGTATGCTGGTATACAACGACTGATTTTACTGAGTCAGTGCCGCCCATTGCAATGGCCTTATCGACAGTTGCTTTCAACGGGGTATTTTTTCCGCCGCGTGTTTGTTCGTCTGCGGTGATCACAGCGACTGCCCCCGCATCGGTAATACGTTCATGCAAACTTTTAGCGGAAAAACCACCAAATACGACGGAATGCATTGCACCAATCCGGGCGCAGGCCTGCATGGCTACGACCGCTTCAATTCGCATTGGCATGTAAATAACAACACGGTCTCCTTTTCTGATATCTAATGACTTGAGGCCGTTGGCAAATTGACACACGCGGCGATGGAGATCGCGGTATGTTGATCGAACCACTTCGCCCTTATCTGATTCAAAAATAATGGCAATTTTATCGGGTTGTGTATTTAGATGCCGATCCAAACAATTAAAGGAAATATTCAGTTCACCATCCGCAAACCATTTAAAAAATGGTGCGTCAGTCTCATCGAGCGTCTGTGTAAACGGTTTATGCCAGAGAATGTGTTCGTTGGCCTGTTGTTTCCAGAAGCCTTGATAATTTTCTTCAGCTTGTGCGCACAATGCATGGTATGCCTCCATACTCGGTATATTTGCTTGCTTTGCAAATTCAGCGTTTGGAGAAAAAACTCGAGTTTCTTTCAGTACTGATTCGATTGACGGCATTTATTGTATCTCCAATATTTTTTGGCGAATTATTTATAGAGAAATTGTATCATTACCCATGCGTTGAAATCTTGCGGTGCGAAGCAAAAATGTGCCTTGTTTTGATACGGATGTCCTGTTTTTCGGATGCGTCAGAAAATTAAAATTTTTACAAGGAACAATTCATCTAAAGATATTAAGTAGCATTTTGATTGCTAATAAATAAAGTAACAATACAAAAATTTTACCAAGAATATCAGCCTTTGTTGTATGTGTCGCTTTTGCACCAATGGGTGCGGTTAACATGCTTGCCAGGACAATCCAGGCGAGTGCAGGTAAATAGATATATCCCAGGCTGTAAGCGGGTAAAGTTTGTAACTGCGTCATGCCATTGGCCATGTAGCCTATAGTGCCAGCAACCGCGATGGGAAAACCGATAGCCGCTGCAGTACCAATTGCGTGATGAAGTTTAACGTTACAAAGCGTCAGAAACGGGATTGTCAGCAACCCGCCGCCAATTGCAACTAAACTGGAGATTAATCCGATTAAGCTGCCTGCCGCAAACAGACCGTTTCTTCCGGGAAGTTGATAGTTTCGTGCCGGCGTTGCACGTGTGGCCAGGAAAGGGAGAGATTGCCAAAAGGATCCGGTTTTACTCCGATCAGGTGCCGGAAGGATTTTTAACAGCATGCGGGTAGCAGAAAAAAAAATAAAAATCATGACGATTATGCTTAAAAACTGGCTGGTAAGTGTGCCAGCCAGCGTCGCGCCCGCCAGCGTCCCCAAAATAATCCCTGGGGTTATTTTTTTTACAATTGTCCAGTTGACTGCGCCATGTGCATGATGAACGCGTAGACTGGCAGCAGAAGTAAATATGATGGTTGCCATTGTAGTGCCCAGTGCAAAATGCAGAATGCGGTCGGGCGGAAAATCTTGTGCGGCGAAAATAAATGTCAGGACTGGAACGGCGATTACTCCACCGCCAATGCCTAATAGTCCGGCAAAAAATCCAACGATTGATCCCAACAGTAAATAAACCAGCCACCATTCCATTTCTGTCTGGCTCAGGATTTTCTGCACGTATGCATTACAAAATTTCCAGAATAAACTTCCACTCTGCCGGATCAACGGGTGTGATCGATAAACGATTGCCAATTTGCAGAATTCGCATTTTTTCCAGTTCCGGATATTGACGCAGTTCCTTGATGGTCACCAGGCGGGTTCTTTTAACTAGTTTCACGTCGACATTAAACCAGCGCGGAGTTTGTTGCGTTGCTTTTGGATCATAGTATTTACTTTGAGGGTCAAATTGCGTGATATCCGGATAAGCAAGTTGAGAAACTTGTGCCAGTCCAATAATTCCAGGCTGGGCGCAGCATGATTGATAGAAAAAAACCGGGTCGCCAACGTCCATCTGGTTACGCATAAAGTTGCGTGCCTGATAGTTACGCACACCGTCCCAGGCAACCGTTTGTTCCGGCATCGCTGCGAAGTCATCGACGCTCATTTCGGACGGCTCGGATTTCATTAGCCAGTAACGCATTATTATATTCGACGCTCCCGGCATCCGCATGGGAGCAATATTTTACAGGTCAATCAACAAAAAAGGAGAGGTGCATATCAGATTGATGCAGATTTTATACAAAATTTGTTATGTATAAAACCAAAGCAAGCTGATTCCACCTCTCCAAAAATTTTATTAAGTCTGTATTTTATTTACGGTGCGGGTTAGTTTGGTGTGGTTTTATACTCAGACATCGATGCCTGCGCTCCAGGACTCGGGGCCGCAGCACTGTTTTCTAATGCTTCGATGCGCGCCTGCAGTTTGGCAACCACTGATTCGGTTTCCGGTCCCTCGGTATGGGTAAATTCTACACTATCCTCGTAAGGTTCACGTGTGGTACCGGTGATCCTGATTACTATACCCGCAATGAGACCGCCAACGATAGCGATTACCATGGTGATTCCAATTCCGGTAAGTTGAGCGGATACCATGCTCGGTGGCAAGATAAGAAACGCACTAAATCCACCTAGTAGTCCTGGCATTCCATGCAGGTTATGAACGCCGCAAGTATCATACAAGTTTAATTTTGATTCCAGTGCAGGGAGTACATATCTGTACCCAAGAACAGCAATTGCGCCTGCAAACAGACCGATGGAGAAAGCGATGGTTGGGGTAGCAATATCGCAAATAGAACCAATAGCCACACCGCCCGCTAACGCCGCATTGGCCATGTCAACCATCGATGTTTTGCCTTTGTTGACTAATGTGCTGACAAAATAGGTTGCTATCGTAGCGCCACTCAGTGCGAGAAGTGTATTCACGACGGTTTGTGGCATTTGCTCGAGAGGAACCAGGGCAGTGGCAAAACTTGGCCAGAAAAGCCAAAGAACCACCGAACCAAGCATCGCGAAACGGTCAGATGTATGATCCGATTCGATCGGTCGACTACGTTGATATGCAGTTGTCAGCACGATAGACATGGCCAATCCAAAATAAGCGCCAAAAGCATGGATTACAATTGACCCGGCTGTATCCTGAAACCCGGTTGTTAAGCCGAACGCATCGTCGAGTACGATCCATTCATTTAATAAATACAGTGGCACTAACAACAGCGCCAGAAATGCGTACTGGAATACGCGCAGCCGTCCAAGTACGGCGCCCATAGCGATGAGTCCAGTAGCCGCTGCCAATTCGGCGAATAGTAATGCATCTAACGTATGCGGCTCAAGCGCATGACCAAAAATTCCATTGGCGCGCAATAAAATATAGAGTGGTAGACTGACCGCGACCACCAGATAAGTGCCGGTAAGCGCGCCAAATCCATACCGCCGGACGAATACCATGAGAAAGCCGAAACCAACCAGCAGCATTGCCAAAATATGGATGATGTAGTTATATTGTGAAACGGTTCTGGCTTCACTAACCTCAGCCGCTAACTCAGCTGCGGCAACTAGACTGCTGAAACAGAGAAAAAATAGACTTGCCGCGGCAAGCAGTGTTAAACGCAGACCTCTTTCCATTTGATTCTTCCTTATTTTAATGAACAAAGTGGGTTCTCCCCATGAACAAGTTTGAACCTTAATAACCATAAAAACAATAGTGATATGTCAAAAAAATTAAATGTATTATTAATTTGTGATAGAAGCAGTATTTCTGCGCGGTGTGGTGCCGTTTGTTAAGCTATCTCATACTGCATTACTGTCACACTTGGCGCGGCGGAACAAGAAAAAGGTTTATGCAACCCAATTTATTCACGAGCTCTTTTGTATGCAACGGCGGCAAATCATTTGCTGTGAACCAGCGTGTGCAGCCTGTCAAGCTAACACTTGAGGTGTTAAGTGTGGGCCAGCTAGTTGATTTGATAAATGGCATGACGTCGTTGGCTATCTGCAATAGCAGAAAAAAGCCGCCACGACAGCGTAATATTGTTTATTGTGGATTGACGCGAATTTATAAAATTGGATACCGGGCGATCAAAAAGCTAATGAATGTCTACAAGTAGTTTGTTTGCCATGTGTTCCGCCTGGCGAAGATAGCCGCCACCGAACAGATTCAGGTGATTAAGGATATGATAGAGATTGTAAAGCGTTTTACGTATTTCATAGCCGTCGTCGAGTGGATAAGCTTCCCGATAGGCGGCATAAAAGGCGGTTGGGAATCCACCAAAAAGCTCGGTCATGGCAATATCAGTTTCGCGGTCACCATAATAAATCGCAGGATCAAATAGAACCGGTTGTCCCGTTGTGTCAAAACTGTAGTTTCCGCTCCATAGATCCCCATGTAACAGCGAAGCAGCCGGTGCCGCATCGGTAAAGAAAGTGTCCAGTTCAGCGATTAATCGTTCACCCAGGTTTTGCAACTTGCCTGTGTAACCATTGTTCTTGGCAAGTTGCAACTGATAACCAAGCCGGTTTGTCCGCCAGAATTGAGTCCAGTTGGATGAAAGTGAATTTATTTGCGGTGTGGCGCCAATTGTGTTGTTGCGTTGCCAGCCAAATTGTCTGCCACAGAATTTATGCATCGCTGCGAGTCTGGATCCCAGTGCGGCCGCATTATTTTTTGATGACTGCTTTATTTCCAGATACTCCAGAACCAGCCATGCATGACGATCATTTTTTCCCCAGCATATTGGCCTGGGAACACGCAGCGTTTGTGACCGATTAATTTCATTGAGACCCGCGGCTTCTGCCTCAAACATTGATAATTGATCGGCAGAATTTAACTTGACAAAAAAGCGCTGATTGTCGTCCGCAATACAATAAGCTTCATTAATACAACCTCCACTGATTTCAGTTACCTGACTTACATTAAATGCAGTATGGGTGGTGCTGGCAATTTCGGCGGCGATTTCAGGCCAATGGTTCATAAGTGTTAAATTTATAGACTGACGTTGAATAAAAAATTTTCATTGAGACAGCCACTTTCTGGCCTGCTTAATTGCTGCAGATACTTGAGAAGGCGCAGTGCCACCAGGGTGATTCCGGCTTTTCATTGAACCTTCAAGCGTTAATACGGTGAAAATATCTTCATCGATCAATTGTGAGAATTTTTGCAATTCAGACAAATCGAGCTTGCTCACATCACAACCTTTCTGTTCGGCAAACTGTACCGTTTTTGCAACAACTTCGTGCGCATCGCGAAAAGGTAATCCCTTTTTGGTCAAATAATCAGCCAGGTCAGTCGCGGTGGCGTATCCGTGCAGGGCTGCATTTCGCATTGATTCATGATTAACCTGGATGCCAGCGAGCATGTCGGTATAAATACGCAGGGTGTCGATCAAGGTATCCACGGTATCAAACAAGGGTTCTTTATCTTCCTGGTTATCTTTGTTATAGGCCAGCGGCTGCGCTTTCATTAATGTTAACAAAGCCACCAGGTGACCATTAACCCGACCGGTTTTGCCGCGCACCAGTTCTGGTACATCCGGGTTTTTTTTCTGCGGCATAATGGATGATCCGGTGCAAAATCGATCAGCCAGCACAATAAAATTATAAGAAGGGCTCATCCATAAAATTAATTCTTCAGAAAGTCGGGACAGGTGCGTCATAAACAATGCCGCGCAAGCGTTAAACTCTATAATAAAATCCCGATCAGAAACAGCATCCAGTGAGTTTTCACAAATACCATCGAAATCCAGTTTTTGCGCAACCATTGCGCGGTCGATTGAATAACTGGTTCCAGCTAATGCGGCCGCACCTAATGGCGATTTATTGACGCGTTTTCTGCAATCGGCCAATCGTTCAATATCGCGCTTCAGCATTTCAAAATAGGCCATAAGATGGTGGCCAAATGACACCGGTTGTGCAACCTGTAAATGCGTGAAACCAGGCATTACGGTTTCAGTGTGTTGCGCGGCAAAATCAATCAGCGCGGTTTGCATTGCCTTAATGAGGCGGATAATTTCATCAATCGAATCGCGTACATATAACCGCACATCCGTTGCGATCTGATCATTGCGTGAACGGGCCGTATGAAGACGCTTGCCTGCATCACCCACGAGTGCGGTGAGGCGCTTTTCGATATTGAGATGGACGTCTTCCAATTCCTGGTGCCAAACAAAATTGCCATGACGAATTTCTTCCTGAATTTGGTTGAGTCCCTGTTCGATGGCTGCCAGATCCGCCTGGCTAATAATGCCTTGAGTGGCAAGCATTTGCGCATGCGCGCGGGATCCCTGAATGTCATATTCAGCCAGTCGCTTATCAAAACTGACTGATGCGGTATATCGCGCGACCAAATGAGAAACCGGTTCGTTAAATCTACCCGACCATGTCTTTTCGTTATTATCCACGAATGTGTTTTTCTCCATTAAAATTGATATAAATCGAAGTCATGGATTATAACGAAGCCGGATGATTGACTCTAGAATGATGATGAAACTTGTTTTATAATTTTTTGGGCTAAAATTGAATGAAAAATATTAACCAACTCTTCTTTCCCTACCATACGGATTAGTGGATAATTAGAGTTTTTACCTCTGTTACATATACAAGGAGTCATCCATGACGGATCAAAACAAGCAAGCTGATAACGATAAGGCCAATGAATTAAAATCAAAGGCTACTTCGTTTTATTCCATGTTGAGCGATAAATTTGAGGTGCTATCCGAGCTTCCAAATAAAAAATTGCCAATGTGGTATGGCGCTATTTTTCTGGTGATCATTTTCTTTCTTATTGCTTGGAAACAAATTTCCGAAAGCCGAATGGAATCTGAGATGGCTAAACAGCTTGCAAACGAACGTGTTTTGATTTCACAAGAAGCACGCGAATATGCAGATAAACAGTATATTAAAGAAGAAGAACGGTTTGGGCAGGTTTTGGCCTGGGCGGTGCGTGGTGAGCTTATTCGTAGCAACCTTGACCAGGTAGATCAATACCTGAATGAACTGGTTAAAATGAAAGACACGGATAGAGTTGTTTTAGTCAGTGAAGAAGGCAAGTTATTAGTATCAACGGATAAAAGACTGGAAGATGAAAATGTTGCTGATCTTTATCCAAAAGAAATCTTAAAGGCGGATACCATCACGGTTGAGACCAATGTTGATGATAAAAAGCTGCTCGTTGTTCCAGTAATGGGATTGAACAACCGCATTGCTACGATTGTTGTCAGCTACAATCCGCCAGCATTGAAATTTTAATATAGAAAATAAAGAAAAAAACTACCGCCCGGATATTTCTTTCGATTGATAGAATATCCGGGTTTATTTTATTCGTTTGATCGGTACACTTAATTGCGATAATTTTTTTTCGATTTGCTCGTATCCGCGATCAAGATGATAAATACGGTCAATGACGGTTTCCCCCTGTGCAATTAACCCGGCAATCACCAGACTGGCAGATGCGCGCAAGTCAGTCGCCATAACATTTGCACCGTCAAGCCGATTGATTCCATACACAATTGCAGTATTTCCTTCAACTTCAATATTTGCATTCATGCGCTTTAATTCCTGCACATGCATAAAGCGGTTTTCAAATATGGTCTCTGTCACGATACTGGTGCCATCAGCTATACAGTTCATTGCTAGAAACTGAGCCTGCATATCCGTTGGAAATGCAGGGTATGGTGCGGTGCGAAAGTTTACTGATTTTGGTTTTGTCTTCATTTTCAGGTGGATCTGATCTTTTTCAACCGCAATCGTCGCACCAGCTTCTAACAATTTATCAAGGATTGCATCCAGGGTTTTGTTACTCGTTCCTTTTAAAAGGACGTCTCCTCTGCTTGCTGCGCCAGCGACTAAAAAAGTCCCGGTTTCTATGCGGTCTGGCATGACATGATGTGTTGCCCCATGCAGGAATTTGACCCCCTCGATGGTAATAATATCGCTTCCTGCACCAGTAATTTTTGCCCCCATAACATTGAGACAGTTTGCAAGATCAACGACTTCCGGTTCGCGAGCGGCATTCTCAAGGATTGTTGTTCCAGTCGCTAAACTTGCTGCCATCATCAGATTCTCAGTGCCGGTAACGGTAACCATGTCCATCACAATTCGGGCTCCTTCAAGCCGTTTTGCAACGGCGTGAATATAACCATGTTCAATTTTTATTTCCGCACCCATCGCCTGCAACCCTTTGATATGCTGATCGACAGGTCTGACGCCGATTGCACAGCCGCCAGGCAGCGATATGTTTGCTTCACCTGCTCGTGCAAGTAATGGACCGAGTACCAATATAGCAGCGCGCATGGTCTTAACCATCTCATAGGGGGCTAATGGATTGGCCAGATGTGCGGCAGTCAGTGCGACTTCAGATGAGCTGTTGGCAGATACTTTGATTCCCATTTGCTCCAGCAGTGCCAGCATGGTCGTGACATCTTTAAGAAATGGGAGGTTGGTAATCTGGAGCGTATCACGTGTCAGTAGACTGGCACAGAGTACAGGCAGTGCGGCATTTTTTGCTCCTGAAATGGTTATTTCACCGCAAAGTGGCGTGCCACCTTGAATAATCAGCTTTTGCATTGAAGGATATTAATTGATAATAGAGAAGGTACGGATAAAATTCACGAGATGGTAAATGTATCACGGTCCAACGGGTACACCCATTTTATATTTTTTTAAAGGAGACAAAATGAGCAAGCAGATTATCCAGACGACAGATGCGCCACAAGCGATTGGCACATATTCTCAAGCCATACGTGTTAGCGCCGGGGATACCGTCTATCTTTCCGGCCAGATTGGATTAGATGCGGTTACCATGCAGATGGTCAATGGTATTGAAGCACAAATTCAACAAGTGTTTCTGAATCTGAAAGCCGTTGCAGCGGCAAGCGGCGGTAGCCTGCAAGATATCGTCAAGTTAAATATTTACTTAACGGATATGGATAATTTTGCCATGGTCAATGAAAAGATGGCGACTTATTTTAGCCAGCCTTATCCGGCCCGCGCAGCTGTTGGTGTTAAGTCGCTGCCAAGGGGTGCGTTGGTGGAGATGGATGCGGTGATGGTTTTGCATCAAACGAATTAGGCAGTGCAAAAACATTTAATAATCATTCGGTAAGTTTAGTGTCTGTGTTAAATGCTGCGTTTACCAGTAAACAGATACTGGAAAAGCTTTCTCGTTTGGGTATCACCAACAGATTTGATTTGTTGCTGCATTTGCCGTTGCGCTATGAAGATGAAACACATCTTTACCCGATTAGCGATGCGCCCGGCGGTAAAGCTGTTCAGGTTGAAGGCCAGATAATTCATAACGAAGTCCTGTCTAAACCACGCCGACAGTTGGTATTCCAGGTGGCGGATGGCAGTGGTGTTCTGTTTGTGCGGTTGTTCAACTTTTATGGCAGTCAGCGTAAGGCGTATACCGTCGGTAAGCGGGTGCGATTATTAGGCGAGATACGCCAGGGATTTTATGGTGTTGAAATGATTCATCCGAAGTGCCGCATGGTGCGTAAAGGCGATCCGCTGGCGGAATCCTTAACACCAGTTTATCCGGCGACTGTCGGGCTCTCCCAGCAAACAATTCGCGGACTGCTTGAACAGCTATTGGGTGATTATGAGAATAAGGAACTCTTTGCTGATACCTTGCCTGACTCAATATTGGCGCACTATCAGTTAACGGGCTTTAAAGATAGCATGATGTTGCTGCACAAACCCCCGCCGTGTGTCTCGGCCGATTTGCTGCAGGCACGCACCCATCCTGCCTGGCGTCGAATCAAATTTGACGAGTTATTGGCGCAGCAGTTATCGATGCGCTTGCATTATCGCCAACGCCGCAGCCGGAATGCGCCCGAACTTATGGCAAAAAATAAATTGACGAAGGCATTGTTGGCGTCGTTAAACTTTGGGCTAACCAATGCGCAGAAAAAAACCCTGGCTGAAGTGAGTCAGGATCTTGTGTCGCCACATCCAATGCAACGTTTGTTGCAGGGCGATGTAGGCAGTGGCAAGACGATTGTTGCGGCGCTGGCTGCTTTGCAAGTCATTGAGAATGGCTATCAAGTGGCCATTATGGCGCCAACAGAAATCCTCGCAGAACAGCATTACCGGAAATTATCCGCTTGGCTTGAGCCGTTAGGCCTATCAATTGCCTGGTTATTTGGCCGTCAAAAAAAGAAACAACGTAGTGCCGCACTTGCAGATATTGCTGCTGGGAAAGCAATGCTTGCTGTTGGAACCCATGCATTATTCCAGGAGCAGGTTGAATTTGACCGGCTTGGCTTGACGATTATTGATGAACAGCACCGTTTTGGTGTTCATCAGCGGTTAGCGCTGTCTCAAAAAGGAAAAAAAAACGGGTTCGTACCGCACCAGCTTATGATGAGCGCAACGCCGATACCGCGCACGCTGTCAATGAGTTACTATGCCGATCTGGATGTGTCCGTCATCGACGAACTACCTCCCGGTAGAACGCCTGTCATTACGAAATTAATTGCCGAGAGCCGCCGACATGAAATTATCATGCGCATACGCAACGTTTGCCATGCCGGTAAACAGGTTTATTGGGTATGTCCGCTGATAGAAGAATCAGAGACACTGCAACTTAAAACCGCGATGGAAACCTATGAAACATTGTGCCAAGCACTGTCTGATTTAAAAATCGGGCTGGTGCATGGACGTCTTCAAGCACAAGAAAAGTCGGCAGTGATGAGGTTATTTCAAGAAGGTGAAATTCAGTTGCTGGTTGCAACCACAGTCATCGAAGTTGGCGTCGATGTGCCGAATGCTTCACTCATGGTCATCGAGCATGCGGAGCGTATGGGTCTCTCGCAATTACATCAGTTGCGTGGGCGTATTGGTCGGGGAACGAACGCCGGTATTTGTATTCTGATGTATCAGGAACCCTTGTCTGAAATTGCCAGAACGCGGCTAAAAATTATTTTCGAACATGCAGATGGTTTTGAAATTGCCAGGCAGGATCTGAATTTGCGGGGGCCGGGTGAATTTCTTGGCGTGCGTCAGAGTGGTGTGCCCATGCTGCGCTTCACGGATTTAGACAAAGATTTTGATTTGCTGGAAGCAGCGCAGTCTGTCGCTGACGAATTCTTATCAAAACATCCGCATTTGGCGCAACAACATCTGCAGCGCTGGCTAGGTGAAAAAAGTGAATATTTGCGCGTTTAGTACCCAGTGCACAAATACCTGGATAAATTTTTTACAATACTTCGCGGAATATTTTGTGACGTAGCTAAAAGTTTATCGCCCGCCTGATTTATAATCCACCCTTTTGCGATTTTGCTTTAATGATTTCTGCCCAGCAATTGGCATGGTATCCAGCAATAAGTTCCGCATCGATACGTGATCGTAGCTGGCTGCAGTGCCGTGGTTCCTTAACGCGTCATATCCAGGCGCAATGCAACGATTTTCGTGTTGAGCCAGTTTTTCAGTCATTCGCGACGGTCCATCGCGATGAACGCGTTGTCATCGATTTACGTCCTGGAGAATTAGCCATGGTGCGTGAAGTTTTTTTGTACTGTAAATATACGCCGGTTGTATTCGCACATTCAGTCGTAGCGCGGAAAGATTTGCGCGGTGCGTGGCGGGGATTGAGCAGCCTGGGTAACAGGTCATTGGGTTCGGTGTTGTTTGGCAACCCAAAAATTACGCGAACACCATTCCAATTCAAGAAATTGCATCACAGGCATACGCTTTTTGAGCGTGCGTGTCTTAAACTTCCGTTAAAGCCGCCCGGTTTATGGGCGCGGCGCTCATTGTTTACACTGCATGGCCAATCAATTTTGGTGACAGAAGTGTTCCTTCCTGGAATTTTGGATTTGACTTCATGACTATTAAAAATCGAGTAATCAGTTATGCCAGATTAATGCGTTTGGACAAACCGATTGGTATATTACTGTTGTTATGGCCAATGCTGTGGGGTTTATGGTTTGCGGCCAAAGGTGTTCCGGATATGATAATTCTTGGAATATTCATCATGGGTACAATTTTGATGCGTTCCGCCGGTTGTGTTATCAACGATTACGCGGACCAAGAAATTGATCCGCATGTTGAACGCACCAAAAGTCGTCCACTGGTTACCGGGTCCGTTGCTGCCAAGGAAGCCTTGTTGCTGGCAGCCGGATTGAGTTTTTGCGCGTTCCTGTTAATTCTGCCGCTTAATAATCTAACTATTATGCTCTCATTCATTGCGTTATTTCTGGCGGCATCCTACCCTTTTACCAAACGTTTTTTTGCGATGCCGCAAGCCTACCTGGGTATTGCGTTCAGTTTTGGTATTCCGATGGCGTTTGCCGCGCAAACCGGTGAATTACCCATGATCGCCTGGCTGTTGATGCTGGCGACTGTTTTTTGGGTGATTGCGTATGATACGGCGTACGCAATGGTTGATAAAGCGGACGACCTTAAAATCGGCATTAAGACATCAGCGATTACATTTGACCGATTTGATGTAGTGGGTGTTATGGTTTGTCATGGGATTTTTCTGGTTATTATGATCTGGGTCGGCGCCACGCAGCAATTGGGCAGTGCGTTTTATATCGGGCTTGCCATTGCACTAGGACTAATTATCTATCAGTATCGCTTAATTCGTCATCGCGATCCCGCCAGCTGTTTCAAGGCATTTTTAAACAATAACAGGGTAGGGGCGGTTATTTTTATGGGTATTGTAATCGATTTCTTGGCAACATCAGGACTATGATATGAAATATAAAGACCTGCGGGATTTTATCGCGCAACTGGAGACACAGGGTGAATTGAAGCGTGTTTCATACCAGGTTGATCCTGCGCTCGAGATGACGGAAATTTGTGATCGTGTGTTAAAAGCCGCGGGTCCAGCGATATTATTTGAAAAACCAAAAGGGCATCACATGCCTGTGCTGGGGAATTTGTTTGGTACGCCTGAACGTGTTGCGCTTGGTATGGGGCAGAATTCGGTTCAAGCGTTACGCGACGTGGGTAAATTACTGGCTTACTTGAAAGAGCCTGATCCGCCCAAAGGATTAAAAGATGCATGGAATAAGCTGCCGGTACTGAAACAGGTGCTGCATATGGCGCCTAAAGTCGTTTCCACCGCGCCCTGCCAGGAAATCGTCTGGAAAGGGGGAGAAATTGATTTGGGGAAACTGCCGATTCAAACTTGCTGGCCGGGTGATATCGGTCCGTTAATAACCTGGGGTTTGACGGTGACCAAAGGTCCAAACAAATCGCGGCAGAATCTTGGTATTTACCGGCAGCAGGTGATTGCGCCTGATAAAGTAATTATGCGCTGGCTGGCGCATCGGGGCGGGGCACTGGATTTCCGTGAATTTTGTCTGGCTAACCCGGGGCAGCCCTACCCAGTGGCGGTGGCATTGGGGGCGGATCCGGCGACAATACTTGGTGCGGTGACACCGGTGCCGGACAGTCTGGGAGAATATCAGTTTGCCGGATTGTTACGCGGCTCCAAAACGGAAGTTGTCAAATGTTTAAGCAATGATTTGCATGTACCGGCCAGCGCGGAAATTGTGCTGGAAGGCGTGATTTATCCAGAGGAAACCGCGCTGGAAGGACCGTTTGGCGACCACACCGGTTATTATAACGAACAAGAAACCTTTCCGGTTTTTACCATTAAATGCATAACGATGCGGCATGATCCAATCTATCATTCTACGTATACTGGAAAACCACCCGATGAGCCGGCAATTCTGGGCGTGGCGCTGAATGAAGTTTTTACCCCATTACTGCAAAAGCAATTCCCGGAAATCATTGATTTTTATTTGCCCCCTGAAGGATGTTCTTACCGCATGGCGGTGGTTAGTATGAAAAAACAGTATGCGGGTCATGCAAAGCGCGTGATGTTCGGTGTCTGGAGTTTTCTGCGTCAGTTCATGTACACTAAATTTATCGTCGTGACCGATGATGACGTGGCTATCCGCGATTGGAAAGAAGTCATCTGGGCTATCACGACGCGTGTTGATCCGGCCCGGGATACTTTGATCGTTGAGAATACGCCAATCGATTATCTGGACTTTGCCAGTCCGGTTTCCGGTCTCGGTGGAAAAATGGGGCTGGACGCCACCAACAAATGGCCGGGCGAAACAACCCGGGAATGGGGTACGCCGATTACCATGGATGCGGCTGTGAAACGTTATATAGATGAAATCTGGACTGATTTGGGACTATGAAAAAACAGTTGGCACTTTAACGTAATGACAAAAGGATGCAAACATGATTACAAAAATGATTGATTACCAGGATGGCGACACGCAGTTAGAAGGATATCTTGCTTATAATGAAGCAAGTGCGCCGCTGCCAGCCGTATTGGTGGCGCATGATTGGAGTGGACGGCGGGAATTTGCCTGTAAAGCGGCGGAAAGAGTCGCAGCAATGGGTTACGCTGGTTTTGCGCTGGATATGTATGGTAAAGGGATTTATGGCCGCGATGGAGACACTGAGGGCAATGCGGCGCTGATGAACCCATATGCTAGCGATCGAGTACTGTTGCGGCGGAGAATTAATGCGGCGCTGAGTGCTGTGCGCATATTTTCCCAGGTTGATGCAGCAAGAATAGCCGCAATGGGTTATTGTTTTGGTGGTATGTGCGTGCTGGAACTGGCTAGATCAGGTGCCAATGTAGCAGGTGTGATCAGTATACACGGCATTTTGGCGCCTGGTGACGCAGCCAATGAAAAAATCAGCGCCAAGGTGCTCTGTCTACATGGTCATGACGATCCGATGGTGCCGCCAGATCAAGTGCTGGCTTTTGAAAATGAGATGACTGATGCCGGTGTGGACTGGCAAATACATGTCTATGGTGGCACCAAGCATGCTTTTACCAATCCGGCAGCAAATAATCCGGACTTTGGAACGGTGTATAAAGAAATTGCTGAAAAACGTGCTTATCAGTCGGTTGCTAATTTCCTGGGTGAATTATTTTAGCCGGGAAAGAAAAGGTCACAAGTCCTAAGTCAGCCCGGAAATTTGACATTCACGCAGTATCATATTAATTTATATCAGATTATGAATACATGGGATGTGCGGGTAACAGGGCCTGTTTTTCAGCCATATTGAAACGGAAAATGATACAGAAAACGCCTTTCTGCAGGATTTGTTTTGCTATGTTGCGTCGAATCCGGCTCAATCCAGGCTGCGGTGTGCCGGGCGGCAAAACAAGCAGAAACAAAAATGACAAAGAATAATGCCGAGTTTAAGGCATCGAATTTGTGGCCTTTCAAATTTCATATGGAGGTACGTTAAGTGCGCTTCATTCATAATAACTTAGGTCATCGGAAACGAGACGAAATTATCGAAGTCACGTTGTCAAGTGGTGCGAATGTGCGCTTAATGAATGGCGCAAATTTTTCCAATTACAAAAATGGCCGTCGTTATCAATACATTGGTGGTCTGGCGAAGTGTTCTCCACTGCGGTTACGTATTCCGGATCCGGGACATTGGCATATCGCAATTGATACGCAGGGTCTAAAAGGTTACCCAACAGCATCAGTAAGAGTTTTGCCGGGTGCTCCTCATGAAGCTCAAGAAGAATCTTTGTTTTCCGTTTCCAATTTGACTCGGGGTGATTCTCCGTCCGCAATGGCTGGAACTGAAAAAGGCCATGATGTCTATATTTGTCATGTATCGGAAGACAAAGACGACGTCGTCCGCCCACTTTATGATGCACTAACCAGAGAAGGGTTGGCGGTTTTGTATGACGAATTTGCTTTACGTATGGGAGATTGCCTCCGCCAAAAAATCGACAAGGGTTTGGCGATAAGCCGCGCTGGCCTTGTTGTTCTGTCGCCGTATTTTATTGGTAAAAGGTGGGCCAATTATGAACTTGATGGCGTTGTAACAAGGATCGTTTCAGGTGAGAAAATTCTTCTCCCTATATGGCACAATATCACAAAGCAACAAATTCTTGATTACAGCCCTTCCTTGGCGAAAAAAGTCGCGCGCAGTACCGCGACGCATACGATGGGGGAAATTGCCAAGGAAATAGCAGAATTGCTCGGCCGCAGATAATGGTTAATTTCGGTTTATGGTAAGGTATTTGCAAGTTATGGGATGCTTTGCCTGGCTAACCTATTCTTTTCGAATGGTAAGGCTTGCTATGAGCGGAATATCTGCATCATATTTCAATCTATTACGCGCCTCTTTTTGTAATTCGCGGCCGCAGACACAACACCTCTTCATTATCAGGAAAGCTTTCATCGTGTATGACCATCACGGACAGTCATGGATGCTAGAAGACAGCTCATTATCAAATAAATAACTTTAAATGGTTAGTTTGTAGATAGCGATATCAATTGAATTTCTGTTAAAATTGCAGGTTCTCTAAGTGCTACGCAAGGAATAGCTCATGACTTATGTTGTAACCGAAAATTGTATTAAATGTAAATATACTGATTGTGTTGATGTATGTCCGGTGGATTGTTTTCGCGAAGGCCCAAATTTTTTGGTGATCGATCCTGATGAGTGTATAGATTGCACATTATGTGTTGCAGAGTGTCCAGTTGAAGCAATTTATGCAGAAGATGATGTGCCGGATGAGCAGCAGGATTTTATTGCACTTAATGCTGAATTAGCTAAAGAATGGGAGCCGATAATTGAAAAGAAAGATGCGTTGCCTGATGCTGATGAATGGGCCGAAGTGACCGATAAACTGGATCAGCTGCAACGTTAAGAAAAAAGCGGTATTTTGTCTTGCCGCATGTCTGCATACCCACAATTTCTTCAAGTATTTCTTCCAGATGTTTTTAAGCGCCTTGCCATTGGGTTGTCAGCCAATACGACGGTTGTTACGCCGAATCGGCGTCTCGCATTAGCGCTTAAAAACCAGTTCGATCATTTTCAGGTCACTCAGAAATTGTCCGTCTGGGAATCGGCTGATATTTTGCCTTTTTCCGCATTTATTGAGCGTGTCTATGAAGGCGCGCTCTATTCTGCGTCCAATCGTCAGTATCCAGTGCTTCTTACAGCAACACAGGTGCGTGCGTTATGGGAATCAATTATTGCAGATTCGGAAGTGGGAAAAGTTTTGCTTGCCATTCCGCAAACTGCAAAATTTGCTCATGAAGCCTGGCAACTTGCGCATGCATGGCGGCTTTTCCCGAAACTTAAAGATTATCCTCTGGATGAAGATAGTAATGTATTTCAGGAATGGGCGCGGGGTTTTAAACATATCACTTACCAACAGCAGCAAATAGATGACGCGCGACTTTATGATTTGATTGTTGAATCATATGAAAATATCCCGATCAAGAAACCTGAATGTCTTATCTGTTATGGATTTGATACATTCACACCGCAGCAAATTGAATTTCTGGAAAAACTTGCGGCGACCGGCTGTGAAGTGATGACTGCACACCCGTCTGCACCAGGTCAGACGCGCAATATCAATTTGCAGCGTGTCGTCTGTATTGACAATCAAGATGAGATTCAACACGCAGCCATATGGGCGCGGGCACGAGTTGAAGGGAATCATGCGGCGCGAATTGGTGTGGTGGTTCCATCGTTAGCAAAGTATCGACACACAATACAACGCATTTTCAGTTCAGTAATGGAGCCGAATGCATTGTCTGCATTACCTGGTGCGATGCGTCGCACTGCGCCTTTCAATATGTCACTCGGCGTTGCCTTGACATCTTATCCGCTGATTAATGCTGTTTTTCAGGCGTTGGCGTTGGCTGGCGCCAGAATTGAATTTGAACGTGCCAGCTTATTGCTGCGTTCACCGTTCCTGGGCGGTGGAGAAGTTGAAAAGGATAGCCGTGCGCTGCTTGATGCACAAATAAGAAAATGGGCCGAACCGGTTATTACTTTAAAACGTTTGCTGGCGATGGTAAAGCTCGCAAAAGGTGGAATAAGTTGTGCACATTTGACGCAACAATTGTCGGCGCTTGCCGAATTTCGCCAGATGAATCTGCATGGTTTAAAGAAGCCCTCGGCCTGGGCAAAAGATATCTCCGCTTTGTTACAAGTCATCGGTTTTCCAGGTGAGCGAACCCTGGATTCAACTGAGTATCAAACGCTGAAAAAATGGCATGAAGTGGTCGCAGATTTTGCGACGCTTGATCAAGTGATGGCCAGTATCAGCTACGATCAAGCCATTTCACGGCTTCGCCGTGTGGCAACAGAAACCTTGTTTCAACCAGAAACCCCCGATGTACCGGTACAAATTCTTGGTGTATTGGAAGCGGCCGGTATGGAATTTGATCATTTATGGGTGATGGGATTGTCTGAAGAGGTATGGCCATTGCATTCGCGTCCCAATCCATTTTTACCGGCCGGCCTGCAACGTACAGCCAAGCTGCCAATGGGCTCAACCGATGAATCGTTGGCGTTTTCGCAACGACTGACTAATGATTGGTTGTCTTGTGCAGATGAAGTTGTTTTTAGTCATCCAAGCTGGAGCGGCGATCAAAAACTCAAGCCCAGTTCGTTAATAAAGCATATTTCTGAGGCTACGCTTGATTTGCCTGTTTACACGAATCATCGGGATTTGATCCAGCGGGTGGGTAGCCTTGAATGTTTCATGGATTCTGCAGCGCCGGCGCTCAGTGACAGTAAAGAACGGCAAGATGGTGTAACGGGCGGTGCAGCGCTAATAAAGGATTATGCTGCCTGCCCATTCCGTGCTTTGGCGAAACATCGGCTAAAAGCGGAAAGCCTGAGAGTGCCCCACACTGGGCTAAACGCCATGGAACGGGGAATTCTGGTGCACGACGTGCTTGCGCAGATATGGCGGCAATTAAAAACGAAAACGGCACTTGATCAAGTCAGTGCCGGTGAACTTGAGAGACTGCTTAAATATGTTGTTAGTGGCGCAGTTGCGCATATTCGACAGGAGCGCCCCGAAATTTTTTCGGGGCGTTTTGCGGAAATTGAACAGCGACGCCTGATAAATCTTGCGCGAGAGTGGCTCGAGGAAGAAAAAACACGCGGTTATTTCACTATTGTTGCGACTGAAGAAAAGCGAAGTATCCGAATCGGCAAGCTCGCGCTGACCACTCGTTTGGATCGAATTGATGAATTAGCTGATGGTCAACGCATTATCATCGATTACAAAACTCAGAAACCGAGCATTAACGCCATGCTTGGTGAACGTCCAGATGAACCACAATTACCACTGTACCTCATTGCTGCCGAACCGGATGCGGCCGCAGTGGCGTTTGCCGTGGTCAAAACAAGGGGAGTTGGGTTTATTGGGATTGCGCGCGATGAAGATTTATTACCGGGGATAAAGGCGTTTGCTGAATCGCTTCAGCACAAACAATATGAATCGTGGACAGTTTTGCTTGAATCGTGGCGCAATAGTCTGGAAACGCTTGCCAAGGGATTTCTCAGTGGAAATGCCAACGTCGATCCGAAAAACTACCCGATGACTTGTCATTACTGTGATGTTCAACCATTTTGCCGTATTTATGAAAAAATTGGCGCCGGTTCTGCTGTGCAAGATGATGGACATGAATGATTCGAAACAAACTCCAGATGCAGCGGAGCGCCGCCTGGCGCTCGACCCCGGCCAGTCATTTATTGTTCAGGCTCCCGCCGGATCAGGAAAAACCGAACTGCTCATACAGCGTTATCTGAAGTTACTGGCTTGCGTTGATGCGCCTGAAGAGATTGTGGCAATCACTTTTACCCGCAAAGCGGCAGCAGAGATGCTTGAACGAATTTTACTGGCGCTTGAGACAGGCAAAACGCCATTGCCGACAATCTGCAGTACGCACGAGAAATTAACCTGTGAATTGGCACAAGCCGTGTTGCGGAAAGATGAACGCCTTGGCTGGTTTATTACGGATAATCCCATGCGGTTACGGTTACAAACCATTGATTCATTATGTGCATCACTTACGCAGCAGATGCCCATGCTGTCAAAATTTGGTTCTCAACTCGAGACGACAGAAGATGCGTCTGAGCTTTATCTTGAAGCTGCACGCATAACAATCGGGATGGTTGAAAGCAGCAATGACGTAGCACAGGATATCGAACGGTTAATGGTGCATTTAGATAACGATATGTCGCGTATCGAGAAACTGCTTGCTGAGATGTTGGCACGTCGAGACCACTGGTTGCGCCATGTACATGGCAAGAGCCGTGATGAATTGGAGGCCGCATTAGAAAATATACGACATGATGCGCTGGATCATGTTGCCAGACTGTTTCCAGATTCGCTGCGCAATGAATTGCAGCTTCTGTTTCGCTACGCCACTGCAAATCTTGAGGCCAGCCAACAACAATCGGCCATTGCTGGGTGTCCAGATACGGAGAATCTGCCTGATGAAGCGTCCGTGAATTATTGGTGCGGCATTGCCGGATTGCTGCTAACCAAAGATGGTGAGTGGCGAAAAAAGTGGACCGTCAATGATGGATTCCCGCCTGGCAAAACAAAAAATGAGAAAGAAGCTGCAAGACAGTGGAAAGACCGGGTCTTCACGTTGATTGAAATGCTTCAAAACAATGACCAACTGCGCCGAGCGCTCAGTGATATGCGCCGTCTGCCGCCACCGTATTATTCAGAAGCGCAATGGGAAGTGCTTGGTGCGATTACTAGCTTGCTACCCTATGCTGTCGGACAACTTAAAGTAGTTTTCCAATTGTCCGGCAAAGTCGATTTTACCGAGGTAGCGCAAGGTGCATTGCGTGCGTTAGGACCACCCGATGAGCCAACTGATCTTGCGCTCGCATTGGATTATCGGATCAGGCACTTGCTGATTGATGAATTTCAGGATACATCGATTAGTCAGTATCAACTGATTGAAAAACTGATCGCGGGCTGGGAGAAAGATGATGGACACAGTTTATTTGCCGTTGGTGACCCAATGCAGTCTATCTACCGTTTTCGCGAAGCTGAGGTCGGCTTGTTTTTGCGGGTACGGAATCGGGGTATTGGTAATATTGATCTGCACCCCATTACCTTGCGCGCAAATTTTCGGTCGGAGGGAGGCATTATACAATGGGTGAATGATACTTTTTCTCGGATCATGCCCATCGATGAGGATATCTCATTAGGAGCCGTATCGTATGCGCCTTCGGTTGCGGTACATGCGCTGCTTGAAAAAACTGCGGTCAAGATGCATCCTTTTTTTAATCATGATGTTGCTGGCGAGGCAAAGAAAGTCGCTGAAATAGTATTGCAATACCGGCGCGGGAATCCCTCTGCCAAAGTTGCTATTTTAGTAAGAAATCGCGGGCATCTGGATGAAATTGTGGCGCAAATAAAAGTGTCGGGCTTGCGATTCCGCGCGGTGGAAATTGAGCGGCTTTGCTATAGGCCAGTGGTGCAGGATTTACTGATATTAACGCGAGCGCTCATGCATCCAGCCGATCGGCTGGCGTGGTTTGCATTGTTGCGTGCTCCTTGGTGTGGTTTGACACTTAAGGATCTCACTGTTCTCGCGGCGACAGAAATAATAGGTCGATCTAATGGCGGGGATGATGCTAATAAACCGGTAGAAGGCAATACGCGAACGGTATGGGAATTGCTGAATGATGAGAATCATTTAAGCACGATTTCTCCTGATGGTTATGCACGATTAATTCGGTTGCGTGAAATACTGGCGCAATGTATTGCTAATCGTTACCGCCAATCATTACGCGCAACTGTAGAGGCGGCTTGGCTTGTAATGGGCGGCCCGGGTTGCCTAAGCAGTGGTGACAGAGATGAAAACCATAGTGCAGCCGATCTGGAAGATGCGTTAATTTTCCTCGACTATCTTGAATCCTGTGAAATCGCGGGAGAAATTCCAGATCTTGCCGCATTTGAACATGATTTAACCAAGCTGTACGCGTTACCCGATCTGGAAGCTGATGAAACATTGCAAATCATGACGATTCATAAGGCGAAGGGTCTGGAGTTTGACTGTGTGATAGTCCCCGGTCTTGGTCGTGCGTCAAAGCATGATGATAAACGGCTGCTCAAATGGATGGAGCGTCCCCGTAACCGGTTTGATGGCGCTGAGGATGATAGCATTGT
The DNA here is from genome assembly GCA_021604405.1 of Nitrosomonas sp. Lineage (GTDB taxonomy): Bacteria > Pseudomonadota > Gammaproteobacteria > Burkholderiales > Nitrosomonadaceae > Nitrosomonas. The sequence goes on along the minus strand of BQJA01000054.1, from coordinate 1,080 downwards.
TGATTTATTGCTTGCGCCGATACATGAAACTGGCGTAAATAATGATTCCATTTATACATGGTTGCAAAAACTTGATAACGACAAAGCGTATTTTGAAAATCAGCGATTACTTTATGTCGCGGCGACACGCGCAAAAAAATCATTACATTTGCTCGGTGACGTCGGTTTGTCTCCACATAAAGCAGGTGTTAAGCGGCCGGTTTCCGGGTCGTTGTTAAATATACTCTGGCCGGTAATTCAGCCAGTTTACGATAAAGCTGCTGATCAACAGTTATCGTCAGGTACCGTCATGCCACAACATCAAAAAACTGACAATGAAAGTCGATTGATGATTGATCAATCAAACTATCGTCTTGAATCGAATTGGAAGCTGCCGTCTCCGCCAAAGCCGGTCATGTGGTATGCATCAAAAAAAAAGCTGCTTGTGCACGACGCGATTGAATATTCGTGGGCGGGTGAAATGGCGCGCCATATCGGAACCGTAGTTCATCGCTGGTTGCAGCGTATCGCGGAAGACGAAATGAAAGATTGGGATGTTGCAAGAATTGCGGGGCTTCGTCAGGGTTTCAGGCAGGCGCTGATTACGAATGGCATGAGTGGCTCTGACGAAGAAGTGGAAAATGCGGTTCAGCGTGTTATAGCCGCGCTTACGCATTCGTTAAGCGATAGCCGGGGACGGTGGCTGCTTGGGCCCCATCAAGATGCCCAGAATGAACTTCGCATGACTGCGATGGTTAACGGAGAGCGATTAAATGTTGTGATGGATCGTACGTTTTGCGATGAGAATGGTAACCGGTGGATTGTGGATTACAAGACAAGCAGTCATGAAGGTGGGGGTGTGGAAGCATTTCTTGACCGTGAGCAGGCGCGTTACCGTACCCAATTGGAACGCTATGCGGGATTGATGAAAATGAAGGATAAACGGGAACTAAGGTTGGGGTTGTTTTTTCCGCTGTTAAAAGGGTGGCGAGCGTGGAAAGTTGAATAAGTCAGCGTGTTTTTTTCATAATTAAGCGTGTGGAAAAGATGGGTAAAACTGTTAAGCAGAATCTTTTTAAACGGTCTGTCGATACACATAAT
>BQJA01000053.1 GCA_021604405.1 Nitrosomonas sp. | reverse complement strand
ATGGTGGAGACGGCGGGAATCGAACCCGCGTCCGCAAGCCCTCTACAGACAGTTCTACATACTTAGCCATGTTTTTTAATTTAACCTGGCAACTACTAACTGGCAAGCCATTGTCAGGCGAGTTACCTTAAATTTAACGTGCTACAAAGTAACCCTGTAGAACGCGGTCCTCGTTAATAACTCTGCTGTCTGTTGCCAGACCCAGCGTTGAGGCCCACTGGTGCAGAGGCTAGCCGAATTAAGCGGCTAAAGCGTAGTTTTCGTCGTTTGCGACTATTTTTTTCCAGCTGGATTTGCGAGGTGTTCTGGTCCTCGGTATGCCCTGCGCTGCTTTGCAACCCACGTCGAAGCCAGATCGTCCCCTGAATTCATTGTGGTACGGATAAGATGGTGATGAAACGGAAAAGTTCAATCTCCATCGCGCTGATTGTAACAGAATCTAAAGATAGGCGAGTAAATCTTGTGGATGATTGATGAGATATTTTGCACCCCAGGTTTCCGGCGGGTGGCCACTACCCAGGTAGCCGTATTTGGCGATAACAGGCTCCATGCCAGCGGCCAGGCTGGCTTTGACGTCACGGATATCATCGCCCAGATAGATGCATTCGGATGGTGAAATGGTCAGCTTCTTGCTGGCGGTTAATAAGGGCTCGGGGTGAGGTTTGGTGTATTTGGTTTCATCGCCGCTGATCACGCATGCGGCGCGCTGTTGTAAGCCGAGCTGCTGCATTAGCGGGTTGGTGAAGCGTGCCGGTTTGTTGGTGACGATACCCCAGGGTAAGCTGCATGCATCCAGGTGATTCAGAAGTTCGGCGATGCCGGGAAACAAACGTGTGTCATGGCATAATCGTGCCGCATAAAAATCCAGAAATTCTGCCCGCATTTCGTCATAACCTGCATTACCGGGTTTAATGTTAAATCCGAGACCCAGTAAGCCGCGTGCACCTGCGGATGCTTGCGTACGGATCTGCTCGACGGGCAATGATGTCATGCCACGCGCCTCGCGTTGACGGTTCAGTGCGTGACCGAGATCCGGTGCGGTATCGGCAACCGTTCCGTCAAAATCAAATAAAACCGCTTTAACCATCAGATCAAGCGCGGTAGGCCATGATGTAGTTGACGCTGGAGTCCGCTTCAAGCGCATAAACTTTGCTGAACGGATTATAAGTCATGCCGATAATCCGTTCATCCGACAATCCGGCGCTGCGGGCCATTCGCGCCAGTTCAGCGGGTTTGATAAATTTGGCGTATTCGTGTGTGCCGCGTGGCAACAGGTTGAGTATATATTCTGCGCCGATGATGGCAAACAGGTATGATTTTGGATTGCGGTTAATCGTTGAAAAGAAAACCCAGCCCCCTGGTTTGGTTAGGTTGGCGCATGCTTGCACAATACTGACTGGTTCAGGGACGTGTTCCAGCATTTCCATGCACGTGATAACATCATAATGGCCAGGTTGTTCTTTAGCGAGTGATTCAGCCGTGATTTTGCGATATTCAACTTGGCGGCCGCTTTCCAGCAGGTGGAGTTTTGCCACTTTCAGGGCTTTATCCGACAGGTCAATTCCGGTGACATGGGCGCCGAGTGTTGCCATGCCTTCAGACAGAATGCCACCGCCGCAGCCAACATCCAGTACATTTTTTCCTTCCAGCCCGGCAAGATCATTAATATAATTCAGCCGTAGTGGATTGATTTCATGCAGTGGTTTGAATTCACTATTGGGATCCCACCAGCGGTGCGCCAGTTGACTGAATTTCTCCAGTTCCATTGGATCTGCATTAATGCCGTCATTTTCCATTGATTTCCCTTTGTCCATGATTAGTTCCCCGTTGTGCCGATACGTTGTTGCCAGAAAGTTGCCCGGTGGTGCAGTTCAGTTGTGTCCAGTGTGGTCAATTGCTTATCTTTCAACAGCATTTTACCATCGACCCAGACATGGTTCACATGTTCACGCCCAACAGTATATACAAGATGTGAAATAAGGTCATAACAAGGTGTTAGATTAATATTGGAAAAATCCAACGCCGTGATGTCGGCGGCTTTACCCACGACCAGAGAGCCGATGATTTGATCCAGCCCCAGCGCGCGCGCACCAGCAAGCGTTGCCATATGTAATGCTTGATGCGCCGTGAGCGCATGCGCGTGCCCACTTTGCGTTTTGGCGAGTAACGCTGCGATGCGCATTTCTTCAAGCATATCGAGACGATTGTTGCTGGCCGCGCTGTCAGTTCCCAGACCAACATTGATCCCTTGGTTCAACATTTCTGCAACAGGTGCCAATCCATTCGCCAGCTTTAAATTTGACGAGGGACAGTGCGCTACGCTGCAACCCTGTTGGCTCATCAAACTGATTTCACGGTCAGTTAAATGCACCATATGCACACCAATCAGGTTGGGGCTGAGTAAGTCAAGCTGCTGCAGGCGTTCGATGGGCCGAATTCCGGTTGTTTCTAGACCGATACGGATTTCATCTAGTGTTTCGTGCAGATGAATATGAATGGGCAGGTTCAGTTGCTCCGCATAAGTCAGAATTTTCGCAAATGCCTTATCATTGACTGTGTACGGTGCATGGGGCGCGAAACAGAATGACAGGCGAGGGTGCTGGCGGTATTTATCCCGGACCGCCAGCCCTTTTGTCAGGTAATCATCGGTATCGCTGGCATACGCAGAGGGGAAGTCAATGACAATCATGCCGATTGACGCCCGTATGCCGGTTGTTAGCGCGGCTTCAGCAGCAGCGCCGGGGTAGAAATACATGTCATTAAAGCAGGTGATACCGCCTTGCAGCATTTCTGCGCAGGCCAGGCGGGTTCCGTCAAAAACAAAATTCGTGTCAACGTGGCGGTTTTCCGCGGGCCAGATATGTTTGTTTAGCCATTCCATTAATGGAAGGTCATCCGCCAAGCCGCGCATCAGCGACATGGCCGCATGGGTGTGTAAATTGACCAGACCGGGAATGAGTACATGCTGATCCAGCGTAATGTGTTCGCGTGGGTTGAATTGCGCACGTGCCTGTTCGCCGGGTGCGATGGCCTTAATAATACCTTCGTCTATCGCAATCGCATGATGCCGCAATACCGTACCGGCAGGTTCAACGGGAACAATCCAGTCGGCTTCAAGTAATGTATCGATTTTTTCAGGATAAGTCATTCGCAAGGAAATCAGATAAAAAAAGCCCTGCGCAAGGGCAGGGCTTTTAGTGGAATTAAGAATGTTGACTAGCGTGTGCCTGCCACTTCTACCTCAACGCGGCGATCAGGTGCCAGACATTCGAGCAACGCTGCCTTGTTAGGATCGTGACAAGTATCTCCGGTTACCGGATTCTCTTCACCTTTACCATCGGTAAATATGCGATCGGGATCGATGCCTTTATTGGTGACGAGATATTCTTTTACGGATTCAGCACGGCGGACGGAAAGCTTCTTATTGTATTCTTCATTACCGATACGGTCTGCATAACCAATCGCAATGATGAGATCGTATTCCAGATTTTCCAGCTTGCTGACGAAATCATCCAGCGCCATTTCGCCTTCGGGCTTCAGCGCTGCGCTGTCGAAGTCAAATAATGCGTCTGAAGAAAAAGTGATTTTTTCAGGTGGTACAACGACTGGTGGCGGTGCTTCGGCAATTGGTTCAGGCTTGGGAACGAGATCCGGGTCGCACTCCATTGTCGCCATCTCTTTATCCCAGTACCCTGTGCGCCAGCATAAGCTGTCAGGGTCAGAGTTTCTAACGACGACACCCTGGCTATCAATGACGTAACCAGGGCTTATTTCACCAGCTTGGATTTCTTCGGCATGCTCATGCGTCGTAGCAATTCCCACTTCGTCATGCTCTTCATACGCACTGGCGTTTCCCGAAAGAAATGCTGGCAACACCAACATTCCAAGTAGATATTTTTTAGCTGAGATTGTCTTCATGCTGTTGTCCTTTATTTAAAGAAATTCAGTTCAATACAAAAATTGTTGGTTGCCGGTGCAAATACGAAAGAACTGTCTTCTTCGTTAGACATGCCTATGCATACTCGCGACCTGATTTTTCATACCTCTATCACTATGCTTGTGGTTGATTATGTGTTTATATTTTTATTTTTGTCAAATCTGTCTGTTGCTAATGTGCAACAGTATGGAGATTCATTTTAGTGATTTGTGCAAATAAATCATTGTTGCATTGATGCGGCAGTTTTGCCTGGGTTGTTCCGGAATAGAATAATCGTCTTTTTGAGCACGATTATCGGCAGTTTTTCGGGTTTTTTCATACAATAGACCTGCTGCAAGTGATCAAAATCACCTGTTTCAGAATGGTTTTTTTGCTGCGACGAAGATACTTTGTCCGGCAGCCGTGTGGATTGAACCCGTTTTTGTTGTGTTTTAAAAGCCTTATCGCCGTTATTCGTTTTTTTAGCCGTCAAACAGGTTTTCTAATTCGGGGTAACCCATCGCTTGCAGGTCTTTTCTTTTGATGAATTTCAGCGCAGCAGAATTGATACAATACCGGAGACCTGTCGGGGCGGAACCATCGTTAAACACATGCCCGAGATGGTTGTCACCAAAGCGGGTGCGTGCTTCCACCCGGGGCGTCAATAGCCTGAAATCTTTTTTCAGGTTTATGTAGGCCTCATCGATGGCCTGATAAAAACTTGGCCAACCGGTTCCTGAATCAAATTTATGAATTGAGGCAAATAAAGGTTCCCCTGAAACAATATCGACGTAAATTCCTTCTTCCTTGTGGTCCCAGAATTCATTCTGGAACGGTGGTTCTGTGCCTTCATTTTGCGTGACTTCAAATTGCAATTCTGACAGCGTATCCTTCAGTGACGACATATCTTTTTTAAAGTTTTTATATTTATCGGGCATGTGAGACTATTCCTGTAATCGGTGAAACCTGCTTAATATTTAGTCGACAGCTTATCATTATTTGCACAAAGAGAATCGCACGCAATACATTTATTCTTATCTCACAATTTCTTTACAGGCTTATGTTCAGCAATGAATGAAAACGAAAGACAATTAAACGATATGGTTACAGAAAAAAATCATCCGTCATTCAGACGTGCCGCAACTTGTTTTCTTGGCGTGTTTTTAATGATTTCTGTCGGATTGTTTGGCTTTGAAGCGAGTGTGCATGCGGTTATTTTTTTTGCTTTGATATGGGTTGGCGTAAACGCGGCGCAACTGGGTTATACATTTATCGAAATCCGCAACATGATGAATCGCGGCATCAGCAGCGCTTTACCTGCGATATATATATTTCTGTTGATAGGTATGGTCATCGCGAGTTTTATGCAAAGCGGCACCGTGCCGAGTCTTATTTATTACGGGCTGGATCTGCTTAATCCGGCCATATTTTTAGCCGCCGGATTGTTACTGTGCAGTTTGATGTCGGTGGCAACGGGTACTTCTTGGGGTACGGTTGGAACCGTCGGCGTAGTATTGATTGGTATTGGTGAAACAATGAACATCCCGTTGCCGGTTGTTGCCGGCATGATCATTTCAGGCGCGACCTTTGGTGATAAGTTGTCGCCGATTTCGGATACCACTAATCTCGCGGCAATGAGCGCGGGGACAAATCTTTATCATCATATATATGGCATGATGTATACCACGGTGCCAACATTTTTGATTGTTTTAGCCATACTCGTTTTCCTTGGTTTGCAATATGCGGAAAGTCCGTTGCCAACTGATAATATTGATGAAATCAAAGCGGCATTAGTCAGCGTCTATCAGTTAAATCTGTTTGTTACATTACTGCCGATATTACTGATGTTTGGCTTAAGCATGAAAAGGATTCCGGCCGAAATCAGTATGTCCAGCAGTATCTTGCTTGCGATGGTGATTGCTGTTTTCTATCAGAACAAAGACATCGTCGGTGTGGTTAACGCGCTGTGGCAGAATACGCCGGGTGAAACGGGCCATGAAAGCATTGATGCGTTATTGGGACGTGGCGGTATATATAGTATGGCGTGGACGTTGTTGTTGTCCCTGATGGCGCTGGCATTGGGCGGAATTTTGCATTATGCGGGGTTTTTGCGTGTTCTTCTGGCACATGTTATCGCAGGAATTAAGCGTGTGAGCGTTTTGATTGCAACCACCATTATTTCTGGATTTTTTAGTAATGTCGCAATGGGAGAAGCTTATATTTCAATCATCTTGAATTGCCAATTGTTTAACGACTCATATCAGCAGCGCGGGTTGGATAAGGCTGTGTTATCACGTTCTGTGGAGGAAGGGTCAACCATGACCACGGGACTAATTCCATGGACAACGGCGGGTGCATTTTACGCGGCAACACTGGGCGTTGAAACGCTGGAATATGTACCGTATGCATTTCTCAATTTACTTAACCCGATAGTTTCAGTGTTTATGGCGATCCTTGGTATTGGTTTGCTACGCAGGATCCAAAAAAACGGACGGTAATTTTTATTGCAAGAAAGACTGCATTGACGCTCAATTGGCCGGGTGTTATATTTTTCCGCAGAGGGGTCGAGGCTATTGCTCGTGTCCTTCAGGATAATTATATAATAATTTAATTGCTCATTGGGAGGGACAGAATGGCTTCAACAAATCAGGTTTTTATTAGTTTTGCGTTAAAAGACGCTGACTTAAAGGATAAGCTTGTTGAGCAAATTAACAAGGCAAGACCTGAAGTGAAATGTGTTGATATGCCCATGAAAAAATCATGGGAGAGTGCTTGGAAAGCAGAAGTACAGGATACAGTTCGAGGTTGTGTAGGTGTCATTGGTTTAATCAGTGAAAGTATTACCCGAGCAGACGGTCAGCAGTGGGAATTGCGCTGCGCATTTGACTCCGGTCTGCCGGTGATGCTGATTTGTGATAGCGATTCTAAAGATATTCCTGCGAAAGAGTTGCCGGATATGCTAAGGGAAAAAGACATCCGGCTGTGGGAAGAGCCGACGGTAACGGGATTTTTGAATGGGCTGAATATAGCCCGTGCGGAGGAATGATCGCGGTATAGGTCTAGCGGCCGATTGCTCCGCGATAATCAGCTGGTCGCTGAATCTGTTGCAACTATGTAAAGAAGCAAGAATGACCCATTGATTCTTGCTGGTCCGATGGATAAGTGTGGCAATACCGGTTTGTTGTCACGCTTATCAAGGGTTGTCTCAATTATCTGTAATTGTGGCTTTTCTGGTGGGGTTTGCTACGAGCGAACATTCCGTGTTCGTCTGATTTTTCCCAGTCATCCGTATCTGGTAGACCCATTTTCTCATTTTTTTGCTGCATTTCGGATTTGTTCAAGTGCTTTTAAAATGGTGTTGCGGGGTGCGCCAATATTTAAACGCATAAATCCGCTGCCTTCCACCTGGCCAAATTGTACGCCTGGATTCATCCCGATACCTGCTTCGTGAATAAAGAAATGTTCGAGCTGCGTATCGTTCATGTTCATGGCGCGGCAATCAAGCCATAAAAGATAGGTACCTTCAGGTTTTATGAGTTTTATTTCGGGCAGGTGGTCCGCCAAGTATGCTGTGACACAATCGCACGTGTCACGGAGATAAACCATTAATGCTTCCAGCCAGTTTTTACCTTCACGGTAAGCCGCTTCGAAAGCAGTAATGCTGAAAGGATTGGCAGCGCTCACATGAAAGGTATTAAATACCTGTGTGATCGCCATACGGTTTTTTTTGTCAGGAACGATCAGTGCAGAAAGATTCAGTCCTGGAATATTAAAAGTTTTACTTGGCGCCATCGCAGTGATGATATTGGCTGAATTTTCCGTCATGGCGGCGAGTACATGGTGCCTGTTGCCAGGATAAATCAGGTCGGCATGAATTTCATCGGACAAAATAATCAGGTTATGTTTTTCCGCAAGTTCCAGCAGGCGTGTAAGTTCCTGTTCATTCCACACTCTGCCAACCGGATTATGCGGGGAGCATAACAGTAACAAGTGCGCTTGTTTTGCACATTGCTCGAGGTGGTCAAAGTCAATGACATAGCGGCCGTTTTTAAGTTGCAGCGGATTGTGCAGCAGTTTTCTGCTGTTATTTGTTGCCGCAGAGAAGAACGGAAAATATACCGGTGGTTGTATGATGACTGAATCATCGGTTTTCGTGAAAGCCTGTACAGCAGCATTTAATGATGGAACGACGCCTGGACACATGACAATCCACTCATGCTTGATTGTCCAGCCGTAACGTTGCTGTATCCAGTTTGCCATAGAATCATACAGGCTGTCCGGAAAGTGTGTGTAGCCGTAAATGGGGTGGCTGGCACGCTCAATCAGCGCTTTTGTGATGGCGGGTGGCGTGGCAAAATCCATGTCAGCGACCCATAATGGAATAACATCCGGCCTGCCAAACTTATTTTGCCGTCCATCGTATTTAACGCTGTGGGTCCCTTCGCGGCTAAATTCACGGTCAAAACCACTGCTCAAGAAATTCTCTCCCAGATGGTCGTTTCTGCTAGTGTATGCTGAAATTTACGCTTGGTTTCTCGTATTACAAAAGGAACCGCTTGCGGGCCCTGGATGAGTTTGAAATGATGTCCCAGGATTTCTTTTAAGCCATCCAGGGTGGTAAAGTTTTCGCCATCTTTTTTGAAGCCGCCGACCCATGATTCCTTTTTGGTGTGTTCCGTCAGCCAGGTATAGGGCGAAGTAATCATTAACAAACCGCCAGGTTTGATACGGGTATGGATTGTTGTCAGCAATTTTGCCGGATCATACAGGCGGTCAATCAAATTCGCTGCAAGAATCAGGTCATAATCTGTAAATAATGGTTTCAAATTACAGGCGTCGCCTTGGAAAAATTCAACTTTATTTTTTACACTGTTTAATCCAAGGTTGGTCAGTGAGCGTTCTTTGTACGAAACCAGATCACCTTCATCAGTAAGCGTGTAACGCAGAATGCCTTTTTGTGCTAATTGTACGCCCTGTCCAATAAAACGGGCTGAGAAATCTATGCCGGTGACATGATCAAAATGACGCGCCAATTCAAAGGTTGATCGTCCGGAAGCGCAGCCCAGATCGAGTGCTTTATGCGCAGGCCTGTTGCCCATGGCAGCGATGGCGATTTCGGCAAGTGCTGCCGGAAAATTCGGTACGTCAAAATAGGTGTCGCCGTAGTGAAACTCAGCATATTCAGAAAGCAGTTTATCGGTTTCATAGTGGGAGCTGTGCTGAGCGGCAGGCGTATCCGTGACGATATAACGAAACCCGGCATGCTGAAAGAAATGCCGTCGGAAAGCGTAACGCGAACTTCTCAGTGATTCATTGCCGCATGCAATCCAGGAGCCTCCCTTAATTAAATTGTGCTGATCATCAAAAGTAGGCGTTGTAAAGTCATCATAAAGGGGGTGTACATCGAAGCCTTCAAATGGATAAGTGGGTGTTTCGGTCCATTGCCAGACGTTGCCGGTAATGTCGAAAAATTCACCCTGCTTAAATTTGTTAACCGGACAGCTGGATGCGTAATAATCGAGATGAATATTGCCGGCTGCCGGTTCATCATGCGGCACATCCGACAGATTGGCGAAATCATAGAGCCGGTACCATTCATCTTCCGTCGGTAATCTGACGGGTTGACCACTGGTTGTCGCTTTCCAGTTGCAAAAAGCTTTGGCTTCATGATAATTCACGTCTACTGGCCAGTCCCAAGGCATTGGGATTTCCTCGGTCATCAACCGTAGGTGCCAGCCGGAATCTTTTTTGATCCAGAACGTCGGATGTTCTGCACCGACAAATTTTTGCCAGGATCGACCTTCTTCCTCCCAGTAGTTCTCGGTCGTGTAACCATTGGCTTCTACAAACGCTAAAAATTCCTGATTGCTGACTAAGTATTGACTGGCCTGGAACGCTGGAACGGCCGCTTCATGTTTGCCAAATTCGTTGTCCCAGCCGTAAGTAGCAGAATCATTAAAATCTTTACCGATAACAACGGTACCCGCCGAAACGTTAATCAATTGGTTTTGCGGCGCGACACCTGATTCCCGGCATGGCGTCCAGTCAGTATGCGGTTGGACGTATTCAAGCGCATGCTGACGAATTAAAACAGAAGACGTTTCCAGGTGAATCCGTTCATGCTCTATACCCATAATGATTGGCCACCATGCGCTTTCCCAGGAAATCGGCAACGTTAACGGCATTTCGCTGATCAGTTTGTCTACCATATTGCGCATGGTGCTGCGGTAATTGCGTACTTCTTCGACCGTTGGCCACTCGTAATGGGCTGTGTCCAGATCGTCCCAGCTCATTTCATCAACACCGACCGCAAAGGTAGATTCTAGTTTTGGATTAATCCGTTCTGTTATTAAGCCGGCAAGAATCAACTTGTTGACAAAAAAAGTTGCGGTATGGCCGAGGTAAAAAATCAGTGGATGGCGTAAGGATATTGGTTTCTTGTAGTACGCTTCATCATTGCGCAACGTTTCGAATAGCTTTTCATAGCGATCGAGCGTGATGTGGAAGTAAGCGCGTATTTCTTCGCGTTTTGCGTTGACGTCATCCCCATTAAGCCAAGGGGTTCTTTGGAGCCGTTGTTGTCGCATAAGCATAAGTGTTTTAATCGATTTTTTAGAATTCTTCGGACGGCGGTATTATACCGGCTCATGCAATGATTATCACTTGCAATCTCATCCGCGCGCGATGATAATAGCCAAGCGTCGTTAAAGCTGGTTCTTGATCAGTGGGAAAAAGCGTATCTGATTACCATTAATTTTTTATGATAGCAGGAGAGATCATCGGGGTATATTGATCGACAGCGTTGAAGCGGGTGCTGGAAATAATTTTCATGGATAGCGGTAAAAATGATGACACGCAGGTTAATAACACATAGAATTTCGTCGCATCATCATGTATAAAAAACCTCTCGTCTAATATTATCTATCCTGCATCGAGGGATTGCAACTACTTTAACTGAAAGATTTTTCCAAGTAATATTCGGTATGTGACATACATGAATTTAACCGTTCACGTCACGCCTGGCAATTTTTTGTATTTGGGCCGCCGGCGTTAGAAGCACTTTTTTCAATTTTCAACTTTCACAATTTGTGTGCCTGCCAGTCGATCATGCAAATATTGATGATCCCGATCAAATATTGCCCACAGGAATCCAAAACCGGAAAATAAGATTCCGCCTGCTACGCCAAAAGCCATGTTTCCACCCGTTATCCAGAAAAAAAAGATCGCGCCTGCTACGCCGGGAAAGAGCGTTCCACTTACCGCCAGCAAATATCTTGCTATTGCCTGGCGCATTTTAAGTCTATAGCCATCCACAGTAATTACGCGCATTTTCCAGGTTTGCATTGCCAGTGTTTGACCGCCACGTGTCCAAAACCAAGTAAAGTAATAACCAGTAATAACCAGTAGATAAAATTGGAACAGCGGCCTGAAATAAACAGCGGCTGGATCGCGAAATACCAGATGAAAAATAAAACTGGCAATGAACCAAATCGCGAGCAGGAGCAGGGATTCGTAAATCAGGCTTACCACGCGCCGCCAAAAACCAAATGTTGCATTTGTTGTTGTCATATATAAGTTCAATGTTTGTTTATAATAGTACCTTGTATCTTTTTTATGGTATCAGTCATTATTCGATTTTTAACACTGACTTTACATTAGTACGGTGCCTAAGTATAATCCCACATCCTTTTTATCCAGGGGGGTATAGCTCAGCTGGGAGAGCGCTTGCATGGCATGCAAGAGGTCAGCGGTTCGATCCCGCTTATCTCCACCAGATACTTGACATCAGTAGTATAGTATATATTTACTAATTTCCTTTAGTCCCCATCGTCTAGAGGCCTAGGACATCGCCCTTTCACGGCGGCAACAGGGGTTCGAATCCCCTTGGGGACGCCAGCTATTTTGCTGGCCTTTTCTATTTTCTATATTGCTGCTGATAACGATTCAGCGTTATCTTTTTTGAGCAGAAAATTACATCATTATTTATTTAGCAGTATGCCAGCATCTTGTCATGGGCGATGGATAATTCCGCTGTTGGCCGGCAAGCATTAATGCAATGATGCGCTGAGAAATTATGATGTAAACGGCGCGGATGCCAGATCGTAAATTGAGTGTGGCGTTGCGTGATCGCTGAATTTTTAATTGTTTCCCAGGCGCTATGGAAAAAATATTGATAAGATCCCTTGTAACTTGTAATTAGCCCTAAGCGATTCTGAAACTAAAAAACGGAATTAAATATGTACAGACTATTGCCGTTTGTATTGAAAGACAGGGGATATAAGGAAGCCGAGGATCCCGTTATTCGTTGTAAATATTGTCACCTGAGAAACGATGAGGGAAGTTATGTTCTTTTGGCGTATTGAACCAGCAGAGCAAATGTGGCAAGATCCGCAGACCAAATATACAAGAATAAACCTGATGATGACGCATATTTCTCGCCTTGGCGCTTCAGCGCTGTTAATGTTTTCACTTCTGCTGCTAATGGGGTGTGCATCTGTTGAAAATAGGCAAGATCCTTTTGAATCAATGAATCGCGCCATATTTGATTTTAATGAAGCGCTTGATGATAACGTCGTGGAGCCGGTTGCACGCGGTTATCGCGCGGTTGTTCCTGATCCTGTTGAGATGGTTATCGGGAACTTCTTTTCCAACCTAAATGATGTAGTTGTGGGAGTCAATTCGTTACTGCAGCTCAAATTTGACGATGCACTGGCCAGTGGGGCACGTATATTGATTAATACGACCTTTGGAATGCTGGGTGCGGTCGATATTGCGAGTGATATCAGTGTGGCGAGTGATATCGATATCAGCAAACGGAATGAAGATTTTGGCCAGACATTAGGTCGTTATGGCGTACCAACCGGACCTTATCTGGTTCTGCCATTTTTTGGGCCAAGTTCGATTCGTGACACTACAGGCCTCGTATTCGATAGTTTTTTAGTCGATCCAGTTTCAATATTTTATCTTAATGATGTTTTTGATGGTATAGATATTGGGCTTAAAGCCAGAATTCCAGCCGCTACCGTAAGGGCCATTGATTTGCGTGCGCAATTGCTCGATGAAGAGAGGATTCTGGAGGAAGCTGCGTTGGATAAATACGAATTTATGCGTAATGCATATTTTCAAAACCGAAAAAGTTTAGTGGATGATGGTGAAGCAGCTGAGATAGATTATGGGGAAGAATACGAAGATGATTATGATTACGAAGATGACTTTGGAGATGATCTGGAGGGCGGTCGTATAGAAGATCCAGAAATTTAGGTCAATTACCATAATAATATGAAGCAGTCGGATTGGCAGGAATATATCCGGGCAATCGTCTTTAATTGAACGCAAAGAGTATAAAAATGAGAAAATTTCAATGTAATGTTTGTGGTTTTGTCTACGATGAATCTGTAGGTGACCCTGCGCACGGTATCAAGCCAGGCACACGCTGGGAAGATATTCCTGAAGACTGGGCTTGTCCTGAATGTGGTGTGGTTAAAGCTGATTTTGAAATGCTGGAGGTCTAAGCTGTGCACCGTGACCCAGTAATTATTATTGGTAGTGGGCTTGCTGGATATGGTGTGGTGCGCGAGTTACGCAAATTAGATAGTGAAATTCCTGTCAGTATGTTATCAGCGGATCATGCCGGTTTTTATTCTAAGCCGATGTTGTCGAATGCGTTGACAACCGGAAAAACGCCAGAGACGTTAGTGAATTCAGATGCCTCGAAGATGGCGGATCAGCAAAAAATATCTATTTGTCCCCATACGCGGGTAACCGATATTGATCGCGACAACCACGTGTTGACGCTTCAAGGTGGCGATGAATTATCCTATGGCAGGCTTGTTCTGGCTTTGGGTGCGGATCAAGTTCATCTGCCGCTGCAGGGAGATGGCGTGTCTGACATTTTGTCGATCAATGATCTTGATGATTATGGCCGATTTCGTAATGCACTGGAGGGGAAAAAGAAAATCAGTATCATTGGTGCTGGACTGATTGGTTGCGAGTTCGCAAATGACCTTGCGGCGGCGGGTTATCAGGTAAATGTCATTGATATTAGTCAGCAACCGCTAGGAAGGCTTTTGCCTCCGGCTGCAGGGGCTTATCTTCAGAAAAAGCTGGCATCGATTGGCATTACTTTTTATTTTGATGCCATGACTCAACAAGTAGAGCGGGTCGGTGAACGATTACGACTGGTTTTGGCCAGCGGTGAAGCCCTTGAATCGGATATCATTTTATCAGCAGTCGGCTTGCGTCCACGCATCAAAATGGCTGAAGCGGCGGGTATCCGGGTCAATCGAGGCATTGTGACCAACCAGTTAATGCAAACGCAGGATCCCGAAATTTTTGCACTGGGTGACTGTGCAGAAGTACAGGGTAAAGTATTGCCGTTTGTGATGCCGATCACGCATGCCGCGCGCGCTTTAGCGGCAACACTTGCCGGAAATCCAACGCCAGTGCATTATCCTGCAATGCCGGTTTTGGTGAAAACGCCTGCTTGTCCTACTATAGTATCGCCACCTGATATCGATGCAAAAGGCGACTGGCATGTTGATGTTGACGGAGACGGCGTTAGAGCACTATTTAAGGATGCGGCGGATAATTTGCTTGGCTATGCTTTATTAGGCGCGCTAACTAAAGAAAAAAATACACTGACAGCGCAATTACCGCCAGTTCTCCAGTAAATACGCGCTTTATGGTTTAAAGACCAGAACTCATTTATATCGGCATTCATGAAATTTCTTTTTGATCTTTTTCCCGTTATCCTGTTTTTTGTTACTTTCAAAGTTTATGGGATTTATGCCGCCACGGCGGTGGCTATTGTGGCAACTTTTGTACAGATTGGCTGGGTGTGGCTGCGCCACCGCAAGGTGGATTCCATGTTATGGACTAGTCTTGCAATTATTGTATTGTTGGGCGGCGCAACATTGATATTTCAAAATGAATCATTTATCAAGTGGAAACCGACGGTACTGTATTGGTTATTTGCTGCGGTGCTTTGGCTGTCCCTTGCTTTTTTTCAGAAAAATTTGATTGAGGCATTACTGGCAAAGCAAATAGTGCTCCCCGCAACTGTTTGGCTCAAACTAAACATGAGCTGGATTGTCTTTTTTATATTAATGGGCGGGATTAATATTCATGTTGCTTTCAACTATTCTGTTGATACCTGGGTCAATTTTAAGTTATTTGGTTCTATCGGATTGATGTTGATTTTTGTGGTGATTCAGGCAATTATACTGAACAGATATATGCAGGATCCTGAGAATGCAAAGATTGCAGCTGTTTCAGGAAATGATTTTCCAACGGAGCGTGTTGTGGGGCAGGCGCGTGTCTCGCAACGCAAAGGTGAAGATGTATGACCCTTTATGTCATTAACGGAGAAGACGTGCCAGATAGTCTGGAGAAACGTTTAGCTGTTCGTCAAGCTCACTTAGCGCGTCTCGAAACTTTGCAGCAGGAAGGGCGTCTTATTCTGGCCGGTCCATATCCGGCAATTGATAGTCCTGAACCTGGACCGGCAGGATTTACTGGCAGCCTGATCGTAGCGGAATTTGAATCATTAGAGGCCGCCCAAGCATGGGCTGAGGCTGATCCTTATATCACATCGGGTGTCTATGCTAATGTGACCGTTAAGCCATTTAAGAAAGTGCTGCCAGTATAATAAATTGAAACAGGTTGTTGTTTTCTTACATTTTTAGCTTCCAGGCATTATTCGGATAGCGAATTTCTCAAGGATTCACGTTAGCAGTTTAAAAGCGTATACTGCCCATATTTACATTTATTTTATTTATATAAGGAAGTTCCATGCGTTTGATGAAATTTTCGCAGTTAATAATAGTAGCTGTATTTGGCTCGGTTGTCATGTCGACCGCTCATGCACAGGCGTCAGCTGCAGTGGCTAAGGTGAATGGTGTAATTATTCCGCAATCGCGCCTTGATTTGATGGTGAAGGCCAGTGTAGCTCAAGGACAACAAGATGGTCCAGAAATGAGAAAAGCCTTGCGTGAGAATCTCATCACAGAAGAAATAATTGCTCAGGAAGCAATAAAAAAGGGACTTGATAAAGATCCGGAAATTCAGACACAGCTTGACCTGGCTCGTCAAAGAGTATTAGTCAGTGCGTTTCAGGCAGATTATATAAAAAATAATCAAGTGAGTGATGAAACCCTGCGCAAGGAATATGAAATCCTGAAATTACAAATGGGTGACAAGGAATACAAACCGCGTCATATTCTTGTGGCAAATGAAAGTGAAGCGCGGGAAATTATTGCCAACTTAAAGAAAGGCGCTGATTTTAGTAAAATTGCTGCTGAGAAATCGTTGGATGATGGCAGCAAGAATAATGGTGGAGAACTTGATTGGAGTCCATCTGCCTCTTACGTAAGACCCTTTGCGGAGGCGCTGGAAAAACTGGAGAAAGGGAAGATAACGGAAACGCCAGTGAAAACGTCTTTTGGCTGGCATGTAATCAGACTCGATGATGTGCGTCCAATGCAAGTGCCACCATTTGAAGAAGTAAAAGAAAATATGCAGCAGCGTGTATTGCAAAGGGAATTTGGCACCGTAGTGCAAGAGTTGCGCAGTAGCGCCAAGGTAGAATAAAACCGTCATACCATCATCTAGTTTAGATGGGTGGTTTTTTATGTGCCACTGTATTTTTTCGTTACTCGTGGGGCTAGCGCGCATAGCAGTTCGTAGCTGACGGTGTCTGCTAACTGTGCGATTTCATCCACGGGTTGTCCTTTTCCCCAAAGGACAACCGGACTATCCATCTCACTGTTGTCAATGTGGCTCAGATCAACAGCCAGCATATCCATAGATATTCGCCCAATGGTGCGCGTTCGCTGGCCGTTGACTAATACCGGTGTGCCGGTCGGTGCGTGACGTGGATAGCCATCTGCATAACCGCATGCAACGATACCGATCCGCATCGGGCGAATGGCTTGGAAAAGTCCGCCGTATCCTACTCTGTCTCCCGCTTTAATGTTTTGTGTCGCAATAAGTTTGCTGGAGAGTGTCATAACCGGTTTAAGTCCAAGTTCATCAGCTGTCTTGTCTGTTAAGGGTGATGCGCCATAAAGCATGATGCCGGGCCTTACCCATTCATGATGTGTATGCGGATAACGAATAATAGCGGCAGAATTAGCTAATGAGCGTGGTTGATTGAGTCCTGCGGTTATTGTGTTGAAACATTGCAGTTGTTTGTTTACTTTTTCCTGTCCGTTAGGATCATCTGCGTCAGCAAAATGTGTCATCAGCGAAAGCTGATTGATGGCGGCGATGGCTTTGAGTGACTGAATTGCGGAAGAGAATTCTTTCGGTGAAAAACCCAGGCGATTCATGCCGGTATTGAGCTTAATGAAGACATCTAGTCCTTTGTGTTCGGATGCCGACAGCATTTCTATTTGCGCCCTGTGATGGACGACGGCAGTTAAATGATATCGTTTGAGCTGCGCGAGCTCCGCAGTCGAAAAAAAACCTTCCAGAAGTAGGATAGGATGGTGGAATCCTGCATTTCGCAGACGTATTGCGGCATTTAGCTCCGATATTGCAAAGCCATCCGCTTTTTTTAATGCCTGAGCGGTATGAAGCAAACCGTGACCATATGCATTTGCCTTAATTACAGCCATAATACGTGCATTTGGCGCATAGCGACGAACAACGGTTAAATTGTGTTCTAGTTTTGAAAGATCAATGAGTGCCTGTATTGGGCGTGACTTTAATTTTGCATCTGGCATTGTAATTTTTTTTACCAAAATTATTTATCCGGCAGTAACCGTACAGCTTGTCTGCTACGTTTTTAGTAAATTCGGTGTCAAGTTTGTGGTTATAGATGAATAAGCTAAGTTTTTTTCATCATCGTGAAATCAAGTTGCGATAATCTTTGTCGTTGCAAGAAAAATGTCGAATAATTACATAGATCGGGTGATGAAGTAAAACTTATTGCTATTACCCGCTAAACCAGTATAACCACTGCTATGCGATTTGAGATAGTGTGGCAGGATAACTTTTAGGGGAAATAGTTTGAAGCGCGGTTTCTATACGATTATGGCGGCGCAGTTTTTTTCGTCATTGGCAGATAATGCGTTGCTGGTTGTGGCAATTGCATTATTGATTGAACTGCATGCGCCGGCATATTTAACGCCCATGCTAAAGTTTGTTTTTGTGCTGTTTTATGTGATTCTTGCGCCATTCGTGGGTGCATTTGCTGATTCGATGCCCAAGGGGCGCGTAATGTTTATCAGTAATGGTATCAAGATTATAGGCTGCGTATTGCTGTTTTTTGCTGTGCACCAATATCTTGCACTTGCTGCTTATGCGATTGTTGGATTGGGCGCGGCAGCTTATTCTCCTGCCAAATATGGCATATTGACCGAACTGTTGCCACCCGAAAAACTAGTGATCGCGAATGGTTGGATAGAAGGCTTGACAGTTGCATCAATTGTTTTAGGTACTGTATTGGGTGGGCTATTAATTACGCCGGCTATTGCCGATGCATTGCTTGCGATTGATTTCCCTTTTATAGATACATCAATGGAGGTCAGTATTTTTGTGGTGGCCATTTTTTATGGTTTGGCTGTAATCTTTAACCTCTATATTCCCGATACCGGTATTGACCACCGAATTCTCAAGAAAAATCCTTTATTTCTGCTGCATGAATTTAGTCATTGTGTAAAGCTTTTGTGGACCGATAAACTGGGTCAGATTTCGCTTGCTGTGACAACATTATTCTGGGGAGCGGGCGCAACGTTACAATTTATTGTGTTGAAGTGGGCTGAAGTGGCGCTGAATTATTCTCTGAGTAAAGCAGCATTGCTGCAGGGTGTCGTGGCTGTTGGTATCGCAATCGGTGCAGTGATGGCGGCAAAGCTGGTTGCTTTACGACAGTCGGTCAGGGTTATTCCACTAGGCATTGCCGCGGGCTTTGTGGTGATAGCTATGATAATGGTGACCGATTTGTGGATCGCGGTTATTTTTTTGGTGTTGATCGGAGGACTGGCAGGCTTTTTTGTGGTACCAATGAATGCCTTGTTGCAACATCGTGGTTACATATTAATGGGAGCCGGTCATTCTATTGCCGTACAAAACTTTAATGAGAATCTCGGCATTCTTATAATGTTGTCAGTTTATGCCGCGCTGGTTGTTTTTGAAGTGCATATTTACACTATTATCATGTTGTTCGGGTTATTTTTGTCTTTGTGTATGATTCTGATCCGAAAGTGGCACTTACTGAATCAGAGTAAAGAAGATTCATTGCATTTGATCGGTACCAAGGAACGGATGCATGCTAGGTAAATGTTCTAGAATTACTTTATTGATCGCATGATGTCTTTGGCAAAAAGCAGATCTTCCCAGGCCTTGGCTTTATCAGGCAGGGCGCGTAGCAGGTAGGCGGGGTGGTAGGTGACGATTAATGGAATACCGGAATAATGATGTAACGTTCCGCGCAAGTTAGAAATCTTGTCATCACATTTTACAAGATTCTGTGCGGCGATCTTTCCCAAAGCGATAATAATTTTCGGTTTGATCAGTTCAATCTGCCTTGCTAAAAAAGGTTCACACTGCATTGTTTCGTGTACTTCAGGATTTCTGTTATTTGGTGGACGGCATTTTACGATATTGGCGATATAAACGTTATTGCCGCGCTGCAAGCCAATAGCCGACAGCATATTATCCAGTAGTTTCCCGGCAGGGCCGACAAACGGTTCTCCGGTAACGTCTTCTCTTGCCCCAGGACCTTCACCAACACACAGCCAATCCGCATTTTCATCACCGATTCCAAATACAGCCTGAGTGCGCGATTGACTCAAGGCGCAGGCTGTACAATGCGCCACTTCTGCCTTAAGTTGATCCCAGTCCATATGTAAGATCTGCTGTCGCCGCGTGTTATTTGATATGTCGGAAGCAGGACGTTTTTCGCACTGATCTTCTTGCCTTGAAGAGTCTGCGGATACGATGGTATTTTGTAAATTTTCCGATTTGATACGCCAAAGTGGCAGTAAACCCAGTTCCTTGAGAATTATCTTGCGCCGACTGCTCATAACATTAATTTCATTACAATTGCATCTTCCCGTCCGCACATAGCCGGATAATAGCCTTTGCGCTTGGCAATTGGCTTGAATCCTATTTGTCTGTAAAGCAGGGCTGCGCCGGTATTGGACTCTCTTACATCAAGAAACATGGAGCGTAAATTTTTTAGCCGGGCTAAATGGATAAAATGGTTTAATAGTTTTTTCCCCCAGCCTTGACTTTGCCAGTTGGCGGCGATGCCAATTGTCAGTAGATGCGCTTCATCTGGTCCTGCCATCATAACGCCATAACCAGCCAGAATGCTGGTTTGTTCGAGTACGTGACAATCATAGCCAGCGTTGATTGAGTCCGCAAAATTTTCCGGCGACCATGGAAAGAGGAAGATTTCTCGCTCTATGCGGATTACCTGATTCAGGTCATCGGGCAACATTTTCCTAATTCTGGGGGGCCGTTGTTGAAAAGAGCTCATCGCTCGCTTTCCTTTAATGCGACTTTGTTGCGGATATAGATAGGAGCGGCATGGATTGGATCATCAACTGAACCGTTGGAAAACTTTCTGGCAGCTAGTTGCGCAATTTCACGTGCATGAGGGTAAAGGCCATGATGGTGATAGCTGATTTGTTCGCCATAATGTTCAGTTAATTCCTGCTGATACAAATCAAAACCGCTGCCACAGCTAACCCAACCATTTCCTGTTAGGGATGGCGCATGATTTGGTAAACAAACTGTTGCTTTACTCACTGTTTTCCAGTCATCCGCATTTATTTTCTCATAGGCTGCATGATAAATTTCACCCATGCGGGCATCCAGTGCGACGACAACTTTTTTGTTGTTAACCCGCTGCGCTAACGCTTTCAATGTACTGATGCTGGCAACTGGACGTTCCGTGGCAAAAGCTAATCCTTGCGCGATGCCGCAAGCAATGCGTAAACCCGTAAAAGAGCCCGGTCCGGCGCCAAATGCAAATCCATCAAGTTGTTTAAGCGCCAGATTGTTTTCTGCGAGTAGCGCTTGCAGCATTGGTAGCAACAATTCAGAGTGTTGCTGTCCAGCGAGCGTTTCTTTATGCCGTAGTTCGCTATTCAACCATAGTGCGAGTGAACAGTATTCGGTAGATGTGTCAAATGCGATGATATTCAATGTGCCTAGATTAATTACGTTTGAGAAGAAGATTGGTTCAGTATCCAACAATCGAGAGAAGTATATTTTATACCATGGCCCGTTTGTTTTGATTGAATCAGAAACCAATCAGCTACGCGCCAACTGACTGGCGCTACTAATTCAGGCAACATTTGGACTGATTTTGCTTTTCTTACCAACGTAATATGTGGTTTAAAAGCGCGTGAATCGAAAGGAAAACCGCTGGTAGATAACGTATTGCGTAAATTACCAACCAGCGCAAGAAGTTCCGGCGCGCATTTGCTCATGCCTGCGTAAATTATTTGATTATGTTTCCAATGGCGAATTTCATCAAATGAAAGATTGAAAGTTGTTGCAGTAACGCACTTTGCTGCAGCACGAAGTGCGTCCAGCCGGTCAATGGCTATTTCTCCAAGAAATACCAATGTCAGGTGGATATTTACTTGTTTTGTATTTTGACCGCCACAGGATGACGCAAGTTGTTTTGCTAAATGGGATAATTGTTTTAACGCTGCATCGTCCGGTTTAATGGCAAAAAAAACCCGCGCGGTTTTTGTCTTCAAAATGTGAGAATTATCCTCGGCCATTTTCTGTGGTGCTAATCAGGCAGACTGCTTCTGCGGCAATTCCTTCTTTGCGGCCAATAAAACCCAGTCGTTCGGCTGTTTTTGCTTTAATATTAATATTTTCTGCAGGCGTATTGAGATCTTTTGCGATATTGGCCTTCATGTCTGGAATGTAGGGGGCCATTTTTGGCGCTTGGGCAATAATGGTTGCGTCAATATTTATTACTTTGCTGCCATGCTTATCAAGCAAGCGATTAACTTCGCGCAACAGTACACGGCTGTCGATATTCTTGAAGCGAGGGTCTGCGTCGGAGAAATGTTTTCCAATATCGCCCAGTGCTGCGGCCCCGAGCAATGCGTCGCAAATAGCATGTAATAAAACATCCGCATCGGAGTGCCCGAGCAAACCTTTTTCAAATGGGATGGTGACGCCACCAATAATAAGTTTGCGGTCTTCCGTTAGCTGGTGAACATCAAAACCTTGTCCAATTCTTATGGGGTACAATTTTTTTCTCCTTCTTGAAGTATTAATTCGGCTAACGCCAAGTCTTGCGGGTAAGTAACTTTGAAATTGAGTGTATTACCCAGTACCAGTTTGGGATGGTATTGCAAGGCTTCCACGGCGCTTGCATCATCAGTTATTTGGCTGGCGTTTGCCTGGCTTAGCGCTTTAACAAGCAAATGATAACGAAACATTTGCGGTGTTTGCGCTTGCCATAAGTTTTCTCTGGATTCCGTGTTTATTGCTCGATGGTGCATGGTGCCGCGTTTCAATGTGTCGGCAACAGGAATGGCCAGTAGCCCGCCTGTCTCGTCATCAGCAATTTCATCCATTAGAAATTCAAGTTGTTTAGATGATAGGCATGGACGCGCTGCGTCGTGAACCAATATCCAGTCTTGATTGCTGATATTAACGGTTGAAGGCATTGCTCTGAGGCCATTTAAAACACTCTCAGCGCGTGTTGCGCCACCGCAATTTAAGACGACCAGTTTATTTGAAAACTCAGACCAATCGTATTGCGACCATAATTCATCGTTGGGAGATAGTATGACGAATATATGGGCTATGCGTGGCGCACGGTAAAAGGTATGTATGGCATGATGAATCATCGGTTTTCCGGCCAAAGTTAGATATTGTTTGGGGCGTTTTTTGCCAATACGGGAACCGGAGCCAGCCGCAGGAATTAATGCAAAGGACTTAGACATTAGATAAGGTGTATTCGATGAATGATTTGAAAGTGATAAATATATTTAGGCAGTCATTTTAAACGATGTGGCTTCATCTATTCCACTGGCGTCAGGCCAAAAAATTTATATTTGTAATGCAGTTATGTTTTTGTAGATCATTTGAAGTTTTTAAAAGCTGATAATGCAAATAAGATACTTAAGAAAACGATATATTTGCAGTGACGAGAGTAAATACAATTCAACAGTATCTAAAGAATGGAAAGTTTTCTCAATATTTGCTTACTGTATAATTTTATTTTTAGTGATTATAGGCGAACGTTATGGAAGTAGAACAAATCAATGCAATGAATGATCGACTTATTGATCTTGGGCAGCGGACAAACGACTTGCGGAGGTTTCTTTGACTTTGATGCCAAAAAGACACGTTTAAATGAAGTAATCCGGCTGGTGGAGGATCCTGTAATCTGGAATGACAATAAACGCGCACAGGAATTGGGCCGCGAAAAAAAACTTTTGGAAGATACGGTTGTAGCGCTTGAAGTAATTGGCCAGCAATTACAGGATGCGCAGGAATTATTCCTGATGGCAAAGGAAGAAGATGACGATGAGACATTTAACAGCATTACCGAGGATGTAGTGCACCTTGAGAAAAGTATGGCTGATATGGAGTTTCGCCGCATGTTTTCTGATCCAATGGATTCAAGTAATTGTTTTATTGATATTCAATCGGGATCCGGCGGTACTGAAGCCCAGGACTGGGCAGCGATGTTGGAACGTATGTATTTAAGATATTGTGAGCGGCACGGTTTTAATGTCGAAATCTTGGAAGAATCTCCAGGAGAAACCGCAGGAATTAAAAGTGCCAGTATCAAAATTTCGGGTGAATATGCATATGGCTATTTGCGAACAGAATCAGGAATACACCGGCTAGTGAGAAAATCTCCGTTTGATTCAGGCAATCGCCGGCATACTTCATTTGCAAGTGTGTTTGTTTATCCCGAAGTTGATGAAGCAATAGAAGTAGATATCAATCCTGCAGATTTGCGGGTGGATACATTCCGTGCATCCGGAGCAGGCGGGCAGCACATTAACAAAACGGATTCTGCAATACGCATTACCCATGCGCCAACGGGTATCGTCGTGCAATGTCAAAACGGGCGATCGCAACATCGCAATCGCGCTGATGCGATGACAATGTTGAAATCCCGATTGTATGAGGCTGAATTACGTAAACGCAATGAAGAGAAGCAGGCGATTGAGGATGCTAAAACCGATATCGGGTGGGGCCATCAAATCCGATCGTATGTTTTGGATCAATCCCGCATCAAGGATCTGCGTACGAATATTGAAAGTGGAAATACTCAGGCTGTTCTGGATGGCGATTTGGATAATTTTATCGAAGCAAGCTTGAAGCAGGGTGTTTGAGCAGGCAAACCCGAATAGCTGCTAATCAGAAAAAATATTTACTGACGCTAAACCACTGCTATATTGTGCTGAGCTTTTGTATTTATTAGCTATTTATGGGAGTGTGGATTTAGAATGAAAAATTAAATTAACTAAAGTTTGAAAATAGGCTTGACCAACAAATTAGACGCTGTATAATTCCGTTCTTCGTCGCGTTACACAAGTTTTTCAAACGCGAATTGCTCTTTAAAAAGTTACAGTCGATAGGTGTGGGCACTTAACAAGTACATTAAGGTTCTTTGTTTTAAAACAAAGAACTAAAGAAACTTGAAGTGCTCGCAAGAAAAAAGTAGGTACATCATTTTTAGTGAAAATTAAAGATGATGATATCACAACGTCAAGCGAGAGTTTTATCAGAATTAAACTGAAGAGTTTGATCCTGGCTCAGATTGAACGCTGGCGGCATGCTTTACACATGCAAGTCGAACGGCAGCACGGGTGCTTGCACCTGGTGGCGAGTGGCGGACGGGTGAGTAATGCATCGGAACGTGTCCTAAAGAGGGGGATAACGCATCGAAAGATGTGCTAATACCGCATAATCTCCGAGGAGAAAAGCAGGGGATCGTAAGACCTTGCGCTTTTGGAGCGGCCGATGTCTGATTAGCTAGTTGGTAGGGTAATGGCCTACCAAAGCTTCGATCAGTAGCTGGTCTGAGAGGACGACCAGCCACACTGGGACTGAGACACGGCCCAGACTCCTACGGGAGGCAGCAGTGGGGAATTTTGGACAATGGGCGCAAGCCTGATCCAGCCATGCCGCGTGAGTGAAGAAGGCCTTCGGGTTGTAAAGCTCTTTCAGCCGGGAAGAAAAGGCTACGACGAATAATCGTAGCTCATGACGGTACCGGAAGAAGAAGCACCGGCTAACTACGTGCCAGCAGCCGCGGTAATACGTAGGGTGCGAGCGTTAATCGGAATTACTGGGCGTAAAGGGTGCGCAGGCGGTTTTGTAAGTCAGATGTGAAATCCCCGGGCTTAACCTGGGAACTGCGTTTGAAACTACAAGACTAGAGTGTAGCAGAGGGGGGTGGAATTCCATGTGTAGCAGTGAAATGCGTAGAGATATGGAAGAACACCGATGGCGAAGGCAGCCCCCTGGGTTAACAC
The DNA here is from genome assembly GCA_021604405.1 of Nitrosomonas sp. GTDB lineage: Bacteria > Pseudomonadota > Gammaproteobacteria > Burkholderiales > Nitrosomonadaceae > Nitrosomonas. The sequence continues at coordinate 234 of BQJA01000053.1, read as the reverse complement.
TGACGCTCAGGCACGAAAGCGTGGGGAGCAAACAGGATTAGATACCCTGGTAGTCCACGCCCTAAACGATGTCAACTAGTTGTCGGGTCTTAATAGGCTTGGTAACGTAGCTAACGCGTGAAGTTGACCGCCTGGGGAGTACGGTCGCAAGATTAAAACTCAAAGGAATTGACGGGGACCCGCACAAGCGGTGGATTATGTGGATTAATTCGATGCAACGCGAAAAACCTTACC
>BQJA01000052.1 GCA_021604405.1 Nitrosomonas sp. | reverse complement strand
TTTTGTCGCCGCTTTGGTGATCCCGACTATACTGCCGTCGGAGTGGATCGTGAAGTCAACAATTCCAACCTGAGGACTGAATGGATGGTCTTTATTCTCAAACGAACAGGCATACTTACCCACAAAATCATCAATACCCTCTACGGCATATGCATTTTTCACATGAGAAGCGCCCAAAATAAACAGTGAAAAAACTGCCGCAACTATGACCCATTCCAGTTTTTCTTGTTTCATAAGTTTCTCCTTTTGTACATGAATTAGGATGCAAAAGGACCATTTGACGAGGCGATCAGCCTTAAAGAAACACTATTTTTCTAAGCTAAGACATTCCTTTTTGCCCTTTTCCATCAAAAGGATATGTACTGGAAGATGGGTTAATTGTCAAGATACTAAGGCATGAAAAATACAACCTATTGATTGTAAACATGATGAACTTAAGTGGCAATAAAGAATCAATAGGTTGTCTCATTTAAATAAGTATATTAACCGCTATTTTTAACTTCGATTATGTTAAAGGGAGGATTACTTTATTTTCCGGTGTTGATGTTTCTCACTTTACCCGGCTTTGGAAACTTTTATTTATTTGCCGGGTCACCTGTCAGGTATAGAAGTCATTGAGACTGTTGCTGTCGCAGTCGGCGGTCTATTCTTCCAGGGTTATTGCAATGCAAATGTGCGCGGTATAGGTTTGGCTGGTATCATCACGGCAATAGAATTACGGCAAGCCCGGCAGGATTACATGCTGGAATGGTCTGGCGCTTTCATAGTGTGGCGAGAGCTTATATGTTTGCAGGCGTGCCGGTCATTTTTACGCACAAGGGTCTGGCCAGTGACAGGTGTTAAAAGTTAATGGAGAATCAGTATGATGTGGATCATCGCCATTGTCATAGCAGTGGCCATCGCGATATTACTTTGGCGCTATGCTGCGCGGGTGAATGTGCCTGAACCAGGCCAGAGCGCACCGGATTTTAGACTACCGGATCAACATGGCAAAATACATACGCTAAAAGATTTTTCTGGCAAATGGTTAGCGTTATACTTTTACCCTAAGGACGATACGCGGGGCTGTACCAAGCAGGCTTGTGGATTTCGCGATGATCTAAAGAAAATCACTGAGTTGGGTGCTGCGGTGGTCGGTGTAAGTGTGGACGATACCAGTAGTCATGCGGATTTTGCTAAGAAATATCATTTGCAATTTCCGCTTTTATCGGACAGCAAGGCTGAAATAGCGGCGCGTTATCATTCATTGATCAATCTGGGGGTTATCAAATTCGCTAGACGTAATACCTTTTTGATCAACCCAAAAGGTAAAATTGCCAAAGTCTATTTTTCAGTCAATGCCGCGCATAACGCAGCTGAAGTTGTTGCGGATTTAAAAAAACATCAGGCAATGGGTCTGGTTGCTAGCTGACGCAGCTGAAAGTGATATCAGTTAATAACTAAGCTTATGATCTCGGGTAGATTATTGTAAACTGTCACCATAAAGGAGCGAAAATGGCTAATTTTACTGATGACCAGTTGGCGCAATTAAAAACAGCTATGCAAAAACGTTATATGGAATTACAGGAAGAAATCCGCCGGGAGCTGACGCATGCCAATGGCGGACGCAGCATCGATCTGGGAGAAAGCCTGTCTGATATACCGGATGATATTGATACGGCCCTTGTGGACCGGCAAATCAATGAAATGCGTGAGCTGGAGATATCGCTGAAATATCTAATGGAACTGGAGCTTGGCGACTGCATCGATTGCGGCAGCGAAATCGGATTTGAGCGGTTACTGGCTTATCCCTCTGCGCAGCGCTGTATCGAGTGTCAGCAACGATATGAAAAAGCATATCCGCATGAATCGACACCTACTTTGTAACGGTTGCATAATAATGGCGGAATGCTGCGAATGACGGGACGGGATACAGCACATCGAATGTGCCCGATTACAGTATGCGCCTGAATGGAGGATGTAAACGACAGTTTACAAGAAGGCTGAAGCTATAGTGGAAGACGCCGAATGAAAATTTCAAGCGTTAAACTTGACTAATAGAGTACATGACTGCTTTTATTTTTTTGCTTGTCAGATGCTTTAAGTAATACAAGTACAGCCCCACTGCCACCGTCTTCCGGCCTGGCCTGGCAAAAAGCCAGTACATCATTGCGTTGGACTAACCAGTTGCCGACCCTGATTTTTAAAATGGGTTCGCGGTTTTTTGAGCCCAACCCTCTGCCGTGAATAACACAAACACAACGAAAATTACGGTTGCTGCTGGCATCAAGAAATGCTGCTAATTCTGATCGTGCTTCATCACGGGTAAATCCATGTAAATCCAGATGCGCTTGAATTCCCCAGTAACCTCGCCGCATGCGGCGCAATGTTTGGCGCGATAAACCCGGGCGCAGGAAAGACCATTCATCTCCCGCCGCTATCTCGAGCGATAGATAGTCAGAAAGAGAATTCCCTGGTAGTGGTTGCTCATTTTCCTGTATTTTTTTAGGAATCGGGCGGGTGTCTTCGCGCGTATGAACAACTTTGTCAGATGCGGCCAGTGGCGTCACATCCCGCATCGAATCACGAAACAGCGATATTTCGTTATCTTCATTAGCAGTGTTAGTTTCTTGCTTTTTATTACTTTTTTTCACAATAAAAAGTTCGCTGTTTATGCCACGCGGTCAGGCCTGGCTATCAAGATATTTTTCGGCATCCAGTGCAGCCATGCATCCGGTACCCGCACTGGTAACCGCTTGTCGGTATATATGATCCTGTACATCACCGGCTGCAAATACACCGGGGATGCTGGTTGCGGTTGCATTGCCTTGATTGCCGCATTGGGTAATGATGTAACCGTTTGCCATGTCCAGTTGTCCCGCAAACAAATCAGTGTTTGGTTTATGGCCAATCGCGATAAATATGCCATGTAGATCAACAGTTTCGTTTGTGCTTTCCTGGGTGTGCTTAATGCGCATGCCGGTAACACCGGAATCATCACCTAATACTTCATCAAGCACATAATTTAACGCCAGCGTGATATTGCCGTTTTTGGCTTTATCCATCAGCTTGTCAATCAAAATCTTTTCAGAACGGAATTTGTCGCGCCGGTGCACAACGGTCACATTGCGCGCAATGTTTGCAAGATAGAGCGCTTCTTCCACGGCGGTATTACCGCCGCCGATCACGGCCACATCCTGACCTTTGTAAAAAAAACCATCGCATGTAGCGCACGCCGATACACCTTTTCCCATGAATGCTTCTTCGGAAGGCAATCCCAGATACTGGGCCGATGCTCCTGTCGCTATAATGAGTGCATCGCAGGTATAAGTCCCCTGGTCACCTGTCAGCGTAAAAGGTTTTTCCTGGAGTTTGGCGGTATGAATATGATCAAATATGATTTCAGTGTCAAAACGCTCTGCGTGCTGTTGAAACCGCGTCATTAATTCTGGGCCTTGGACGCCCATTGCATCTGCTGGCCAATTGTCCACATCGGTTGTTGTCATGAGTTGACCACCCTGTTCCATTCCGGTAATTACAACGGGTTTTAAATTAGCGCGTGCGGCGTAAACTGCGGCGGTGTAACCGGCGGGGCCGGAACCAAGGATGAGTAGTGGGCAATGTCTTGTTGTCATTATTTAAATGGAAGGATTAAAAAATAAGTGAATGATGATGTTTATTATTTAAAGACAATGTTGTACTGATAAATTGTAATATTCTTTTCTTTACCAACAGGCTTGGCGATCATTAATGGCCGATCTGATGCTTTCTTATTGCGCAACAATAAATCCGTCTCATTGAGTTTTTCTCCGGGAAAGTACATCTGTGTGGTCAACGGATTATGACCGCTGCTGGAAACCTTGAAATGAATGTGCGGTGGCCGGATCCACGTTCCAGACGCCGGATATGCGCCTGGTTTAACCGTCTTGAAACGAAATCTTCCGTCCTTTCCACTGCTGATTATTGCCCAGCCCTGAAAATTGGGATCCAATGGTTCAGGGTTCGGGTCTCGCGGGTGGCGGTAGCGCCCCTTGGCATTTGCTTGCCAGAGATCAATGACCGCATTTTCAACCGGAATGCCAGCAACGTCCGTTATTTGCCCTTTGATAATAATATGCTCGCCATCCGCAATACCCTGACGACCTTCGATTTTGGTTAAATCAAAGTCCTTATCCTGTTGATCCATGACTGGATAAAACGGTCCTTCCACTTCAGCAGGTGTTGGTATGATCCCGAGTGCTTTGCCAAGACTGTTGCTGGCGCCAAGCATACCGGCAAGGCCGCCCAAAAACCCCGTTTTTATCAGATTTCTTCTAGATTTATCTTTCATAACATTATGATGAAAATGTGTCAGACACTCGCGATTGATCCGAGTTCGTGGCTGGTATCACGCTATTTTCTCTTCGACCCACTCAGCAACACTTTCCAGCGCGGCAGGTAAATTATCGGGTTGCGTGCCGCCGGCCTGCGCCATATCAGCACGTCCGCCACCTTTGCCGCCAACCTGTTTTGCAACAAAGTTAATCAGTTCGCCCGCTTTTATTTTCTCGGTCAAATCAGGCGTGACACCGGCAATTAGGGTGATTTTTCCAGCTTCATCACTTGAAGCCAGCACCACAATACAGGATTTTAGCTTATCTTTGAATTTATCCATGGCTTCTCGCAACGCTTTGGCATTGGCGCCTTCCAGGCAGACTGCCAATACTTTGACGCCTTTAACGACGCGCACTTGTCCGGCTAGTTCATCACTTTGTGAGCTGGCCAGTTTTGATTTCAGGCGCGCCAGTTCTTTTTCCATGTGCCGGACATTATCAATAATCTGCGTGAGTTTCTGCGCGACCTCTTGCGGAGAGGCTTTTAGTACGCTGGCAATATCCAGTAATTGCGCGTCACGCTGCTGCGTATATTCCAGCGCGGCTTTGCCGGTAACCGCTTCTATGCGCCGAATACCCGCAGCCACGCCCGATTCGGAAATAATTTTTAATAGACCGATATCGCCACAATGCGCCACATGGGTACCGCCACATAATTCGACGGAAAATTCACCCATACTGATTACGCGCACTTCATCGGTGTATTTCTCGCCAAATAAAGCCATTGCACCGCACTTGATAGCATTGTCATATTTCATCAGTTGCGTTTCTACGGTCTGATTATGACGAATCTGTTCATTGACGAGATTTTCAATTTGCCGTAACTCGTCGATGGTAACGGGGGAATGGTGGGAAAAGTCAAAGCGTGTGCGGCTGGCGTCCACCAGTGACCCTTTTTGCGTGACATGTTGTCCCAGTACCTTACGTAACGCAGCGTGCAGCAGATGTGTCGCAGAATGGTTGTTGGCTGTGTTGGCCCGAGCCGATGGATTTACTTTTGCTATTATTTTGTCGCCAACGACCAGACGGCCACTGCGCAAAATGCCGTGATGACCGAATACATTTGCCTGAATTTTCTGCGTATCAGATACCGAGAATGTTCCGTTGCCCGCGAGCAGTTCGCCACAATCGCCGACTTGCCCTCCCGATTCAGCATAGAAAGGAGTCTGGTCAAGCACGATAACCGCTTTTTCGCCGGCTTCAATAAATTCAACCTTGCTACCTTGCTTGTAAATTGCCAGAATCTGGCCTTCGTGCTGCAATGCGGTATAGCCGTGAAATTCTGTAGACTGACCGCTATATGTGATGGTTTCTTCCATGGTGAATTTATTTGCTGAGCGTGCTTGTTCGCGCTGACGCGCCATGCATTGCTCAAAACCCTCATAATCGACGGTGATGTTGTGTTCTCGTGCAATGTCGGCAGTGAGGTCAAGCGGAAAGCCAAAGGTGTCGTACAACCGGAAAGCGGTTTCGCCGTTTAATGTCTGGATTTTTTGCTGTAATGCTGTTTCGAGTACATGCATTCCGTTTTCCAGCGTTTCCGCAAAACGTTCCTCTTCCTGTTTTAGTATTGCCGCTACATGCTGCTTGGCTGCAGTCAACTCCGGGTAGGCTGCACCCATTGCGCGGGCTAAATCTTCCACCAATTGATAGAAGAAAGGCTGTTTCTGCCCCAGCCGGTAACCATGACGAATGGCGCGGCGGATAATACGTCGCAGCACGTAACCGCGTCCCTCGTTGCCAGGAATAACGCCGTCTGTGACAAGAAAAGCACAGGCGCGAATATGATCGGCAATGACTTTTAGTGAATTATTTGATAAATCCGGGATACCGGTGATTTTTGCGGCTGCCTTGATTAAATCCTGGAACAGGTCTATTTCATAATTGCTGTGCACCGCCTGCATCACGGCGGCAATGCGCTCCAGTCCCATACCAGTATCCACAGATGGTTTGGGCAATGGATGCAACACGCCTGCGCTGTCACGGTTGTACTGCATGAATACTAAATTCCAGATCTCAATGTAGCGATCCCCATCCGCCTGCGCGGAACCTGGCGGGCCGCCTTCAACGGACGGCCCATGATCATAAAAAATTTCTGAACAGGGACCGCAAGGGCCGGTATCTCCCATTTGCCAGAAATTATCCGTTGTTGCAATCCGCACCAGTCGAGCAGCACTCACGCCGATCTCATTGAGCCAGATATCAGCGGCCTCGTCATCTTCAGCATAAACCGTGACCCACAATTTTTCCTGAGGAATTTTCAGTATGACGGTAAGAAACTCCCATGCAAACTGAATGGCGTTACGTTTGAAATAGTCGCCAAAACTAAAATTCCCCAGCATTTCGAAAAATGTATGGTGTCGAGCGGTATAGCCAACATTCTCCAGGTCATTATGCTTGCCACCCGCTCGGACGCAGCGTTGTGATGTTGCGGCACGCACATAGCTGCGTTGATCCTGACCTAAAAACACATCTTTAAACTGCACCATGCCAGCATTGGTGAATAATAAAGTAGGATCATTGGCCGGTACGAGCGGACTGGATGCTACGACGGTGTGTCCGTGCGATTCAAAAAATTCAAGAAACTTTTGTCTGATTTCGTTACTTTTCATATTTGATTAGGCAGTTCTTTAAATACCAACCAGCGCTGGATAACGTTCCAATTCCATTACCATCATTCCCAGAGATTCGCCTCTGATAATTGCAAAGCTTTCTACTTTAGCTTTTATAATGATTTCTTCACCCGATTTAGGCAATTCCGCTTCAGTCAGAATGGTGATTTCACCGCTATCGTCTTTCAGTACATAAGACTTCAGATACAGCAATGGAATTCGCGTAATATCACTGGCAACACCTTTTAGTTTAACTTCCATGCCATCGAAATCCGCGGGCGAAGTAATAATATCGTTAATGGGTGTAATTTCACTTGCGCAAACTTGGTGGACGGTGAGTAAAAGCACCCCGATCAACATGATCATGGTCAGAAATTTTTTCATTGCTTTTCCTGGAAAAGATTCATTGAATTAATTTTTCTCATTCCTGATCTGTATGTGAGAATACTTGATTAATAACTGACATTGAAAAACCGCGACTCATCAGGAATCGTATTTGTCTGCTACGCTCCTTAACATTCACGGGCGAAGTTTGAAATTTCTTTTTCCATATATCGTAAGCTGCGGCCAGCTCGGTTTCTTTTAGATCAGGTAATGCGTCCTTAATCAAATGTTCGTCAATCCCTTTTTGCTTGAGTTCATGCACAATACGCTGATTGCCAAACTTGCGCCTGCGTATCTGAATAACCTGTTCAACCACACGTTGATCCGATAACAAACCACGTTGTTCTAACCCGTCCAGTAACACGGATATTTCCAGCCGAGGAGATGCTGGAGAAAAAGATATCAGCTTTCTCTCCAGTTCTGCGCGGGAATATTCCCGTTGTGCTAGATAACGCAGTGCACGCGTTTCCAGAGGTTCGGTTGTCACGGCATTTTTTTCGTTTTATCGGCTTCAGCCTTTTTGCTTTGATCCATAATTCCGACAGCATTTCTGATTTTCTGTTCAATTTCCTGTGCGATATCTGAATGTGATCTCAGATAATCACGCACATTGTCTTTTCCTTGACCAATTTTCTCGCCATTATAGGCATACCATGCGCCTGCCTTGTCAATCAGTTTGTGTAATACGCCCAATTCTATAATTTCACTCTCGCGGGAAATGCCTTCTCCGTAGAGGATGTCAAACTCGGCCTGTTTGAAAGGTGGCGCAACTTTGTTCTTGACCACTTTAACCCGGGTTTCGTTGCCGATTATTTCGTCGCCTTTTTTGATTGAGCCGGTTCGTCGAATATCAAGACGCACAGAGGCATAAAATTTCAATGCATTACCGCCGGTCGTTGTCTCAGGATTGCCAAACATAACGCCAATTTTCATCCGGATTTGGTTGATGAATATCACCGTGGTATTGCTGCGTTTGATATTGGCGGTTAGTTTACGCAATGCCTGAGACATCAGCCTTGCCTGCAAACCCATTTGCGGGTCGCCCATTTCGCCTTCTATCTCTGCGCGGGGTGTTAAGGCGGCAACTGAATCAACCACCACGACATCTACCGAGCCCGAGCGGACCAGCATATCGGCAATCTCTAACGCCTGTTCACCGTTATCCGGTTGAGAGATCAGTAATTCCTGGACATTGACACCAATTTTTTTAGCATATTGCGGATCCAGTGCGTGCTCGGCATCAATAAATGCTGCTGTACCGCCTATTTTCTGCATTTCAGCGATCACCTGCAGCGTCAGCGTTGTTTTTCCCGACGATTCCGGTCCGTAAATTTCGATCACGCGCCCCCGTGGCAAACCGCCAACCCCCAGCGCAATATCCAGTCCTAGCGACCCCGTTGATACAACTTGAATATCGTTCGCGACATCGTGCGTGCCAAGGCGCATAATCGAACCCTTGCCAAATTGTTTTTCAATTTGAGAAAGAGCGGCAGCAAGCGCTTTACTTCTGTTTTCGTCCATGATTTTTCCTGTTAAGATTTCGTCAAATTATCGCATATTCAATACGGGAACAATGAGCGTTAACATTGCATGGCATGTGTGCATTGACCAGAATGTTTCAAAAATAACACATGTCATCGTCTATTTCGTGTTTGCTCAAGCTGTTTTTTTATCGGCAATATTGCCGATAAACAACACCTTTGGAAAACTCTTTGTAAAACCAATCAAAAAACTCGAGGTTCTGGTCTGCCTGCGATATAATTGCCAAATATCTTTTTGTGACAGAAATTAACGACAATATTAGCAATTTACTTGGAAATATACTCAGTACAAAAGGGAGAGCAGCTATCCGAGTCATATTATTAGGCGGCCCTGGCGCGGGAAAAGGGACGCAGGCCAATTATATCAAGGAACATTTCGGTATTCCGCAAATCTCCACCGGTGACATGCTGCGCAGTGCTGTCAAAGCAGGTACAGCGCTGGGCGTTATGGCAAAAAAAATCATGGATACCGGCGGGTTGGTTTCGGATGACATCATCATTAATCTGGTAAAAGAACGTATTTCACAGCCGGACTGTGACAATGGTTTTTTGCTAGATGGTTTTCCGCGCACCATTCCTCAGGCGGATGCGATGAAAGATGCAGGTGTGCAAATTGATTACGTGATAGAAATTGATGTTAATGATAACGAAATCATCAAACGTATGTCAGGACGTAGAGTACACCCTGCTTCCGGCCGTACCTATCATGTGGAATACAATCCACCGAAAGTATCAGGTAAAGACGATGAAACCGCTGAAGACCTTATACAACGCGATGATGATAAGGAAGAAACAGTAAGAAATCGGTTAAAGGTTTATCACGATCAAACAGAACCTCTCATAGATTACTATGCAGAATGGTCGGCCAGTGGCGATGACAGTGCTCCCAGTTTTAAAAAAATAGCAGGGATAGGAACTGTAGAAGAAATCCGCGACCGCATATTTGCGGTGCTGAAATAACAGGAAAATCCGATTCTGTCTTGTTGAATTGTCTTATCGCTTTCTAAAAAGCAACGCGCGTAATCGTGCGTTGCTTTTGTGTGAGTAAAATCAACTGAATACTATATGGGTAGATTAGCTAACGAATTGAACAATCAGGAGAAACTTTTTTATGGCAATAAAGAATGCATTTTATGCCCAGTCTGGCGGCGTTACCGCTGTCATTAATGCATCGGCAGCGGGCGTTATTGAAACCGCGCGTAATAATTCAGATAAAATAGGCAAGGTTTACGCGGGTCGCAATGGAATTATTGGCGCGCTTACCGAAGACTTGATCGATACCAGCGGCGATACGGCTGAAGCAATTAGCGCGTTGCGTCATACGCCGTCTGGCGCATTTGGATCATGCCGCTATAAATTAAAAAGTATCGAGCAAAATCGGCGGGAATATGAACGTTTAATTGACGTATTCAAGGCGCATGATATCGGTTATTTTTTCTATAATGGCGGTGGTGACTCCGCTGATACCTGTCTGAAGGTATCGCAAATTTCAGACACGCTGGGTTACCCGATTCAGGCAATTCACGTGCCAAAAACCGTTGATAACGACTTGCCTGTTACGGACTGCTGTCCGGGTTTTGGTTCGGTAGCCAAGTACATCGCGGTATCTACACGGGAGGCAAGCTTTGATGTAGCCAGTATGGCAAAAACATCAACTAAAGTATTTGTACTGGAAGTTATGGGACGCCACGCCGGTTGGATTGCGGCAGCCGGTGGCTTGGCATCAAGTGAGGATTGTGAAATTCCGATCGTTATATTGTTTCCGGAAATCACTTTTGATAAAGCGAAATTCCTTGCTAAAGTTGATCATTACGTCAAAACATTTGGCTACTGTTCAGTGGTCGTATCTGAAGGTGTAAAAGGTGAGGATGGAAATTTTCTGGCCGATCAGGGATTGCGCGACGCTTTTGGACATGCCCAATTGGGTGGCGTGGCGCCGGTTGTGGCAAATATTCTCAAGGATGGTTTGGGACTGAAATATCATTGGGGCGTAGCTGACTATCTGCAACGTGCAGCACGTCATGTGGCTTCTAAAACCGATGTGGAGCAGGCTTATGCGATGGGCAAGGCGGCGGTGGAATATGCCATTGCCGGCCATAACTCGGTAATGCCAACCATCGAACGTCAATCAAATTCACCTTATCGCTGGGAAGTTGGTATGGCGAAACTATCAGATGTTGCCAATGTTGAAAAAATGATGCCAGCAGGTTTTATAAGTGAAGATGGTTTTGGTATCACGGCGGCATGCCGCGAATATCTCGCGCCGCTCATCGAAGGTGAAGACTATCCGCCGTATAAGAATGGGCTGCCCGACTATGTACGGTTGAAGAATATGGCGGTACCTCGGAAATTGGATGATTTCAAGTTATAAATGAATTAGATTTGAAATCATTGGCGGCAAGAACATAAGTGCTATTTTCATGCTTATTAAAATTGTTATGTGGAATTATTAGGCCAAAATTCTACATGTGTTTTAGATGGTCTGACTTTAATTGGAGCTCTGTTTATGGCTAACGGTTTAATACTCGCAATAGGTAGCGGGATACTTGCCCTGATCATCAGTGGTATCTGGATCAGGGAAATTTATACTCAATCTACCGGCAACAAGCGGATGCAGGAAATCGCTGCTGCTATACAAGAAGGCGCAAAAGCCTATCTTAATCGCCAGTACACAACCATTGGTATTGTGGGTCTGGTGTTATTTCTGATTCTTGGTGTGATACTGACATGGGATACCGCTATCGGTTTTGCGCTTGGCGCGATCATGTCCGGCCTCGCTGGCTACCTTGGTATGAATGTATCGGTTCAATCCAATGTGCGTACTGCAGAAGCAGCTCGTACCGGTCTAAACGAGGCGCTTGCCATTGCTTTCCGTGGTGGCGCGGTGACTGGTATGCTGGTAGTGGGTTTGGGTCTGCTGGGTGTTGCTGGCTATACCGCCATGCTATTTAACGGTGCAGAAGCTGATGCAGCTATTAAAGATGTCATCAAGCCACTGATTGGTTTTGCTTTTGGTGGTTCACTCATTTCTATTTTTGCTCGTCTGGGTGGCGGAATTTTTACCAAAGGTGCTGATGTGGGCGCGGATCTAGTTGGTAAGGTTGAAGCTGGCATTCCGGAGGATGATCCACGCAATCCTGCTGTTATTGCTGATAACGTCGGGGATAATGTAGGCGATTGTGCAGGTATGGCGGCCGATTTGTTTGAAACCTATGCAGTAACAATTATTGCGACCATGCTGTTGGGTGCATTGTTATTTTCGACCAACACAGAAAGCGCCATTGTGTACCCGCTAATGTTGGGTGCAGTTTCCATTATTGCTTCTATTATTGGTTGTTACTACGTCAAAATGCGCGAAGGCGGCACGATTATGGGTGCACTTTATCGCGGACTCATTGTCGCAGGTGGTTTGGCATTGTTTGCCTATCTTCCGGTGACCGTCTGGTTCATGGCTGACATGACGCTAACCCTTGGTGGTAACGAAGTAACGGGTGGCGAGTTGGTGATGCGTGTATTTTGCGCTTCTGCCGTTGGTTTGTTGCTGACGGGTTTGATGGTGGTGATAACCGAATATTACACCTCGACTGATTACCCGCCGGTGCAACATATAGCAGAATCATCCACGACGGGTCATGCCACCAATATTATTGCGGGTTTGGGCGTTTCAATGCGCGCTACCGCCGCGCCTGTATTGGCTGTCTGCTTAAGTATCTTGATTGCGTATTCATTGGCGGGCCTTTATGGCATCGCCATCGCCGCAACAGCCATGCTTTCCATGACGGGCATTATCGTTGCATTGGATGCTTATGGCCCTATTACCGATAATGCTGGTGGTATTGCCGAAATGTCAGAAATGCCTGAATCTGTACGCGCGATCACCGATCCATTGGACGCAGTTGGCAATACAACCAAAGCGGTCACCAAAGGCTACGCAATTGGTTCCGCTGGTCTTGCAGCACTGGTACTGTTTGCCGATTACACGCATACATTGGAGCATGCCGGTCATATGCTGACCTTTGATTTATCTAATCACATGGTCATAATTGGTCTTTTCATTGGTGGTCTGATTCCGTATCTATTTGGTGCGATGTCAATGGAAGCCGTCGGGCGTGCAGCCAGCTCGGTGGTGATTGAGGTGCGTCGGCAATTCAAGGAAATTCCAGGTATTATGGAAGGTACGGAAAAGCCTGATTACTCGCGTGCAGTTGACATGCTGACTAAAGCAGCTATCAAGGAAATGATGATTCCATCACTTTTGCCAATTCTGGTCCCGCTATTGGTTGGCGTTATACTTGGCCCGCAAGCGCTGGGTGGCGTATTGATGGGCTCTATTGTAACCGGCCTATTCGTTGCAATTTCCATGACTGCCGGTGGTGGTGCATGGGATAATGCCAAGAAACATATTGAAGATGGTTATCATGGCGGGAAAGGCAGTGAGGCTCACAAAGCAGCTGTTACCGGTGACACAGTTGGTGATCCATACAAGGATACCGCTGGTCCGGCGATTAACCCACTGATTAAGATTATAAATATTGTGGCATTGTTGATTATTCCATTGTTGTAATCATCTTGTTAATCGAAAAAGCACATCAGAAATCTGGTGTGCTTTTTTTTCATCTTAATTTTGTCATTATCCGAGCATATTTAAAAAATATAGCCAAAGCGAGCGCCGATTGTATCCAGTCCCTCATTCTCATTAGCCGTATTTCCATTTGAAATATGGTCGAAATAGACTGAAACTGTGGTTCTTGAATTTACATAATACCCGAGCTCAAGCGGCACGTGAAAGAGAACGCGCGATCCGAGTGCTTTTTGATCACTAGCGGTAAAATTTTTGTTACCAGTATGGATAGCTGCGCCAATACCTAGTACCAAAAAAATATTTGTATTGAAATCGTATTGCCAGAGTGCATCAATATAGCCTTTGGAAGTATTACCGGCCGTATTGATGGAGCCACCGATTGCTGGCCGCAGCGTTCCACCCATAACCGTAACCGAAGGCCCGAGAATCGCTTCTATATTCAGGTCAACGCCATCCTCCCGGCTAAATCCGCTCCACAGATTACCTACATCATGCGCCAGGATGCCAAACTTCACTTGGTGCAGCAGATTTGTTTTGTGCGCTGTTTCGTTACCCTGAACAAACGTTGCGAATAACAGTAGCGTCAGATTGATAGAACAGGTTATCGCATTTCTTATTTTCATACGCCAGTTGTCCTGTATGTTTTTTTCCGCGCCGCCGTATCTGTGCTAATAGACAGTAGATTTTTAATAAGCTATATCAGGTTTAATACTTCGCGTCATCTGCGCGTAATTTGCCGGCGGCACTATTGTGCTTAAAAAAACGCGGTTGACTGTTCAAGTCTCAATCAGTGTTCCTTTTGATAATTTGCAGGCACGCTGATAAGCAAGTGCAGCAACCGCAAGATCTCCTAAGGCAAGGCCACGAAATACAAACGCGGCGCGTTCGTCATTGCTGCACCGGGCTAAAATGTCCCCATTTACCAGCTTTGTGAGATCGCCAGATACAATAGATGGATTTACGAGTGGTTGTTGCATTCTTGATTCTTGTTCCAGGTCATCAATAATTATATGGTCAAACGCGGACATGCTATCCGCATGCCAGGGGGCGGCCAAATCAGTAAGTGAGGCGAACACGCCAGGTTTTAACCATCGTGCATTAATAAATGGCTTGAGTTGTGGTGAAATTGTTACAGTGCTGATTACCAGGTCGGCGCCGCTGACTGCATCTTGTGCTGTGCTGCTCGCGATGGCTGTGTATCCCATGTCTCTGGCTGTGTGACAGAAGGTATCCCGGTTGGCTGTTCCGCGGCCAAACGCCCGGATTTCTTTCAAGGGGAATAACTCGGCAAATGCACGTAAATGGCTGTGCGCTTGTACCCCGCAACCGATAAATGCCGCCACCGAAGCATCCGGTTTTGCCAGCCGCTTAGCGGCAACAGCACTTAATCCGGCAGTGCGAACAGCGGTTACCCAGTTACCATCGATGATGGCCAGTGGCAGACCGGTATCGCTATCGTGCAATACCACCAATGCGTTAATGCTGCTGATACCACGTTGCGCATTACGTGGGTTTAAAAGTAATGATTTAGTTGCCAAAAAAGGTGGGTCGTCGGCTGCGCACAACGTCGCCATCATATACCTGCCATCCGGGGGCGTGACAACAGCTTTGGGTGCATTCCAGACCTGTGCATGACTGCGTCCGCGTATCAGAGCTTCAATGCCCGCAACGACTGTTCTTGTTGTCAACTGCAAATCTTCCAGTGTGCTTTGTGACAAGTAACGTAAGTAAACAGGTTTTCTAGGGTCTGCTTTCTGGGTGATTTCCATCTGTTGGTTTTCCTGATTGCTGATTCACAATTAAATCGTCGTCTATTATGATTATAGAGCATCGCATCTGACGAATTGGCTTTGTTAACCGCTACCTGCTATAATACTGCGCCTTGTTGTATTGGCTAACCGTCTATTTCTGAGGAAATTTTTTTATGTCCCGCGCTATCCGAAACATCGCCATTATCGCTCATGTTGACCATGGTAAGACAACACTGGTGGACAAGTTGTTGCATCAGGCTGGTACATTTGCCAAGCATCAACAAATCGCTGAGCGAGTCATGGATTCCAATGACATCGAACGTGAACGTGGGATAACTATTTTCTCCAAAAATTGCGCGATTGATTATGAAGATGTGCATATAAACATTGTCGATACGCCCGGCCACGCGGATTTTGGCGGCGAAGTGGAGCGTGTTTTGTCGATGGTAGATGGCGTACTACTGCTGGTGGATGCGGTTGAAGGGCCAATGCCGCAAACCCGGTTTGTGACCAAGAAAGCCCTCGCGCTTGGATTGAGTCCCATTGTCGTGGTTAATAAGATTGACCGGCCCGGCGCACGTCCCGACTGGGTGGTCGATCAAACTTTTGATTTATTCGATAAACTGGGCGCGAACGATGAGCAGCTGGATTTCCCGGTTGTTTATGCTTCCGCGCTTAATGGCTACGCTGTACTGGATATGCAACAGACCAGTCAAGACATGCGTCCATTGTTTGACATCGTCCTTAAGCATGTCCAGCCACCAGTCGATAATCCTGATGAGCCGTTGCAGCTGCGAATCAGTGCACTGGATTATTCCAGTTTTGTCGGTCGAATTGGAATTGGTCGAATAACGCGTGGCCAGCTCAAGCCGGGACAAGAAGTCATGGTATTAGCGGGCGACAAAACACCAAAAAAAGCAAGGGTTAATCAGGTGCTTGGTTTTCAGGGCCTGGAGCGTGTGCAAATGCACGAAGCGTTGGCCGGGGATATCGTACTGATCAATGGAATAGAGGAGCTCAGTATCGGCGCCACAATTGCGGATACGGAGCAGCCTGAAGCATTACCTGTGCATGTGGTGGATGAACCCACATTGACGATGAACTTTCAAGTAAATACGTCACCTTTTGCCGGACAGGAAGGAAAATTTATTACCAGCCGCCAATTACGTGAACGCCTGGAAAAAGAATTGTTGACGAATGTGGCCATGCGGCTGGATGAAACGGGTGATACTGATTCTTTTTTGGTTTCCGGGCGGGGAGAATTACATCTCACTATTCTACTGGAAAATATGCGGCGTGAAGGTTACGAACTGGCCGTTTCCCGCCCCCATGTGGTGGTGCGCGAAATTGACGGGGTTAAATGTGAACCATTTGAAATGCTTACCGTGGATGTTGATGAGGCGAATCAGGGTGCAGTGATGGAAGCATTGGGCACACGTCGCGGCGATCTGGTGGATATGGTTGCTGATGGAAAAGGGCGGGTAAGGCTGGATTATCGCATACCTGCCCGCGGTTTGATTGGTTTTCAGTCGGAATTCATGACCATGACGCGTGGCACGGGTTTGATGAGTCATGTTTTTGACGAATACGCGCCAATGCGACCGGAAATCGCACCACGAAAAAATGGTGTATTGATTTCTGCCGAAAAAGGCGAAGCCGTGGCTTACGCACTATGGAAACTGCAGGAGCGCGGACGGATGTTTGTCAGCCCAGGTGATCGTCTTTATGAAGGGATGGTGATTGGTATCCATACCCGTGATAACGACCTGGTTGTTAATCCGATTAAAGGTAAACAACTTACCAATATACGCGCTTCAGGAACGGATGAAGCTGTGACTTTAACACCACCCATACAACTTACCCTGGAATCAGCCATCGAGTTTATTGCTGATGATGAACTGGTGGAGATTACCCCTAAAACAATTCGTATTCGCAAACGTTTACTTCTTGAGCATGAACGCAAGCGGGCTTCACGCGCAGCAGCCTGATTTACCGACGGTAAGTAATAAAAAACCAAGGCACTTTGCGGGTCTTTACGTAATGATGGGTTGGAGGCTTGCGCCAGCTCCTGGAAAATCCGCGCGTGTTATTCTGGCTGGCTGAATCCCGTACTAATAGATGAGATCAAGTGCTGGATTCAATTTCAATTATTAGACAAAAAATTTACAAAGTAATTTTTGAAACCGATACGCCAGCAGGCCAGCGTTTCGATATTATTTTGATCTCTGCGATTTTGCTGAGTGTGCTGGCTGTAATGCTTGATTCTGTAGAGCAGATACATGCACATGTTGGTCTCTGGTTGTTCAGAATTGAGTGGATGTTCACGATTCTATTCTCAGTTGAGTATCTTCTAAGAATTTATTCATCACCAAGACCGCTACAGTATATTTTCAGTTTTTATGGAATTGTTGATCTGGTCTCAATTATTCCAAGTTATATGGCGCTGATTTTTCCCGAAGCCAGTTATTGGCTGGTCGTGAGATTGCTGCGGGTGTTACGAATTTTTAGAGTGTTCAAAATGTTTCGCTATCTTACTGAGGCAAACATATTATTACGCTCCATTTATCAGTCACGCCGCAAGGTGCTGGTATTTTTTATCGCCATACTGGTCATGTGTGTCATTTTTGGTTGTTTGATGTTTTTAGTGGAAGGGCCGGCACATGGCTTTACAAGTATTCCTAAAAGCATTTATTGGACAATCGTTACAATTACAACAGTAGGGTATGGGGATATTACACCGCAAACTGTTGCCGGACAGTTTATTTCGACTTTGGCCATGTTGGCGGGTTATTCCATTATTGCGATACCAACTGGTATTTTTACAGCAGAAATTGTAAGTGAAATGAAGAGAGAAAGTGGCAATCGTAACTGCGGCAATTGTGGGCATAGAGGCCATTACAAGGATGCAAGCTACTGTTATCATTGTGGTGTAAAGCTACCGGACAGCGAAGTCTAACCTGAATCATGCAACAATAGATTGTAATTGGATATAAAAACATACTTCTCATGTGCAGATATCCTGACTGCTCGAAAAACAATTGTTTTCCAATCCTGGGTCGCTTCGGGAACCGTTTCAGCATCGTTTTCCCGGCGCTTAAACTTTTAATGCGGCTTCAAGCACAACAGTAGGCTCTGGCGATGACACCCATGCTTAGCGCAATGATTATCACAAAAAGCATCGCCACATCCCATCGCGCAAAAATATCTTCCATATTCTGAAGTCTCTCTTTTGCAGCCATTAGCCGGTCTATGAAACGAGCCTCAAGCCAAATTTGCCATTTCTTCCAACGATATATTAAATTGATTAAGTCGTTACCGAAAGCATAGAGCAATCGCAGGCTGCGCTCCATTAGCACCAACATATCACCAGCAGGTAACGGTTGTATTTTCCGGAACATGTCTAGTCGCAACACAGACCAAGCTATTATCATAGCCATTGCAATAGGCCAAAGACTATCCTTCACAGATACCGTTTCCGTTTCCAGGTTCGGCATCAAAAACGTCAACCACCCGGGTATCAGCAAAACGATCAGCAGCAGTATTAACCAAGGCCATATCTGACCCGCAGCTGGAGCGACCCCTGATGGTTGGGCGTCTGGTCGAACCAGATAAAGCAGGCGCACCATGAGCAACGCTGTGATAAATGCACTCAATGAGAGTAATGGTGGTAGCAGCGAATCCCATGGCAATGGGGCATAAAGCGTTGTAGTTTTGAGTAAATATTTGGCGAGCATGCCACTGGTCCAGGGTGCTCCCGCCAGTGCCAGGGCGGGTAACCATAAACCCAGCCAGATCCAGCGTCGCTGGATACGATTCGTACTGCCGGCCAAGCCAACGCCAAGAAACAACGCGCCTTTACTCAGTCCATGGTGCAGCGCATAAAACGCAATAGTCGGTAAGATGATTGGCCAAGCATGCGGAATCACCATGCCCAGTCCCAAAGCCACGGTGATAACGCCCATCTGACTGATACTGGAATAAGCAAGCAATATCTTTGGTTCGCGCTGCGTCAATCCAATCGCCACGCCATAAAATGCAGCTGTCAATCCTAGAATGATTATCATTGCTCCCCACCCGGGCAGCGCGATTTCACCCAATGGCAACAGCTGTAACCAACCCAGCAACCCGGCGTTAATCATTGCACCAGACAATACGGCGCTGACCGGTGTAGGTGCAACAGGATGAGCCAATGGTAACCATACATGTAGTCCGAACATTCCCGCCTTGATGCCGAATCCGGCCATGCCTAACAGGATCACCCAATCTCGACTGACAGGATCAGCCAGCGCAAGACCTGTGCGCATGGCATCAAAGGTGGTGGCTCCGGTTATCTCTGCTGTCACCAGCAGTGCAGCGAACAACAACAGTTCACCCGCTACGACCAGGACGATATAAACCCGTCCAGCCCGCAAAGCAGCAGTACTGCGATCAAAAACGACCAAACCATAAGCAGCAAAGTTCATCAGGGATAAGTAGAAATAAAACCCGAATAAATCCTGAGCCATTATCAGACCGAAATTACCCGCCATTGATAATAAAAAAAAGGCATAAAATTCAGTGTATCGGGCTGATCGAGACAAATAAGCGCGAGCATACACACCAGACACTGTCCACAGCAAGGCCGTTAACAGCAAGAAAACCTGTCCCGTCGCATCGAGTCCAATTTCGCTGCCTAGTAGTATCGCAGGGAAATGCCATCGCATCTCGCTCGGTGCTATCAACAGGCTTGCCGCCAGTGCTGGTAATGCTGCCCAAGGGGCCAGAAACAGCGTTGGGACGCGGATAGCTCTAAAAGCCAGCAAGCAAGCCAGGAAGAGTGGCCATAATATACCCAGTGGTAATAATTCATCGAGGGATAAAGTGTTCATGGGTATTAAAACTCCCGCTGTGCGATGAACTGAACCCATTCAAGGGGACTGAACCATGCCGATGCCATGAGTCCGGCCAGCAGCGCCAGCAATGCGGTTACGAGGGGCGGCACTAATAATGCCCAGGCTGTTTCTTTGTTGCCAAAATCACGCTCCGCAGGCCAGGCGTCCGGGGGCTCTCTGAACCAGATACGATGCAAAACCGGCAAGAAATAAGCTGCATTGAGAAGACTGCTTCCGATCAATACAGGAATCACCCAGTATTGACCTGCTTGCAGCGCCCCAAGCCCCAAATACCACTTGCTGATAAATCCGGCGATCGGTGGCGCGCCAATCATACCAAAAGCGCCAATGGTGAAAGCGGTCATAGACCAGGGCATGCGCCGTCCTGCTCCATTCATTTCGTGTACTGTATGAATCCCCAGCGTTTCCGCAAGATTGCCGGCGCAAAAGAAAAGGGTAATTTTCATCAGACCCTGATGAACAAGATGTACAATGCCACCGATGCTCGCTACCGGTCCTGCGATGGCCACACCTAATATAATATAAGACACTTGGCTTACCGTGGAAAAGGCTAATCTGCGTTTCAGGTTATCTTGAAACAGGGCGCGTAAAGAACCATAAATTATTGTTACCGCTGCCACCACCGCCAATGGTCCAGTGACACCAAGGTCTGCGGCAAAATCCACACCAAAGATATCATAGACCACGCGCACGATACCAAAAGCGCCCGCTTTTACCACTGCGACGGCATGCAGCAATGCACTGACCGGAGCGGGCGCAACCATGGCCTGGGGTAACCATCCGTGCAGCGGCACGAGCGCAGCTTTCACCCCCAAACCGGCAATCAGCAGGATGAAAATGACTATTAGGGCGAGATGGTTTTCTTCGCCCAGATCGCGTAAGATGCCTTGTGGCCTAAAGTCCAGCGTGCCGGTCAGGGTGTACAGCCACATCGTGCCTAACAATAGTATGGCGCCACTGGTAATCGTATAAATGAGGTAGATTTTTCCTGCTTGTCGTGCTTTTTCCGTACCGCGGTGAATGACGAGTGGATAAGTGACAAGTGTCAAAAATTCATAGAACAGCAGGAAGGTAATAAAATTACCTGACAAAGCGATACCGGTTGTGCTGGTTACACACAAGCTGAAAAAACCAAAAAAACGGCTGCGATGCGGAGAGCCTTCCAGATAGCCAATTGCATAGATGGTGGTCAACAACCAGAGAATGCTTGACAAAGAAACAAACAGTAGCGACAGTGGATCCGCTCGCAAGACCAGTTCAAGACCGGGTAAAAACGGGACACTCGTTTCATACTGATGCCCATGAGAGACGCCCCATAGCATCCACCCGGTCAGCAATAATGTGGATAAAGCGCCGGCCAGATTGAGTGCCGTGCGGAAAAGAACTTTTTCTTCGACCAAAAAGAAGATAATCAGGCCGGGCAGCAGTGAGCTTGCTACCACTAGGGGCGGAAGCCAGGTGCTCCAATTCATGGCGTTATTCCATTCGTACTGGGCGATACATCAATGTGCGCCAATGACAAAATCTCAGGTGCTATGAATCCGAACAGGATTGCACCAATAGCAAGCAACAACGCTGCCCATTCCATGCTGGCGGGCACTGTTCCCGTATCGTGTGAAACTTTCGCATCAGAAAAAGTTTGTCCCAGCACTTTAAAAACGTAAGCGGCGGCCAGCAAGCCGCCGATAATCATAATTGCTGCAAGATCCCATCGACCTTGCGTTACGGCAACCTCGATAAGCAGCCATTTTCCAATAAAACCGCTGCTGGGTGGCAATCCAATGATACTTATACCCGCCAGCGCAAAGGCACTCACAGTGAGTGGCAGACGCTGCACAGTACCTTCCAGACCTGAGATGCGATCATGACCACTAAACCGTAACAAATTTCCAGCCACCAAAAACATCGCGGATTTTGCCAGCGCATGAGACAAAGCGAGATACGCGACGATACCCCAAACCATTCCATTGCTACCTAAAGCCAATGGGAAAGCCAGGAATAGATAACCAACCTGGGCTACAGTTGAATAAGCGATCAGTAACTTTACCCGCGTCTGACATAAGGCTTGCAAAGAACCCCAAAGAATAGCTGCCGCCCCAAGCAAACCAAGCAGTGCCGCCGCACCTTCACCAAAAGAGCCAAAGATTTCCGACCACAAACGCAGCAAAATATAAAAAGAAGCTTTAACTACCAGCGCAGATAACAGCGCGCTGACAGGTGCTGGTGCATTGGCATGGGCTGGTGGCAGCCAGAAGTTTAAGGGAAACAGTGCAGACTTGAGTGCAAGACCAGCGCTCATGAATCCCAAAGCTGCCCAGACGGTAGCATTTGGTTTGATCTTTTCAGCAAGCGTCGCAATATCCACACTACCGACGTCATGATAAAGCAGCGCAACACCGAGCAAATAGGCTAACGATCCCAAAAGCATCGCCAGCAAATAGCGCATTGCGCTATTCAATGCGGCAATGTGGCCTGTTAATGCTGTTAATGCGACGGCGGCCAGGCCAATCAATTCCAAGATTACATAGAGATTAAAGATATCAGCCGAAAGAAATAAAGCATTTAATGCCCCCAGTAATATTAGCCAAATCGGCCAGAACCAGGTGGCCTCTTGAGGTTTGAAATAACTTTTCGAATAAAAGCTGACACCCAGTCCAACCAAGGCAGTCATGATCAACATCAATAGGCTTAGACCATCAGCAAACAGATCAATGCCCAGCGGCGCACCCCAGCCACCCACGGTGTGATGATACGGGCCACTTTCAATTATCTGCCAGCCAAGACCTGTAACCGACAGCGCAGTACCCACGACAGTTATCAGACCTAATGTTTTCGAGATTGCTGGCCATATAAAGCAGATGATTCCTCCCGTTAACGGCAGCATGATGACGATAACGCCCCAAGCGATATCCGTGAGCATCGCTTCCACCAATGCTACTCTTTACACCTGTCAGGTAACGTTGCTTGTCCGCTTTTGGCGAATACTTTCAATAACAGAATAAGCGCTAATGCTGTCGCAGAGACTGCAACCACAATTCCGGTAAGCACCATGGCATGCGGCACTGGGTCAGGTAACGCATCACCCGTACGCTTAGCCAGCGCCACGAGCACTAAGAAAACTCCGCTACCCATGATATTAACCGCCAGGATTTTGCGCAGCAGATGGTCATGCATAATGAGTGCGTACAATCCCAGGGAAAATATTCCGACGCCCACCAGCGCAAACAAGAATGCATTATTCATTGACTCTCCATGTATTTAACAGGTTCTCTCAGAAACAAGGCACCCAACGTGACGCCGATAGAAATAGTAGCCAGGCTTTCAAGAAAGAGAATCAGGATGCCGGCATAGGTAGCGGGATACGCCAATAGTTGTCCTTCATAAAGTGTGGTCAGTAAACCTATGGTGATAAAAGCACTCGAGCCTGATATCAAAGCAAGCTTCAAGGTCCTTTGTATGAAAGTGGGACGAAGCCGCCAGTCGCTTAAGATTAACAAGACCGCAGCAGCGCCCAGTACTGAACCAGCTTGAAAAGCGCCACCGGGCGCAGATGTGCCGATCCATAACAGATATGCGCCTACCAGAATAAAAACCGGCACCAAAAAACGGGAGAAAGTATCCAGCACAGCACCAGCCGGTTTATCGGTATAAGGCGGCATGCCGCCCAGCGACCAAGCGCCTAACAGCGCCATTAATAATACAATAATCTCCAGCATGGTATCGTAGCCTCGAAAGTTGAGCAGCACAGCAGTTACCGGGTTATTCGCACCGCTGGCATCAAGATTCGCGGCGACTGCTCCACTCAATCCCTCGAAATAAGGTGGCAGATCCAAAATCGCATATCCCAATCCTGCTAATAACAGTGGTATGATGATGATCAATAGCCAATGCACAAGTTGCGGCTTAGAAGATGGTTGCACCGATTGTGGGAGCGTATTCTCGACCTCAGCAGTCTGCAATCGCGCCAATGTAGAGAGTAACAGGGCACCGGTCAATCCGGCGCCTATCGCTGCTTCAGCCAGTGCAATATCCGGCGCATCCAGCCGTACCCAGGCCAGCGTCATTAACAGTCCAAAAGATACAAACAAAATAATAGCTTGAAATAAATCTGTACTCGTTAATGCGCGCCAAGCCAGCCACAATAATCCTAAACCCAGAACGGTATCGAAAGTCCATTTCAGCAAAGTTATTGCTTCCACTTACGGCCCTCCCTTTGTAATGCGCGCCTGGCAATTAAATGGGACACGCTAGCACCGGCAAACAATACAAGTATCCATATCAACAATAATTTTCCCATGACAAGCCATGATTCTACTTGTACCGCAAGGCCTAATATAATCAGTCCTAATCCCACATTATCGGCTTTGGTTATGGCATGGAGCCGAGTATAAATATCCGGGAAACGCAGCAGGCCAATAGTGCCAGCGAAAAAGAAAAACCCGCCAAGAACAAGCAGGGCTGCAGCAATATATTCACTCAGCGTCACGCTCATATTCCTTTTTTTCTGGCCAGGCGCGCCGCACGAATGCCACGGCTGTCACCGCCGACAACAGCGCAAATACCAACGCGACATTGCGCAAAGCCGGGTTGCCAAAGGCTTGTGCAAGCAACAACAGGATAGCCACAGCAGTGGTGCCAAATAATTGCACGGCCAACATGCGATCGTCGACAGTTGGTCCGCGCAGAACACGCCATATACCGGCACATAGATTAAGTAATAAAAATATCGCGAGGACGAGGTAAAGTATTTGCATTATTTTAGAACTGCTTTTCTCAAGTATTATTGGCGTTATAAACCCGAGTGGCTGGCGAAAGAAATAAACAACCGGTCTGAACAACGATTGACACTTATTGTATGTGCTTTGCCTGCCAATGCAACCAGATTAGCAACAGGCAAGTTACTTTCCTTGCTGGCGATGGATTAGATCGCCTGGAATTTGGCAATAAACATATAAGTATACGGTTACTCTAAAGCTTTTTGTTTGGATCTTTGATATTTCTATAGTTCCGTTTATTGCTTATTCTTGGAGGAATGTGTAGTTATGCCCGGTTTGCGCTTTGATTTTTCTGCGATAGCGCGCAATGAAAGACACAATTTGTTGTTGATGCATACGCATCGTCATGATCTACACGTTCAATTGAGATTATATTGGTGTGCAATCCTTCATTGTCATCTGTGAAGTATTCGATCATGTTAATACTGGTAGGCTGGCCTGATTGTTTTCGGGCTCTGCCAAGGCATGTCCCAAAGCGGATTTGCAGAGATTTTCCGAATTCTCCCTACACAACATTTTCATAATTCTATTCATTTTGTTTACCTTTATTATCGAAATTCAAAGGCGCACCAAACATTCTCGCCACATGTTGCTCGACCGATTCGAGTTCCGCTATAAAATCTTTCTCTTTATCCAGCACATGGACTTCCAGGATTCCTTGGCGTAATTCAGTGCTTAATGTGCCTGGCAACAGGCTGACTGTGTTGGCCACAAATACTTGCGGCAGTCCCGGTGAAATTTGCAG
>BQJA01000051.1 GCA_021604405.1 Nitrosomonas sp. | reverse complement strand
GAACCTGGTTCATGACGAAGTCGAAATGACTGATCTGGATGCCAGTCTTGCTGCAGGCGAGATGGTATTGAAAGAAGACGACGACGATTGGGATGACGATGATGATGATTGGGACGACGATGATGATGACTATTAAGCGTCAAGATTATCTTGGCTAAGCAAATTAGTCATTACATAAAGTAAATATCGTGGTCTGGTTGTCGTTGATCACACTAGAAACCCGCGCGAATGAACACGCGCGGGTTTTTATTGTTTTGAGATGTATTTTGATGTAGAGAAATTCATCTGTCGTCAGTCGAATGGCCCTAACCAAACGATACAAAAAGAAGAATTTCTATAGATTCTTTTTAAGACGATATGCAGCAGAACAGACTGTTTATTTCTTACCTTGCTACTTCTCTTATTAAAATCATTAAAACACCCGATTAGCCCCGCTTGATTGTTTTTAAAAAGTTTTGGAAATTGATTTAGGAGTAAATAAATGTCTTTTAAACAGCTCGACTTGTCGGCTGAGATTCTTAGGGCTGTAGCTGACCAAGGCTATAATGAGCCTTCCCCCATACAGTTGCAGGCTATCCCTTCAATTCTTCAAGGTAAGGATATCATGGGCTGTGCGCAAACAGGCACAGGAAAAACTGCAGGATTTGCATTACCTATGCTTCATCGCTTGCAACACTATGCGAATTCCAGTCCATCCCCTGCTAGGCATCCCATTCGTGCACTAATATTAGTGCCTACCCGGGAACTGGCGGCACAGGTGTATCAGAGTGTCAAAACTTACGGCAAATATTTGGCACTTAAATCTGCAGTCATTTATGGCGGAATCAATATGAATCCGCAGATAGAAGAAATGCACGCTGGTGTTGAGATTTTAATTGCGACACCTGGTCGGTTGCTGGATCATATACAGCAGAAAACAGTAAATCTTTCCAAAGTTGAAATTCTGATACTGGATGAAGCTGATCGAATGCTGGATATGGGATTTCTTCCCGATATAAAGCAAATACTCACGCTAATACCGATGAAACGCCAGAGTTTAATGTTTTCTGCGACTTTTTCTGCAGAAATCAAGAAACTGGCGGATAAATTATTAAAAACACCCGTACTGGTTGAAGTTGCTAGGCGTAATACAGTCAGTGAACTGGTTACGCATATTGTTTATCCCGTAAGCAAGAAAAGAAAAAGTGAATTACTGATTAAACTTTTCAAGTTGCATCAATTCAAGCAAGTTCTGGTGTTTGTCGGTACTAAGCTCGGCGCAAGTCGATTGGTGCGACAGTTGCAGCAAGAAGGCCTGGCGGCAACTGCTATTCATGGGGACAAAAATCAGCTCCAACGTACTCAGGCATTAGATGATTTTAAGCAAGGCGTGGCGCGAGTCCTTGTTGCTACAGATGTTGCTGCAAGAGGACTTGATATAGAAGATCTTCCACATGTAATCAATTTTGAATTGCCTAATACGCCAGAAGATTATATTCACCGGATTGGGCGCACAGGGCGTGCTGGCACAAAAGGCAATGCAATTTCTCTAGTATGCAAAGAAGAACATGAACTGTTAGCTGAAATTGAGAAACTATTAAAAACAAAGGTCTCTGTGGAAACAGTCGCAGGATTTGAGTGTACGAAAGAATATCAGCCAGTTGCGCCGACGGAGAATAAAAAAGAAAGAAAAAGCAGGCCGGAAGCTAGCTTAGAAAAGAAAAGCAGCAGTGGATCGAATGTCCGGAGTCATAATAAGCATGAAACGAGACGTTCCAGCCGAACCTTGTTTGAAAATGAATCCAGGCGCTCGAAAAAAACGGAGGACCCAATTTTCACACAGCCATATATTCCCTCATCGGCGTCCTCTGTTGCAACGGTGTTGGCGAATGAGGTTAATGCGGACGAACAAGCGAAAAATATGCGTTATAGACGACACGATAAACAAATACCCGCATTATTTATCGCGCCAGTTTCTGAAAAGTGTAAAGAAGGTGAGTAGTTGCGTTAGCGAAACGATGGAGGTTTAAAATGGTAAAGTCAGGTGGCAATTATAAACCTATTTCGTGTTTTACATGGTTGGTAGGGGCCGTCGGATATTTTAATATAATACGGTTTCAAGACCCGCGCCGCATTGCCAGCATAATTGGAAGTTTCGGGGATTTTCCTCGCTACAGACAGGGCAACGCACGGTGCCTGGTTCAATGGGCGCTTGTTCATAAGCGCTGACTACTTCGCGGCCACGCACAAAATCTTCGTCACGGATAACCCAAACCTCCGGGTAAGCATGAGTAAATGGAATTTCACCCATTACCCCCTGTGCATGCACATTAAATAATCTTGCTGAAATATAGGCATGTTCGAGAAGATCTAGAACTAAATGCGCCTCCATCAGGCTATTGGCGGAGTAGACTTTTTTCATGGCTGATGATTCATTTATCTTATTATAAATATCGGATGTTACTTGTTTGTTACTTTCAAAAATGGCTTGCTGGATATCTGCAGGCTGACTAAAGATAAGACGGCAGTACTTAACAAAGGTGAATTTACCGGCGGGCAATCTGTTACGACTTTTTCTATGAGCTGCAACTACTCACCAAATCAACGCTATTATATCGACATTGACAGAAAAACGGAAAAATCGTGGTGATGTTGGCTGACTCAAGAAAATCGGTATAAAGCCATATTTTTTGTACAGGCACAAAAAATATACGTCTAATAATTTATAATAGCCATCCGATTGATAGTTTAAAAAAGATTAACAGTACAAATAAAATAATTATGTGGTTTAAGAACTTGCAAGTCTATCGTATGACGAATTGGGCGATGGCGCCTGCTGCGCTGGAAGAAAGACTTTCCAATCATGCTCTGCAAAAATGTTTAAGTATGGAAATGCAGAGCCGGGGATGGGTATTCCCAAAAGATGAAAATGGTAAATTTGTACATGCGCTGGGTCAGGATATGCTTATTACGCTTGGTATTGAGAAAAAGTTACTGCCGGCAGCGGTTATTAATCAGCTAACTAAAGAACGCGCCTCAGAAATCGCCCGTCAGCAGGGATTTGAGCCAGGACGGAAACAAATAAAAGATATCAAAGAGAGTGTTCTCGTTGAGTTATTGCCGCGTGCTTTTGCCCTACGTCGCAAAACCAACGCTTGGATTGATCCAGTTGGTGGATGGTTTGTTATCGATACATCTAGTACTGGTAAAGCAGATGAATTTATTGAGGTGTTATTCAAGACGGTAGACGATGTAACATTGAAACCACTGAAAACGAATCTTTCACCTGCTGCTGCCATGACTGGATGGCTGTCGAGAAATGAAGTACCGGCCTCATTCACTATTGACCGTCAATGTGAACTCCGCGGGATGGATGATGAAAAGGCGACCGTTAGTTATATCCGCCATGATCTTGGTGCGAAAGAGATAGGTGGTCATATCCAAACAGGAAAAGAAGCAACAAAGCTTGCAATGACCTGGCGTGATAAAATATCCTTTATATTGCATGAGAATATGCAAATAAAACGAATAACACCCCTTGATCTACTCAAAGAACCTGCAGAAACGGCTGAAGAGCAATTTGACGGTGATTTTACCATCATGACAGGGGAGTTTAAGCAGCTTCTAGCCGATATTATCGAGGTGTTGAATGGTGAGGAATCTAATCATTAACAGGAATCTCGTTAATTATACTTGTTTACATTTCATTGCTAGGTATCCGAAACAGAGATTACGTCTATCTAAACAAATGCTTGCTCAATTCTTTTGCGGGTTGCGAAGGTTTGCAGTAACCGAAAAATTAACTATCCTTTGGTTCTTTGCTAGATTTCTTTCGGTCTTCCATGCTGGCAAGTACTCCAGCGGCAGCTTTGCTAACGAAGTCAGCGGTGGATTGAGCCAGTTTTACACCCGCTTCAAGCTGGGCGTGGCTGACTGATGACATTTGTTGAGTTAGTGTCGCCAACGTTTGCTTTAATTGTTCACCTACGACGGTTCCGTTGCGTTTGGCATGACTAACAAGATCACGCAAGGTTTCTGCTACCAACCCTTTGGCTGTGGAAGCGGTGTCAGACAATGTATCCAAAAACATACTCTCCAAACTTTCCAGATCTGAGCGTGTTTGGGCAAGTTCTGTATCAGAGAATTTTTTTGCGCGGCTTGCTGCTTCTTCAACAGCCAACTTCGATGCTTCAGCAAAGCTGGCCAAAGCAGAGTCCAGACCAGCAACAGCACTTGCAATCTGCGTTTGTGCGGTTTGTGATTGATCACTTGCATGCTCCAGTTTGTGATAAGCCCCTTCGCGTGCACCTTGCATAACCGCGTTTATGATGCGGCGAAGCGAGTTGATATCCAGTCTGCTCGCATTCATTGCTTTGAGTGTTAAATGACGCACCGCCTCTTCAACGTTTGTACCTTGTGCGACTGCATCATGTATTTCTGCTTCAAGTTTTGAAATATCTTCAGTATCAGGCGCATTGGTTTCCGCGGAGCTTTTGCTGTCAGTAGCATTATTTTTTTCATTCGACATGTTGGTAACCTCATATAAAAATTTATTAAAGACATTACGCTTATTTTACATTCTGATCAAGTTGCTTAATACCGTTCATGTAAGGTTGTAAAATTGTAGGAATTGAAACGCTACCATCAGCATTTTGATAGTTTTCAAGGATTGCGACCAGCGTTCTTCCTACTGCTAGTCCAGAGCCATTTAAGGTATGTAATAGTGTCGTACTACCTTTTTCATTGCGAAAACGTGCATGCATTCGTCGTGCTTGAAATGCTTCGCAATTACTGCATGAAGAAATTTCACGATAGGTATTCTGTGCTGGTAACCATACTTCAATGTCATAGGTTTTAGCGGCGGAAAATCCCATATCTCCTGTACATAATGTCATTACTCGATAGGGCAGTTCAAGTTGTTGCAATATCTTTTCGGCATGGCTAACAAGTTGTTCCAGCGCTTCATAGGATTGCTGTGGGTGAACAATCTGCACTAGCTCAACTTTATCAAATTGATGTTGGCGAATCAGGCCGCGCGTGTCTCTTCCATAACTGCCTGCTTCGGAGCGGAAACAGGGTGTATGCGCGACAAATTTCAACGGTAGTTGCTTAGCTGACAAAATTTTGTCGCGAACCATATTGGTAACGGGTACTTCTGCGGTAGGTATCAGATAATAATGGGGGGAATTTTCCTGTTTCTTAGAATCGCTTGATCCTCCAGGATAAACTGCAAACGAATCGTCTTCGAATTTTGGTAATTGCCCGGTACCCTGCAGGCTTTCGCTATTAATTAAATATGGTACGTAAGCTTCGGTGTAGTCGTGCATCTGCGTATGCGTATCCAGCATAAATTGTGTCAATGCCCGGTGCAGATGCGCCAGTTCTCCTTTCATGACATTAAATCGCGCGCCACTCAATTTCGTAGCGGTCTCAAAATCCAACAAACCCAGGCCCTCGCCAATGCAAACATGGTCTTTTATTTCAAAATCAAATGACCGGGGTTTTCTCCAGCGGCGTATTTCCACATTGTCCGTTTCGTTACTGCCAACCGGAACACTTTCGTGCGGCAGATTAGGAACTTCCAGTAAAATTTGTTGCAGTTTGTTTTGAACCTGTTCAAGTTGTACTTCGGCTTGTTTTAGTTTATCGCCAAGGTCTGCAACTTCCGTCAGAATTACTGTGACATCTTCTCCTTTGTTTTTTGCTATACCAATGCTTTTTGAAACGGCATTACGCTTAGCTTGTAGTTCCTGGGTGTAAGTCTGAATTGCTTTACGATCAGCTTCGAGTGAGTTAAACGATGCAACGGGGAAGCTGAAGTCACGTTTAGCAAGGATTTTGCAGACATTTTCTAAGTCAGTACGCAATTGATGTATTTCTAACATAAAGAGTAAATAACAATATCGTTCATCAGTAATCGCTTGTCAGTTATTATTCAAATTCTGTGCTTGTTCGTCCAGTTCACGTAAATGCGCTAACTTTTCCAAAATTTTATTTTCCAATCCATGCGTTGTCGGCTGATAAAACGTCACCGCCGGCATATTATCTGGAAAGTAATTTTCTCCTGGAACATAGGATTCCGGAAAATCGTGGGCATAGCGGTAGTTTTGTCCAAAGCCTATATTTTTCATTAGTTCGGTTGGCGCATTTCGCAAATGCGCTGGTACGTTCCGCGATTTGTCATGACTGATAAAAGATCGTGCTTTCTTGTAGGCCAGATAAGCCGAATTGCTTTTTGGTGCGCAGGAGAGATAAAGAACTGCTTGCCCTAATGCAAGTTCACCTTCTGGGCTGCCCAGTCGCTCATAAGTTTCACAAGCATCCAGTGCGACGCGTAACGCGCGCGGATCAGCTATCCCAATATCTTCTGTTGCGGCCCGAATTAACCGTCGGCCAATATATAGTGGATCAGCGCCGCCGTCCAGCATACGGCACAACCAATAAATAGCCGCATCCGGTGACGATCCGCGAATTGATTTATGTAACGCCGAAATTTGATCGTAGAACGTATCGCCGCCTTTATCGAAACTGCGCATACTGCGGGATAGCGAGTTGCGGACATATTCTTTGTCGACTGTTAAAATTTTCGCAGCATCCGATGCACTTTTAATTTGCTCCAGTAGATTCAGTAGACGCCTGGCGTCGCCATCTGCAAATTCGATGAGTAAGCTTACCGCCTCATCGGAAAAATTTAATCCATGTAACGCGGTTTCTTTTGCACGTGTAAATAAAGTATTTAATTCATTCTTTGATAAAGCCGACAATGTATAAACCTGTGCTCGTGACAGTAATGCGTTGTTGACTTCAAATGAAGGATTCTCGGTGGTTGCGCCGACAAAAGTGACAACGCCCTGCTCAACATAAGGCAGGAATGCATCTTGTTGTGATTTGTTGAAACGATGGACTTCATCGACAAAAAGGATAGTGTGGCGGCCGTTCTGCTGCAATTCAATTTGAGCCTGTTGAATAGCCTGGCGGATCTCTTTAACCCCTGACAAAACAGCCGATAGCGCGGTAAATTCGGCATCGAAAGCAATAGACAT
Source organism: Nitrosomonas sp. (assembly GCA_021604405.1). Taxonomy (GTDB): domain Bacteria; phylum Pseudomonadota; class Gammaproteobacteria; order Burkholderiales; family Nitrosomonadaceae; genus Nitrosomonas. Next base: position 18,797 of record BQJA01000051.1, on the reverse strand, counting down.
CAAACGCGCCAACGTAGTTTTTCCAGTGCCGGGCGGTCCCCATAAAATCATCGAATGTGGTTTGCCGAACTCGAACGCAAGCCGCAATGGCTTTCCTGTGTCGAGTAAATGCTTTTGGCCGATAATTTCTTCCAGTTTTTTTGGACGCAATTTCTCGGCTAGTGGCGCAAAAGGGCTCGGTTCTACAAAAAGATTAGTCACTAATTACATCCGCGCCGTCGGGAGGAGTAAATATAAATAAGTCGGCAGGTAGCTTAGGATTTTTATCCAGATTTGAGAAGACAAGCAGCGTGGTTTGACCGAAATTGTCACGCAGCGTCATTATTTCTAATGTTCCATCCAGAGAAAACCCTAATTGAATTTTCTCAAAAGCACTCTCATTGTTTGTTGGTGTAGCTTCCAGCCATTCTATGTGATCATTACGTCCGATTTCAACCAATTTAAAATTAGCTTCTATGTTGACGTCTCCAGCCAGCAGTGCTGCCGGACTACTGCCAATCGCAAGGTCAAGCGGTCGTACTGTCACCTGTTCAAGGTCCTGGTCGTAAAACCAGACTTTGGTGCCATCACCAACAATCAATTGTTCGTAGGGTTTTTCATATGTCCAGCGAAATTTATCGGGTCGTTCAAACAACATAGTGCCGCTGGATTCCTGTATGGTGCGCGCATCTTTATCGAGCAGTGTCTGAGAGAAATTTGCACGGACGGTTTGCGCTTCCCGAATGAAAGTTTTCAGGCTTTCTATTGCACTGCCCTGTGCTACCGCGGGAAGTAACCAGAGCAGCAGCGTAAAGAGGGTGAGGCGGGTGTAAGCCATATATATATCGGTTTAAATGAAAAACAGTTAGTTTTCGTTTCTCGAAGGAACTAATACTTCGCGGTTTCCATTACTTTGCATGGTAGAAACAAGACCTGCCCGCTCCATTTCTTCAATTAGCCGCGCAGCACGATTATAGCCGATTCGTAAATTTCTTTGTACCAACGAAATGGATGCGCGTCGTGATTTCATAACAATGGCAACCGCTTCGTCATATAGTGGGTCAGTTTCGCTATTGGCTTGCCTGCCTTGGCCACTGTTTTCACTTTGACTATTTTCTTCTTCTTCCGTGTTGAGTATTTCTTCTACATAACGTGGTTCGCCATGTTCCTTAAGATATTCCACCACTTTATGGACTTCATGATCAGCGACAAAAGCACCATGTACGCGTTGCGAATAACCGCTGCCAGGTGGCAGATAGAGCATATCACCCTGACCGAGCAGTGTTTCTGCACCCATTTGATCAAGAATTGTACGTGAATCAATCTTGCTGGATACCTGGAAGGCGATTCTTGTCGGAATATTTGCCTTGATCAGGCCGGTGATCACATCGACAGAAGGTCGTTGTGTGGCAAGCAGCAAATGGATACCGGCAGCCCGTGCTTTTTGGGCAAGTCTGGCGATTAGTTGTTCAACTTTTTTTCCGACAACCATCATCATGTCGGCCAGTTCATCAATGACAACAACAATTAAAGGCAATTCTTCAAGTTGTTCGGGCGATTCAGGCGTCGAACTGAGTGGATTAGTCAACGGCTCCTCGTTTTTGATCGCATCGCGTACTTTTTGATTGTAACCGGTTAAATTACGAACGCCAAGAGATGACATCAATTTGTAACGCCGTTCCATTTCCGCCACGCACCAGCGCAAAGCATTGGACGCTTCTCGCATATCAGTTACCACGGGTGCCAATAAATGGGGAATCCCTTCATAGACTGATAATTCGAGCATTTTGGGATCTACCAAAATCAGGCGAACCTGATCCGGCGATGACTTGTAAATAAGGCTCAAAATGGTGGCATTGATCGCTACTGATTTACCTGAACCTGTCGTACCGGCAACTAATGCATGGGGCATTTTTGCCAAGTCCGCAACCACTGGATGGCCACTGATATCTTTGCCTAGTGCGATTGTTAGTGGCGACACAGTATCTGCGTAGGCTTGCGAACTAAGTATTTCCTGCAGACGCACTATTTGTCGTTTGGGGTTGGGAATTTCCAGTCCCATGGTGGTTTTTCCCGGGATTGTTTCAACCACACGGATACTTGCTACTGACAATGCACGAGCGAGATCTCTTACCAGATTAATAATTTGATTGCCTTTTACGCCAATAGCCGGCTCAATCTCATACCGCGTGATAACCGGCCCAGGGTAAGCGGCAACGACTTTAACTTGAACGCCGAATTCTTTTAGTTTACGCTCGATCAAGCGCGACGTAAGCTCAAGTTTATCTTTGGATAATATTTCAACGTTTTTGTCTGGCTCATCCAATAAATCTAGCGGAGGCAAAGGTGAGTCAGGTGGGTCCGAAAACAGCGGCGTGTATTTTTCTTTGATTGGGCGCGATGATTTTTCGATAGCGGCAGCAGGCAGTTCGATATGTATTGGCGGGTGCTCATCTAATTGTTTTATTTCGTTTTCGATTAACTCTTCATGATTCTTTGTCAAGATTATGTTTTTATTTTTACTACGTTTCTCTTGTATGAAGATTTTTATATAGATAAAGTAGTCTTCTATTGCGCCACCAATTCGTTCAACAAATCGTATCCATGACAAGCCCGTAAAAAGGCTGAAACCAATAGCTGTTAATATTAATAGCATTAATGTTGCACCGGTAAAACCCAGTATCTGCCAAAGTGTTTTACTAATGAGTACGCCGACCACTCCTCCTGGCATCTGCGGCAAAGCAACGTCAATCGAATAAAACCGTAATGATTCAAGTCCGCTACTGGCAATCAGCAATGTGGCAAAACCAACCGCAGAGAGTAGCAATGATCGTCTATCAAAAACACCGGCTACTTCAATTCGACCGTAACTCCATAATACAGCGGACAGAAAAAATAATACCCACCACCAGGCTGAAATACCAAACAAATACAACAGAAGATCGGCTAACCATGCGCCAACGTAACCACCTGCGTTGTGCAACTGATCAAGATTGCCGCTGTGTGACCAACCAGGATCAGCGCGATCATAACTATAAAATATCAGAAATAAGTATAGTGCTGCGCCAACCAGCAACAGCCAGCTTGATTCGCGCAATAATCTACCAAGTTTTGGTGGCAAAGGATTTACATTTGGCTTCTTAGCCATTGACTTATTGATTAATCTCATGCAGTTGTCAAAAAAATGTTACTTAATATTGAGCAGGATTGTCCAGAAAAAATGCTTGAACACAGAATTTGTTCAAAAGTTACGGTCCAAGACCGCAGGCAAGGCTTTTTACTGTGCGCAAAGCAGCTGTTTACAAGTGATATGCTGCATAATTCAACTTTTGGGTTTGCAAGCTAAATAATGAAGGCTTGCACTTTTTATTCTTTGGCAAAACGAGCAAACACCACGTCTCTACGAAAAATTGTATATTATTTCACGCTAACAAAACTATTGCTGAAAATGGCGCCAGTCCAAGCAGTGAGCGATGCCAACTTCGGCCTGAATCCTGTCATGCAGGGATTCGAAATAATTAAGCATCAGATCAATAATTGTTAATGCTGGTCAATTTGTTAATGTAAATTATAGCAGCCTGGTGAATTCTCCTGAATTATATTAGAGAATCTTACCGTAGGCTTTCAATGTTACTGTTTGTATTTGGAATTCGTGTTGGTGAGACTGTTATTTATTATTTGGATTTTAAATAGCAGTATTTTTTCTTTTGTAAGCTTGGCAGGTAGCGCTGTGAGCTTTGTCATTGCCTGGACGGTTTGTTTATGATCATGTCTGATCTGCTGTTGCAGATTGGCAAGTAGATGCGATTGTTTGCATGCACTGACAATACTAACGCTTGACTAAACAAATTGGTAAATTAAATATGACCATGTTTCCGCGTTTATTTAGTTCTTGGTGAACCGCGACATATAGCGTATGGTAATACATAATATTTATTTTCCTGGAAAAAAGATTATTTATATTAATCCAGAAAATTTGCTGATCATTGTGAGAAATTTCAATGTTTCACACTTAACATTTAGTGAATAATCATGCATATCTGTAGACGACTTCGGTGGCGAGATGGAATTGTGTGGTAAGAATTGGGATTTCCTTGATTCCAGGCTCTGTAATTAGCTTATAATTTGTTTGACAATCAAGTGCCTGATAGAATCATGCAAGGAAATATGAACGTAACTCATAATATGAAGACGTTAGGTAATAAATTTTTTTTGCGATAGATTGAAGATTTGTCATTAAGACGTTATATCATAGCCGCTTGGCGGTGGTTATTCTCTTGAAGTAAAAGAAAGACCAAACAACGAGCTCGGCACGCTGATTCTTTTCATTCAGCGGACGTAATTGACGATATAACTGTTCCTGATTTTGATCCTGCTATAATCTGAACTTAAGTGCAACACATATATTTCCTTGAAGGCAATGCCTATTTCTTCTCTCTTTGTAATGAGAAGCTAGTATTGCAAATTTGCATTTGGCGATATAGCTCAGCAAATGGCTTTTATACGTTGGAATGCCACCTTCAGTCCTAGTGTAAACTTAAAACTTTTTATTAAATTGAATACATTTATTATGCGATTCATTGTCTTGGGGCTGTCTGTTATATTCTTCGTCCTCTCAGCGATTATTACATTCAGGGCGTTAACACTCCCGGTTGATGACATTTCTTATCAAGATGAGCGAATAGTCGTGTCGCCTGAGTCAAACGAGATGATAGAAAGATTGGCTGAAAGCCAGGATTCCAACAAAGACCTTGTGGCCGACTTGCAGGCGACAATTTCTCGACTTGAAGATAAACTCATAGAAAAAGAAAAAGCCTTAGAAGAAATTGAGACACCTGACATTGAAAACGGACTAAATGAGATTGAACAGCCTCTTGAAGGTAGTAAAACTACGATCACAGATTCCAAGCCTCGGACCCTGGGCGTTTTCGGTGGAGGGACGTTTAGTTCTGGGCGGGATGTCATTAATGACATTGATTTTTCTACGATCGAAAACTTGGTTAAAGAAATATCAGAATCTCCACGCAGTCGCGTCGTCATAGAAGGCCATACTGATAGCACAAGGATAAGACCTTTCCCCGGTATAAAATACACCGACAATATGGGCCTGTCATTACTCAGGGCACGGGCTATTGCAAATATATTGGTTCGTCATGGGATATCGCTTGATCGATTGTCAGTCGTTGGTTATGGAGATACGCGTCCGATAGCCTCTAATAAAACAGAAGAGGGCAGAGCAAAAAACCGCAGGGTTGAAGTAAAGCTTATACCCGAAGAAAGAGAGGATTAATATATGTATCTTGAGCATTTTGGGCTTAATAAGCTCCCGTTCGAAAATGTGCCAGATCCACTGTTTTTTTATGACCAGGGAAACTATTCACGTATACGCAATCAGATATCCGGGTCTTTGCAGAGTGGCAGGGGGTTAATTGTTGTGACTGGGCCAATCGGTTCTGGCAAGACGACGCTCAGTCAGATGATAAAGTCCGATTTTTCTGAAAACATCAGGTTAATATGGATGGCTGAGCCGCCCGTTAACAGCACTGATCTTTATTTGTTTCTCGCCCAGGAACTTGGCGTACAGCCATCTTCTACGGAAAAGACGTTCATTATGAGGGACGTTAGAAATGCACTCTTAAAGATCAATTCTGAAGGAAGGAAGTGTCTGGTTATCATAGATGAATCCCACTTGATGTCAGACGATGTTGTCAACGGTGTCCGTCTGCTGAACAATCTTGAGGAGGGGCCCGTTAAACTTATTCAGTTGCTGCTTCTTGGCCAAGAAGAATTCCTGGAAATGATCAATAAGCCTGAAATGGAACCATTTAGGCAGCGAATCGCCACCCTGGAAACGCTGGGGAAGTTAAATGTCGAAGGGATTCGTAAGTATGTTTCACATCGTATTCAAGTGGCCGGCGGTAACCCCTCGCTCATTTCAAATACGGGATGGGAGGCGCTGGCAATAGCATTTAATACGGGTGGCACGCCGCGGATGATTAATGCGTTGTGTGACAAATCATTTAACGTTGCTTATGAGGGGGAAAAAGCGGCCGTTGATGCACAGGATGTCTATGAGGCCACGCAAAGAATAGGATTAATAACAGACGTTTTTCACTACATAATTTCGTTGAAAGATAAAGAAAGAAAGAGTCTGGAGTCACATCCTGAAAAGATTGAACCTGTTCACGAAACAGCGCCGCGTGAGAATAAAGAACTATCCCCGCTATCTATTGCAAGGGAAGAAAAAAATAGTCCGCCGCCTGTGAGCAAGGAAGCGGAACAGAAAAGTGGCAGTGATGAGGCGACAAATGCAGCAGCGTCCGGCACAGCCGGCTTAAGGTCCGGTATGGCAGAAACGCTGCTTTCAGAGCAGAGAGACATGAAATTGCCTGTTAGATTGTTGCTGGTGTCAATCGTCACATTTGTGTTAAGTACTCTGTTCTTTTGCCAGCAGGCCAAATCCATGGGGTCTCTTAGTTGTCTTACAGACTTGCTTGGTCTTTAGCGTAACCTTCCAGCATTCTCTTGTGGATTGAGTTTGCAGCCAAAACATTTGTATCGCACTCAGCCGGCGATGCGGAAATTTCATCTGTCCACGGCAGTCTAACTGCATGTTGAATTTATATGAAGCACTTTTTTAACCGCCTTTGATGTCTGTTCTTGGCAGACATGGGGCGCTGGTGAGTCGTGTCATAAGGCGGTTGAAGTATATTTTATTATGTGTAAAGCGTCATCCTATTTTGCTGTGGCAGATTTGAGCAGCTCGGTAATGGAAGAATCTTTTGTGATTTCCAGCGCTGTTTTTCCGCTATTGCTCTTCAGATCCGGATTCGCGCCATTCGCCAATAATATTTTCACGGCATCTACATGGCCATGAAGCGCGGCCCACATCAATGCAGTAACGCCATCGTCATTTTTCATGTCAATATTTGCACCTTCACTTAACAGGATACCGATAACCTCTGGATGACCATTTTGCGCAGCCAAGATTAAGGGAGTGAATCCATTTTTTGCTTTCAGGTCAACGTTTGCACCTTTATCAAGCAATAGTTCAACAATTTCCTGGTGACCGTGAAGTGCGGCAAGGGTTAGTGCGCTGGCACCATTGTCGTCTTGTAAATCAATCTTTGCGCCGGCCTCTAGTAATGTTCTAACAGCGACTGCATGATCATTCTGTGATGCAATAATTAAAGCTGTATTGTGATTTAAGGCTTGCTGATTGACTGGCGCATTTTTTGCTAATAATGCCTCTATGATTTTTGCATGTCCATTACGGGCGGCCATATATAGTGCCGTGGTTTTATCTGCAGCCTGTATGTCAATTTTGGCATTTTTTGCTAATAGATTGTCGACGATAGCCGTATGCCCTTCCAGTGCAGCGACCATGAGTGCGGTAACGTTCTCTTTGGTTTGCAAATTGACATTCGCCCCTTTTTCTAATAACGAATCGACAATAATTTCATGACCATTTGACGCCGCAAGTATTAAAGCGGTAATGCCGTCATTCGTTTGAAGATCAGTATTGACGCCTTTGTCTAGTAATTTCGTGACAATAGCTTCATGGCCATTTTTAGCAGCTAATATCAATGCAGTTGTGCCGCCGACGTTCTGCAGGTTTGCGTTGGCATTATTATCAAGCAGCGTGTTAACAATATCAGAATGACCATACTGAGAAGCAACCATGAGCGCGGTAAAGCCCTTTTCATTTTGCCAGTCAGGATTAACGCCTTCTGCAAGTAATTCGTTGATCGCTTCTGCTTTTCCGGAGAAAGCCGATTTAAGTAATTCCATTTCATCATCGGCAATGCCAAGGGGGGTATGCACCAATAATAAAATTGTGATGCAAGTTGATAGCATAAGTTTGTATATATGTTCAGCTATGATTTTTGTATCATTCATAATGTTGAGTCTCAATGTGTCACCTTTTTGAGTTAAATGCGTCTGGAAAAACAATCCCTGTTGATCGTTATATTGAATCAATATAGATGCGGCTAATCGCGGTAGTCCAGCATTTGGTTTTTGTTCGAAATGCGCGTTAAAATTTACCGAAACTGTTGATTTTAGCTTGCTGGATATTCAGTAGCAATTATTTAATCCTTATTAATTCGTTGGAAGACAGTATTGGTTAGTATAAAATTGATGTGGTTTCCGTGATCGGGCAGTTTCATTACAGGCCTGTAATGGTTATTTGTTTACCACTCAAACAGGATCTGCAATACAATTGCTTATGCTTATGCTCTGGATAAAGTCTTTACATATTATTTTTATGGTTACCTGGTTCGCCGGTTTATTTTATCTGCCGCGGTTATTTGTCTATCATGCAATGTGTGAAGACCAAGCGGGTATTGAACGTTTTAAGATAATGGAGCGCAAGCTCTTTTTTGGCATCATGACACCTAGCGCAGTGCTGACCGTTATCTTTGGCGTATGGTTATGGCTGGGGTATGGTTTTTCAGGTGATTGGCTATATGCCAAACTTTCGTTAGTTGTAATTCTTATTATTTATCATTATTACTGTGGAAGATATGTTTCTTTATTTAAAAAGGACCGTAATCTGCACGGCCATGTATTTTATCGTTGGTTTAACGAATTACCGGTCATATTATTATTCGCAATAGTAATACTGGTCGTTGTGAAACCTGCCTTGTTCTAATCGCTGGCGGCCTTGCTGTAGAAAGAAAAGCGAGTTTCTGTCTTTTGCTTATTCGTCCATGACATTTTGCGCTGGAAACAATACCTCAGTAAAGCCAAATTTTCGAAAATCAGTTATTCGCATTGGATAAAGAATGCCTAATAAATGATCGCATTCATGTTGCACGACACGTGCATGAAATCCAGTCACACTGCGGTCTATCGTGTTGCCCTGTTGATCAAACCCATGATAACGCAAGCTGGTAAAACGCGGCACCATGCCACGCATGCCAGGTACACTTAAGCAACCTTCCCAGTCTTCTTCCAGCTCTTTTGTCAATGGCGTAATTTCCGGATTGATTAAGACAGTAAATGGTACTTCTTCAGCATTCGGATACCGTTTATTTTTTCTTACCCCGAAAATAACGACTTGCAGGCTAACGCCTATCTGTGGTGCGGCCAGACCCGCGCCATCTAGCGATACCATGGTATCCTGCATATCTTGAATCAGTGTATCAAGTTCCGGTGTGCCAAATCTTTCTACTTTCTTCGCCACTTCAAACAGCAGCGGGTTGCCCATTTTAAGAACCGTTTTAATTGCCATTACATTTCACCAGGTTTTCGAGAATGTTTCTGACACTAACCATAGCCTTGTCTAAAACAGCATAAATTTCTTTTAAAGGAATGCCGCGGATATTGGTCCCGCGTCCGGCTGCATAATTTGCAACAACTGCAATGGTTGCATATTGTAACCCCAACTCCTTTGCCAGCGCTGCTTCAGGCATTCCAGTCATACCAACCATATCTGCACCATCGCGTTCCAACCGATTGATTTCTGCCGCAGTTTCGAGACGTGGACCTTGTGTTGCAGCATAAACACCGTGATCGATTGCATTTACTTGTGCCATTTTAGCAGCATCCAGCAAATATCTGCGCGATGTCTGACAATAAGGTTCCGTAAAATCAATATGTGTAACAGGTTGATCCTTGTCTTCAAAGAATGTGAATTTACGGCCGTGCGTATAGTCTATGATCTGGTCAGGAACAACTATCCTTCCCGGTGTCAGATTGGCGTGAATGCCTCCTACCGATGCAACAGCCACAACTTGTGTTGGTGTAAGCGAATGCAACGCCCACAAATTAGCCCGGTAATTTACAACATGCGGCGGAATAGTATGGCCATAGCCATGGCGCGCTAAAAAGACAATCTCTTGATTGTTGATTTTTCCGAATGTCAGCGGACCAGATGGTTCCCCATAAGGTGTTCTTATTACCTGCCGGTGAGATATTTCAAGGCAGGACAGTTGCGTCATACCGCTGCCACCAATAATTGCTAGCATATTTTTCCTGTCCGTTCATGCGGACATCTATCGCTATCCGCTTTTTTTACCACTATTTTGGTGTTGGTTAATGATTAGAGAAGCAGGTATAGTGTACACCAGAAAATGGACGCTTATGGCGTGGCCATAAAGTCGAACAAAAGCAAGCTGAGCTTCAAAACGACAGAGTACATTAAACTAGTGTCCGTGCTCAAACAGATTACCAACCAGCCAGATAGATCCAATTCCTAGCAATATTAATGTAACCTGTTGGAAGGTCGCTATAATCTCGGGCCTTTTATGGAGTCCGGGGATTAAATCCGACATGGCCACGTAAATCATACTTGCTGTGGCGAATCCTAGTAGCGGCAGAACGAGATAATCCAGTTCATGCAACATGAAATAAGCAAGCACGCCACCCACCAAGGTAGCAAAGCTGGATAGCAAATTCAGTAAGAATGCACGTTGGCGTGAATATCCAGAATTAAGCAGAATGATAAAATCACCGGCTTCTTGAGGGATTTCATGCGCGATAATAGCGATAGAAGTAATAATCCCGAGTTGTACATCCACGAGGAAAGCGGCGGCAATCAATATGCCATCCACAAAATTGTGAAATGTATCTCCCAGAATAATCATCATGCCACTTCGGCCAAAATCATGATCTTCAGATGTTTGCGTGTTTGAATAACCATGCATTGGATCATGCACTTCACATTCATCTATATGACAATGGCGCCACAATACTAGTTTTTCTAGAATGAAAAATAATAGAATGCCAATCAGCACGATGGTCGTTATTTCCGATGGATCTTCCGCAAGTTTCAAAGCTTCTGGCAGCGTGTTAAGGAAAGATGCGCCCAGTAATGCGCCGATTGCATAAGATACTAACATTGATACCCATGAAACCCTTGTGTGGAGTGTCAATAAAGCTGCGAATAGCAGACTCAGGACGCCACCAAACAAACTGGCGACAATAATCCAGGCTAGCGTTGACATAAAATTAAATCAAAGAAAAGGGCGGGATTATACGCTGTTAGTAATACTGAAAATTTATAAGTTGTAATTTTTTGAACTTTTCGGTTTGCCATTGCGTGACTTCATGAATTTTTTGAAAATGCAAATTTGCAGCAGGTAATAGCCTGTTTTTCTCAGCCTCAATCAAATTTCTGTAATTTAAGAAGGCGCTGAAAAAATAACATGTCTTATGCAGAAAGCCAGATTAATGCTGCCATGCGTCCGGTTGCGCCGTCGCGGCGATAGGAATAAAATTTTTTGGGATCACTGTAGGTACAAATTTCGCCACCGTAAATCTCAGTTACCCCCGCCGTAGCCAAGCGTTGGCGGGCCAATAAAAAAATGTTAGCGAGCCATTTACTGCCTTTTGTTTGATACTGTGGAACAAAGGCAAGCCTGGATTTGCCGTCTTGATTTATAAATGCTTCACGTACTTCTTCTCCAACCTCAAAATAATTTGGTCCTATCGCAGGGCCAAGCCATGCCATGAGCCTGGTTTGGCCACAATTCATTTCAGTGATTGTTTTTTCAATAATTCCGCCGGCTAATCCTCGCCAGCCAGCATGAATAACACCTACCATCGTTCCAGCAAGGTCGCATAAAAATATTGGTAAGCAATCGGCGACTAAAACAACGCATACGGTTCCACAGCGACGGCTCATTGCGGCATCGCCCTCAAATGTTGTGGAATCATGATCAACCCAGATTGGCAAAACACCATGTACTTGTTTTAACCATTTCGGATTAGACGGAAGATAATTGCGCAGTAATGCCCGGTTTCCAGCAACATTAGTTGCGCGGTCATTAACATGGTCGCCTAAGTTTAATGTTGCATAAATGCCATTTGGACCGCTGCTTGTGCCGCCATTACGCGTTGTAAATAATGCTCTGACGTTGCTCGGCGCGGGCCATTCAGGAATAATCCAGTCATTCATGCTGGTGAAGAGAGTTAGTTATCGATGCATTGGATTGGTGACTGCAGACCTTTGTTGACCTATTGCATTATAATTTCACGACCAACTGATCCCGTTAACATTATGACAGAGGTCGAAAAAAGCGCATAACACAGCTTTACTTGGTTTGTCTTTTCGCGACCCGCGCTATTGCTGTATTCAATGCCAGTTTGCGACTTGGATCGGACGGCGCCCAGTTATTTCAGAAAATTATCGACGGTGGCTTTACTGGCTCAGTTTTTCCTGTTAATCCAAAATATGAGAAACTGAATGATAGCACATGCTACTCTTCCATTCGCGCAAATGGTAAGCCTGTTGATTTGGCGGTAATCGCTACCCCTCCGCAGTAACCGTATCCAAAATCATTCATGAATGAGGTGGACATGGCGTGCATGCGGTCATTATCGTCTCCGCTTGTTTCGAGGATGTGCCAGGTGAGGGATGGGTCGCCGCTAATCATCCAATAAAACATCTGCTGCATGTTAGAATCACACTGAGATTTTGCAGTATGGGCTAATACAATTCGTTAGTTCGATTGTGATTCTAAGTGTGTCTTGGCTTTCTACAGATTATAAAATAATGCTTCACTTGCAGATTTTTACCGACGGTAGTGTGAATTCTCAGCTAAAGGTGGGGTATGGTGCCTATCTTGTGGTGCCTGATCTGGAGATGACTGTCGATGCACTGAAAAATAAGGTGAAAGTGAAACGCTTTGAGAAAACCAGCTCGACAAAGCTGGAGTTGCAAACACTGTTGTGGGCATTCAGCGAAATGATTGCTTTGGTTCATGATGACAAATTGTCTTTGACGGTTTATACAGACTCACAGAATATTGTTAGTCTGCCGGACAGGCGTCCCCGCTTAGAACAAGATAATTATTTATCTAGAAATAATAAACGACTTGCTAATCATGAGTTGTATCAGGAATTTTACCGGTTTATTTCCAATTTAAATTGCCGTTTTGTTAAGGTGGCAGGCCATCGGGCATCTGGTAAGAAAGACGAGATTGACAAGCTATTTGGCTTGGTTGATCAAGCATCTCGGCGTGCGCTGCGAAAAGATTTATGGTATGCGCGCAGTTAGCGATCGAATTCTGAATTGCACTGGTGCAAAGTTGGAAGCTATTCAAAGCCGCCGCCAAAAATTCTATCAAGTCAACGTATTTGCATTTAGGTCCGCGTCGTTTTCTTTTATATGCTACCGCTTTATTGGAAAATACTCGTGAGTATCAACAGACTCAACAACAGTGCATTGCTAAAAAACATATCCATTTAAACATTTTTCTCAAGATACTCAATGGTCAAACCGTCAATTTTAGGCACGCCCATGCCTAAATGTAGTGGATAAACTTCAATTTTTCCTGTGCGCACGTATCCTCTGCGCTCATAGAAGGCGATTAATTCTGGCCGTTGAGATACCACATACATGACAAGTTTTTTGGTGCCCAGGTTTGTCAAAGCAAATGTTTCTGCCTGCTTAAGTATATAATTACCAACACCTTTACCTTGCAGACTTGGATGAACGGAGAAGAATCCGATATATGCGCTATTTTCTTGTTTCTCCACATAGATACATGCAACTAATCTTCGATGCTGATTGACGACAAAAAAATGTGCATTAGGGTTTGCAATAGCGGCTTCAATTTCGTAATGGCTGGTTCTGCTCCCTCGGACAATATGCGTTTCTCTAGTCCATCCGGCTTCACCACGGTAAGTTAAATTGATCAACCCACATATTTTTCTGGATTGTTCCGGCTTGGCTTTTTCGAGTCTGAACCTGAAAAGATCGATTGGATCAGAATGCATTGCAGCTTGAGTTTACAAAATATTTATAGTTGCGCTTTTGGTCAGTGCAACTAATACGATGTATACGAACGTACACTGTGCTGCAATCCAGGCGCCGATTTTAATTCCTTGGGTTTTGCCGTATCGTAATGCGACCATGCCAAGACCGATATAAATCAATAGTCCGGTAACTTTTGCGGTCAGCCATGCATCATGGAGCGGATTTTGCTGAATCATAACAGCTAACGCAATGGCGCTGCTCAGCAGCACGGTATCAATCACATGAGGCAGAATTTTTACCCAACGCCGTTGCAGGCTGGCCGATTCCTGAATCATCCATATTCCGCGTAGAAAAAACAACGAATAGCTCAGGAGGACGCTGCCAATATGTATCATTTTTAATACAGCAAAAACCATTGTTATGCTCCAAAAATCAGCCAGCCATGACTGCCTGCCACCGCACCTGCAACAGTTATAAGGCTTAATATCAGTAATATCCAGTGCACACGTTGAAGCTTGGTTAATTTTTTTTCCGAATCAAGCTGCGCAGGCGCGGTTTGCTGAGCGCGTCGCGCACGTGGTTCCATTACAAATAGCATAATCGTAAAAATAAGCCATATAAATACCATGGCATGCATCCACCAGTAGTGCCATTCAGTAAAGCGATGCCAGGCATTAAGCACATAGATCATGTAAAAACCACTTAAACCAACAAGCAGTGTGGTGTAACGTGCCTGCCTTGCAAATCTGCGTCGAAAACGATCAAAAAATGCCAGTTCATCAGATGCTGGGCGCAATCGTGACAGCGTTGGCAGTAACACCGTGGTGACCATGGCGACGCCACCAATCCACAAAACCACGCCAAGTACATGAAGTGTTCTGGCTAAAGCAAATTCATCCATTTGGTCTTCTTATATAATTTAATGTTTACAAGGAATCGGCAATTAATCTATTCGATGGTATGTTTGTCACGCGCAAGTTATTCATCAACAGATGCCCACGTTATTGCCGCTTCATAGTCATTAAATACCAAGACCTCGGCCTTAATGAAAAGATTAGAAACCCAGGCACTCCAGGTTTGCCATTCATCATCGGTTACCACTGCGACTCGATTAAATTCACTGCCATGCTCATGCATGAATTTAATCTCTTCCCATGCAACGTCAACGGTGTAATCCAACATGTCTCGCAGATCAAACAACACATTAACTTTTCCGCCAAAATGTTCCTGGTAAAGGACCTGATCCTCAAATTCCTTGTAGTCATTTAACGTAAATTCGCCAATTACGCCAACAATGATCAGATTGTCATTTTTCTGAATATTAATCATGATTCCACCTCAAATGATAATAGGTTAATCATATCCCGAATGTTTCATAAATGTCACGTAGCCATATAGGTTTAACGTTTTAGTCCTAAAAAGCGATTTAATTTTGGTAAACATCCTGCTTTTCAGTATTACAACAACGAAATGATACAAGTAATATTGGTTTAGTAACATAAAGAGTTAATGGCAGAAATGAATGAAAAACAATAGAATGGTTGCTGTGAAGAAAGATGAAACGAAATGGTTGAAGGTTAGCTATAATAATAGGTAAGTTTGCACTAAAATGAATAGCTGAAGTCAGAATGTTAAAAATCACTCTAATCAATTAAACAAGAGAGTACTTTAATGAATGCGAATCAAAACACATGTAAAATCCGCTGGACATATTTGATGTCAATTGCCGCACTCGTCATTAGCCTGACTGCTTGTGATAGCGCCACCGACAGCGGACCCAGTACTAGAAAAGCTGATAGAGTAATGCCTACAGGTTCAGCGACGGGTGTGTTGATGATGGATGCACCGATTTCTGGCATCTCATATGCCATATCATCCGGAGCATCCGGTAAAACCAATGATGAGGGCACTTTTGATTTTACGTATGGCGACACCATCGAATTCAAGATTGGCGGGTTAACTTTAGGCAGTACCTCGGGAGCAGAAATTATTACCCCTATTGCGTTGGCTGATGGTGATGAGAATAAGTTGAAAAATTTATTGGTTTTATTGCAAACATTGGATGCCGATGGAGATCCATCCAATGGCGTAACCATTACAGACGATACCGCCGCTGCACTCGACGCTTCCATTAATCTGAAAAGCAGTCCGGACAAATTTGCCGATGCTGCTAAGTTACGAGACGTACTGGAAGCCAGTGGAATTGAGGCCGAAATTAAAACACCAGAAGAAGCCGTCGATCAATTTCTTTCTCAGGGTTTTAACATATTCAGTGCGCATATATGGGCAGGCCACGATGGCAGCACAGCCACTATGTTACGAGTTGCAACAGATGGTAGTGCAGAATATTTACATGGAACGGCCAGACCAGATGATTCTTGTGATGAAAATAGGGCATGTGGTGGCCGCACATTATACCAAGCGGGCGCTGAATATGGCGTTGCAAAAGTAACAGAGGTTGACACCAGAGGATTTGTTGTTCTCGGAGAACCGACAGTTGACAGCAATCTTAGAGAAGGTTTATCGAACCCCATATCGACCAGGCGAATACATACTGATGGTTTTGATTTAATATACTCGGATATTGTAAACAAACCAATAGAACGTGAGCAACCCAGTATTTTTAGTGAAATCTTTCATATCGGTGGTGCGACAAGTACTGTAACAGCAAAAGCGGGCGCTGTTGTTGAAACAGAGGTGAAAGAAAGTCGATTTAAGAAAGTTGAGAACGATGCATCTGGTATTGTCGGTGCCTGGGCATATGATAAAGACACACTCAATACCAGAACACTGATTTTCTTCCCAGACGGAAAATTCTTTTTGGTTGACCCAACAGGTGAAACGCAGCGAGAAGATCAGGCGGATTGTGCTAAGCCAGGGGTTGAACTTGCTTCATATACGTATAACAAAAGTGCAAATCAATTAAGTATCTCAGGATTTACTTATAATACTGATGGATGTGCCGGCTTTTCAAGACCAGATAGTAACGAAGCGCACAAGTTTACGATTAATGCAGATGGTGAGTCTGCCAAAATTGAAATAAAAGGTGATGAACCTGTAACGGTATATCGAATTTCCGGTTAAGCTAACAAATAAATTTATCGGGACATCAAAGAAAGCGTTATTTATGAACATTTGCACCCTGAGTAGCCTTACTCTTAGGGTGCAAATGCTTTGTACATTTAGTAAATATCTGTCATTGATTTGCCCTTGACATGATAATTATACGCGTTGCGCTCAATGCACCTGTCGATTGTTTGTTTGACTATATTGCGAGTGAGGCAACCCAACAGGATGTTGGTTTGCGAGTACGTGTTCCTTTCGGCAAAAAATTATTGACCGGCATTATCATGGAGGTGAGCACTGATACATTGGTTTTGCCTGAGAAGCTGAAAGCCGCCACATACATTTTTCGGGACATCCCGCCCTTGCCGACGAAATTACTCGATTTATTTCGTTTTTGCAGTGAATATTATCATCATCCATTGGGAATGGTCGTAATGGGCGGGTTGCCCACGAAGCTGCGTGACGGCAAACCGATTAAGCTTAAGAATTCACAAGAAAAATTTGTTTATCGCCTTACCGACTCCGGAAAGCGGGTTGATGCATCGTCCATCCCTTCCAAGAATACCGTTCAACGTCGTTTGTTCACGAAATTAGGAATGGCAGGTATTGTGAGCGGGAAGGATGCAAAACAAATTTCACCGCGCGCAGTAAACATTCTAAAGGAATTTATTCATCAAGGCTTGGTGGAGGAAATTCCGGTGCCACTTACAATGGCTTCAGAGTTGCCGTCCGTCCCAATGCTCACCGCCGAACAGCAGGCTGCAGTCAGCGCGGTCACAGCCGAGATTGATAAGTTCAATACTTGGTTATTGCATGGTGTGACTGGCAGCGGTAAAACCGAGGTTTACCTGCGATTAATTTCGCATATTTTGTCTCGTGGGCTACAAGCTATTGTATTGATTCCTGAAATAAATTTAACTCCACAGTTGGAAACAATCTTTCGAGCCCGTTTTCCCAGCACACCGCTGGTGAGTTTGCATAGTGGGCTCAATGACACCGAGCGTGTAACGGGTTGGTTGCAGGCGCAACGCGGCGAGGCCAAAATCATATTAGGCACGCGATTGGCCGTTTTTACACCATTGCCCGACCTCGGGCTGGTAATTGTTGACGAAGAGCAGGATAGTTCATTTAAGCAACAGGAAGGCTTGCGGTATTCAGCGCGGGACATTGCAGTCTTCCGTGCCCGGCAGATGAATGTGCCCGTGCTATTAGGATCGGCGACTCCTTCGCTGGAAAGTTATTATAATGCAATCAACCGTCGCTACCGTAGTTTGCGCTTGTTATCCCGTGCAATAAAAAATGCAACGCTCCCTTCTATAAGTTGTATTGATACCCGGACAGCCAAAATCAATGAAGGCTTGTCTGAGCCTTTAATCCAGGCGCTGGAAAACTGTCTTGATCAAAAACAACAAAGCTTGGTTTTTATCAATCGCCGTGGTTTTGCTCCAGTCCTGCTTTGTAAATCATGCGCGTGGACAGCCAATTGCCACCGTTGCGCCAGTCGTTTGGTGGTTCATTTACGAGAAAAAAAATTGTGTTGCCATCACTGCGGCCACCTGGAAAATTTTCCACGCGCTTGTCCCAAATGCGGTGATCAGGATGTTACACCGTTCGGGCATGGTACGCAGCGTGTTGAAGACAAGTTAGCTGAACGTTTTCCGGATGCGCGTGTTTTACGAATAGACCGTGATAGTATCCGGCGTAAGGATGCGTGGCAGTTGATTTTGAGAAATATTCAAAAACAAGAAGTGGATATACTGGTTGGTACGCAACTGCTTGCCAAAGGGCATGATTTTCCTAATCTGTCGCTGGTTGGTATCTTGAACCCGGATATTTCGCTGTACAGCACCGATTTTCGTGCAAGTGAGCGTTTATTTATACAACTGATGCAAGTCGCGGGCCGCGCGGGTCGCGCAGGTATTCCTGGTAATGTGCTGATCCAAACTGAGTTTCCGGACCATCCGTTATATCACGCGCTAAAACGGCATGATTACGACACATTGGCGCAGATATTGCTAGCCGAAAGAAAAGCAGCCGGTTTTCCGCC
>BQJA01000050.1 GCA_021604405.1 Nitrosomonas sp. | reverse complement strand
TCCCAAATAAAAGGCGGTTTAACCATGGGTGTCGTGGGAACCACAAAAGTTACAATATCAGCAGCACCAGATAAGGTACGCCCTAGCATGTGCACAATACCGGTAAAGAATCCGGCTGTCATCCCATAACTCGCCCCTTTTTCACGACCGGTAATCATCATAGTCTTGGGTATTTCCCCAACGCCTGTTATTACATTTGCTATTCCGGTGCCTAGCTTCTCTCCTACCTGAGCGGGATATTCGTGTGCCAATACCACCTTTGTTGGCAGTGAAAAAATTACAAAAACAACCAACATCGCCTTAAATATTGTTTTCATGACATGAGATCCTATAAAAAATTAAAATGACAAGGTTGCTCGAAATAAGGTCCTTCACAATTATATAGCGTCATACTAACCTAAAAAAATTTTTCGTATTTGGTTAGGATGCCGGTTCATCAATCCGTCACAACCGGCCTTTTTTCCAACAAGAAACTATTTTAATACCGCCATATTCCTCCCCAAAGAAATTTCTGCATATTCAACAATCGTTCACAAGTTAAAACAGCTTAACGTATTTCCCAGAGCTCATAAGATGTTTCTTTGTGAAAATCATCCCAAATAAAAGGCGGTTTAATCATAGGCGTCGTTGGAACAAAAAATGTTGCGACATCAACGGCGCCAATTAAGGTACGCCCAACCATGTGCACAATACCGGTAAAGAATCCGGCTGTCATTCCATAATTTGCCCCTTTTTCACGACCGGCAACTATCATCGTCTTGGGTATTTCTATTACACCTGTAATTACATTGAAAACACCGCTCCCAAGTTTTTCACCTACTTGAGCAGGGTATCCATGCGCCATTACCGGGGCTGGTGACAGTGAGAATACTACGAGCAGTATAGCTATCGTCTTAATTATTGTTTTCATGGTACGAGCCTCCTATTAAAAAACAAAAAGACAAGTTTCACTGGAAACCAACCGGAAGTAAATAAAGAATACGCCTAAATAGGCTGTTATAAACTTACATCTCAGTCAGACCCAGAAAATTTATATGCAGATTACCAGGAACTGGCGCAATTGTCTTGAAATTGCTTGAACCCATCGCGAAGTTAGCCAATCGTTGTTGCAAGAAAAAAGACCACTCGAAACTATTCAACATCATCCAAACCATCCGATCCCCAATGCTACTTGCACGATAATAAAGAAATTCCCCCAAAAAAAACATTACGCCATAAGCGTACCGGTTTACGCAGTGCGATCCCGGTTATTGCACTTTGGCCGGCCAGTTAATTATTATTCTTAT
This sequence comes from Nitrosomonas sp., assembly GCA_021604405.1. Classification (GTDB taxonomy): domain Bacteria; phylum Pseudomonadota; class Gammaproteobacteria; order Burkholderiales; family Nitrosomonadaceae; genus Nitrosomonas. Next base: position 24,966 of record BQJA01000050.1, on the reverse strand, counting down.
GCACGGCAAAAAACTGGTGGCGGAATACTCGGAAATAATTGTGCACTATAGTTTTCAACGAGAACAACCCGCAAAATAAAGCCTTTAAATCTGGATGCTCATTTAGCTCAAAAAAACCTCGCGTTGGCCGATCTATTCTGGCACGGTCTTTCTTTTTGGGGTGTCATTCGTTGATGTCATCATCAGCAGCAATGATCTAAAACTGGCCAGAGCGAATCCGAGAGAAAAGAGGCGGGTTAGAAGCAAATCGATCCTTTTGCTCTACCGCCGCTAATACTGCGATAGAGAAATGTGCCATGCAACACCAAAGACCACATTTTCAAACTGTGCGAGTGATAGTACTACTGTGTGCGTCGTTTCTGGTATTTGGCAACGGCACGATTATGATCCGCTAAATTTGTGGAGAATTTTGACTCCCCGTTCCCTTTTGCGACAAAGTATAAGGCATCTGTTTGGGCCGGATTAACCGCTGCCAGAATGGATGGTAAGCCAGGCATGGCAATAGGCGTAGGTGGCAAGCCTGCGCGCGTGTAGGTATTGTACGCATGATCAGTTTGCAAATCTTTTCTGCGCAAATTCCCATCAAATGTTTCACCGATGCCGTAAATCACGGTGGGGTCTGTTTGCAGCCGCATACCTAAACGAAGGCGGTTAACGAATACCCCCGCTATTTCTGCCCGATCACTCTCCATGCCCGTTTCTTTTTCAACAATGGAAGCTAAAACAAGCGCATCGTACATGGTATTCAACGGTATCGATTCATCGCGTTGTGACCAGGCTGCCGCCAATTGACCCTGCATTCTGATGTACGCACGGCGCAATATTTCTATGTCGCTATTATTCTTTATGAAATAATAAGTATCCGGGAAAAAAAGGCCTTCTGGCGCTGTTTCACTTGCGCCAATTAACTGCAGTATATCCTGATTACTAAGATTAACCGTATCATGCTGAATCGCAGGATGTTTATTTAAGGCATTCCTAAGCTGCAAAAAAGTCCAGCCTTCAATAAAGCGAATTTCATTTTGTTTAACATCTCCTTCGATCAGGTATTCCAATAGCGCGATTTGCGAGAACTGTCGATTCAGGATGTAATCGCCGGCTTTGAGTGCAGACTCATGACCCAATAAGCGCGCCAACAGAATAAATGACCACTTATTGGGCAATATTTTCGCGTCGGCGAGTTGCTGGGTGATGATCCTTAGCGTGTCACCCTGTTCTACCGAAAATTCATAAGGCGTAACAGGTAACTGAATGTCAGTATTGATATGATGATAAAACCAGGCAGCGAAGCACATGAATGCCGCAATGACAAACAGAACAAGACGTTTCAGCGTTCGCATGCGCCACAATAATTTAGTTATGTTTTACGGAAAACCAGTGTTCCGTTTGTTCCACCGAATCCAAATGAATTGGAAAGCGCGACGTCAATTTTCATGTCTCTTGCTGTATTAGGGACATAATCAAGATCGCATTGCGGATCGGGATCAAGAAGATTGGTGGTCGGTGGCGAAACCTGATGATGTATTGCGAGCGTGGTAAAAATAGCCTCAACTCCTCCCGCTGCGCCGAGTAAATGACCGGTCATGGATTTCGTGGAATTGACCGCAAGTTCGTTAGCGTGGTCGCCAAAACACCGCTTGACAGCTATAGTCTCGGCGATATCCCCAAGTGGCGTTGATGTGCCATGCGCATTAATATAATCAACCTCTGAGGTATTGATTCCAGCGTTACTGAGCGCATTTGTCATACAGCGTGCGGCGCCCTCGCCATCCTCACAAGGCGCCGTCATATGAAATGCATCCGCGCTCATACCAAATCCAGCGAGCTCAGCATAAATTCTGGCGCCCCGACGTTTGGCATGCTCCATCTCTTCCAGAACAACAACGCCGGCGCCTTCACTCAGAATAAAACCATCTCTGGCTTTGTCCCATGGACAACTTGCGGTAACAGGATTGTCGTTGCGAACTGATAATGCTTTAGCCGCCGCGAATCCACCAATCGCAAGTGGCGTAACACAAGATTCAGCGCCACCTGCCACCATTATATCTGCATCGCCGTACTCTATCATTCGCGCAGCGTTGCCAATACTGTGTGTTGCTGTGGTGCAAGCTGTTACAATGGCAATATTCGGGCCTTTATAGCCGAACATGATTGACAAGTTCCCAGCAATCATATTAATAATGGTGCTGGGGATAAAGAAAGGCGATATTTTGCGTGGACCACTTGCATGATAGGCTGCGTCGGTACTTTCAATCATTGGCAACCCACCAATACCAGAACCAATATTTACGCCAATTCGTGTGGCATCAAGACCATTAACATCTTCAATCCCAGCATCTTTTATGGCTTGAATACCCGCTGCCATACCGTAATGGATAAAGATATCCATACGGCGGGCCTCTTTAGCAGAGAGGTATTGTTTGATATCGAAGCCCTTAACTTCTCCAGCAATCTGTGATGTAAAAGGCGATGGATCAAATCGCGTAATTCTGGTAATACCAGATTTTCCTGAGTGGATATTCTCCCATGCATCAGAAACTGTATTACCAACGGGCGATATGATGCCAAGCCCCGTCACGACTATCTTACGTTTGGACAAAATTACTCCAATATTAGCTACTTAAATTAAGAATTCTACTTGGTGTTGGCGGTGACGTAATCAATCGCTTCTTGCACAGTATTTATTTTTTCCGCTTCTTCATCCGGGATTTCACATTCGAATTCTTCTTCCAGCGCCATGACCAGTTCTACTGTATCAAGCGAATCCGCACCCAGATCGTTGACAAATGATGACTCATTCTTTACTTCAGCTTCATTGACACCAAGTTGCTCAGCTACAATTTTTTTTATGCGCTGCTCTATATTTTCCATCTAGATACTTCCTTCTCTGGTAAGAAAAATGCTGCATTTTATCAAATTTTCAACACAAGCAAAACTGAATCTGATATAACGGATACAGTCGCCATGTGAATCACTCATAAGATTACTACGCGAATTATTATCAAGCTTAATCCATATACATCCCGCCGTTTACATGTAATGTTGTGCCAGTAATATAACCAGCTGCTGGCGACGCAAGAAATGCGACGACCGCAGCTATTTCTTCAGGACGCCCCAATCTTCCCAATGGAACATGCTGAATTAAATTTTCCTGCTGCTCCTCAGTAAGCGCACGCGTCATGTCCGTATCGATAAAGCCGGGTGCAACACAATTAACCGTAATGTTTCGGCTGCCTACTTCTCTCGCCAACGATTTACTAAAACCAAATATGCCTGCTTTTGCAGCCGCATAATTTGCCTGCCCGATATTTCCAATCGACCCGACAACCGACGAAATATTAATGATACGTCCATAACGCGCTTTCATCATGGCCCGCAATACGCCACGACTTAAACGATAAATTGATTTCAAATTGGTCTCTAAAACTTCATCCCATTCATCATCTTTCATTCGGACCAATAAATTATCGCGCGTAATACCTGCATTGTTTACCAGAATCGCAACTTCACCCATAGTGCCCTGTATTTTTTTAATAGCATCAGTGACCTGCAAAGCATCATTAACATTTAATGCAATGCCCATGCCTTTAATTCCAGCGTCTTTCAAATAAAGATCAATAGATTCGGCCCCACTTTGCGTTGTGGCGGTACCAATGACAGTTGCGCTATGTTGTCCTAACTGCAATGCAATCGCCCGCCCAATTCCGCGTGAAGCGCCGGTAACCAAAGCAATTTTATTTTCAAGCATTATTACTCCGTGCTGCATTTAAAACGTACAAAGTTCTGTATAGAAGCGAATAACATTCAAATACGTTTATTTATTTAGACTTAAGCGCTATGACAGCTTGTTTAATCGCCTCATTATCAATGAATGACAGACTCTGTAAGTGCCGATCGATACGCTTGTTAAGGCCGGTCAATATTTTGCCTGGTCCACACTCGGCAATATGCGTCACATCATTAGCAACGAGGGCGTGAATGGTATCGACCCACTGTACCGGACTATACAGCTGCTTAACCAAAATATCCCGAATGGCTGATGGCTCATTATGTTGCGTGACATCCACGTTATGAAATACAGGAATTTTTGGAGGTTCAAGTTTTACTTGAGCGAGCTGCTGTTGTATTTTATGTGCGGCAGACATCATAAGCGTACAGTGCGAAGGTATACTCATCGGCAACAATACTGCTCGCTTTGCCCCTTTCGCTTTGGCCGCTTCAATACCCTGCAGTACCGCATTTCTATGGCCAGCAATGACAACCTGACCTGGCGAATTGAAATTCGCCGGTTCCAACGTCTCTGCACTGGAATTATTATTAAGTTCAGCGCACACATTTTTTATCGTATCGTCATCCAGTCCTAGAATAGCCGCCATGCCACCGACACCCTCTGGCACTGCTTGCTGCATGACCTGCGCCCTGAATCGCACTATCGACAAAGCGTCGGCAAACGTGAGCGCTTCCGATGCGACTAACGCAGAATACTCGCCCAAACTGTGTCCGGCCAGATACGCTGGTTCTTCGCCACCCAATTCGATCCAGGCACGATAGACGGCAACGCCCGCGATGAGCATCAATGGTTGCGTATTAATGGTCAGATTAAGATCGTCAGCAGGTCCATCTTTAGCCATATTCCAGAAATCCTGGCCAAGCGTATCCGAGGCTTCTGAAAAGGTATTGCGAATGACTGGAATATCCGCGTACCCATTCATCATACCAATGGACTGCGAACCTTGACCGGGGAAAATAAATGCAAATTTCATTAATTACCAGCGGAGTAATGCCGCGCCCCAAGTGAAGCCGCCACCCACACCTTCCAGTAGCACATATTGATCAGATTGAACGCGCCCATCACGAGCCGCGATATCCAGCGCCAAAGGAATGGATGCCGCGGAAGTATTGCCATGTTTGTCGACAGTAGTCACCACTTTTTCCATCGGGATACCCAGTTTTTTTGCGGTAGAACGGATAATTCGGATGTTGGCCTGGTGGGGGATTAACCAGTCTATATCCGTTGTTTGTAAATTGTTTTCCTCGATTGCTTCTATTGCCACCTCCTCAAGTACTTTTACAGCAAACTTGAATACCGTGTTTCCTTCCATATTAACAAATGGGCTGCCCTGTACTTTGCCATCGCAAATACTGCCAGGCACAGCAAGTACGTCACTGAAATTTCCGTCAGCATGCAAATGACTCGACAGGATACCCGGCTGATCACTTTGCGTTAATATCACAGCACCTGCACCATCACCAAATAATACACAAGTACTGCGGTCTTTCCAGTCGACAATATTTGAATAAATTTCGCTGCCTACAACGAGCGCATTACGATATTTTCCTGTACGAATAAATGCATCAGCCGTAGCAAGTGCATAAACAAAACCACTGCAAACTGCCTGCACATCAAATGCTGGACATTGTTTTATACCCAGCTTATTTTGCAGAATACAGGCGGTGCTGGGAAAAACCATGTCTGGGGTGGTGGTGGCGACAATAATCAGATCAATCTCGTCAGCTTTTAAATTTGCATTTTCCAGGGCACGGTGGCTGGCATTGACCGCCAAGTCGCTCGCCAATTGACCGTCTGCCGCGATATGCCGCTGGGAAATGCCAGTCCGAGTGCGTATCCACTCGTCACTTGTGTCCACCATTTTTTCCAGGTCATGGTTAGTGAGAACTTTTTCTGGCAAGTAGCTGCCTGTTCCAATGATTCTAGAATACATTATTTTGTATTAACCTTTAGCAAGGGTTTAGAATGATGCGATAATTCTGCCACCTGCTCGCTGATACGACGCAACATTCCGCCACGAACTTCCTCGGCAGCACGCCTGATAGCAGCACAAAACGCATATTTATCCGCCGAACCATGGCTTTTAACGACAATTCCTCGCAACCCTAACAGGCTGGCACCATTGTATTGGCGATGATCCACTCGTCGTTTAAAAGCATTTATCACTGGCAAGGCGACAAGTCCAGCCATTTTAGTCAAGGAATTTCGTTTAAATTCTTCGCGCAAATAGGTTGCCAGCATTTGGGCCAACCCCTCTGACGTTTTCAGCGTTACATTACCTACGAAGCCATCACAGACAACGATATCCGTGGTTCCTTTGTAAATATCATTGCCTTCGATATTGCCATAAAAATTGAGGCCACTATTATACAACAGCTCAGCCGCATGCTTTACAGTCTCATTTCCCTTTATCGCTTCCTCGCCGATATTCAGCAGACCGACACTTGGTGCAACCTTATTTTCTACAGATGAAATCAACGCAGAGCCCATCAGGCCAAATTGAAGCAAATGTTCCGGCATACAATCAATATTGGCGCCAAGATCCAGTATATAGGTATGGCCTTTGATAGTAGGCAGTGCGGCGGCAAGCGCGGGTCGATCGATCCCCTGGATGGTTTTCAATACAAACCGGGAAGTTGCTAATAACGCACCGGTATTCCCAGCACTCACACAGGCCTGTGCTTCGCCATTTTTCACCAGATTAATCGCGACGCGCATCGACGAATCTTTTTTGCCCCGCAGCGCCAAAGCGGGCGGTTCATCCATGCCTACGACTTCACTTGCTGTATGTATTCTTAGTCGCGGACCGAGCTCGGCCTTCAAGAAAAGCAATTCCGCCTCAATGGCATCCGGAATCCCCACCAGAATGATATCGACACTAGGGTCAAGCTTTAGACATTCAACAGCTGAAGAAACGGTTACATGAGGCCCATGATCGCCACCCATGCAATCAATTGCTACAGTGATATTCAATTTTAATGTTCTTTACAGCTAAAAAAGTAAAATACCGGTTAGTTCTGCAGCAGAAAGGAATTCTAGTCGTTATCGCTTTTGGTAATAACTACTTTTTTTCCACGATAATAGCCTTTGGGACTGATATGGTGGCGCAAATGCACTTCCCCCGTATTTGGCTCTATTGCGAGTGGCGGATTAGAAAGAAAATCATGTGCGCGACGCATACCGCGTTTCGACGGAGATTTTTTATTTTGCTGAACAGCCATACCCTATGCTCCTTAAAAAAATTAATGCGTTTTCTTCAACCCGGCGAGTTTTGCAAATGGATGCGTTGACATTTCCTTATCGGCCGCAACACGGCTCTCAATTGAACACTCATTTTCCTGATGGCGAGAGGAAATCGACAGATTCAGAATTATTTCATCTTCAATTAGCTGCAAAACGTCCATGTCAGATGTCGCCAGAATACCATCCACCGTATCATCGTCGTCATACTGATCAAGTTCTTCTTCGTCGTTCACCAGTATCAAACACGATTGCAAATCCAATGTATGGACTAATTTGCCGAGACAGCGCTGACAACATAAATTCATCTCGCCTTTGACAACAATCTGCAGCATCGGTTTATTGTGTTCATCAAACGAACCACTAACCGCAAACATCAATTCGCCGCGACTGTCGAACAAGTAACTTTGCAAACGTGTCAATTCAACAAGAGGAATTTTACCATGATGCACTCTTGCATTGCGCACGAAATCGAGAGAATCTATGACAAATCTTACAGACATAACGCGCGCATGTTATAGTTTTTGTCTTTACAAGTCAAAAAAATAGAATAAAATTTTGGAAAAACAAAGTATTCCGTTGCCACTCATACTGGGATCAAGCTCTGTTTATCGTCGCGAACTACTCCAGCGATTGCGGATTCCTTTTGAAACCGTTAGCCCGGAAATTGATGAAGCCCCGCTGCATGGTGAAACACCTGACGCGACAGCATTACGACTGGCCAAGACCAAGGCGAGTAAGATTGCAATCACCTATCCAGACGCACTGATCATTGGCGCCGACCAGGTGGCAGTGCTGAATGGCGTACAGCTGGGCAAACCTTTAAACCATGCTAATGCGTTTCAACAATTGCGATTTATGCAGGGCAAGGAAGTGATATTTTATACCGCAATCAGCCTGCTAAATAGCCGCAGCAATCATGCGCAAACACGGGTCATTCCTTTCCGTATAAAATTCCGCCAACTAAGCGATCAACAAATAATAAACTATCTCAATAAGGAACAACCCTATCACTGCGCAGGCAGCGCGAAGTCTGAGGGGCTTGGTATTGTGCTAATCGAGCGAATGACCGGCGATGACCCCAATGCCTTGATTGGATTGCCGATGATCGCACTCGTGGATATGCTGACGAATGAAGGGATTGCGGTTGTGTAATTGCATTTTTATCCGCTCCCCGGGAAGTTTTAATGCACACGTATCCATGAAACATTATCATGAAAATTGAACGACCTACTTCTTTCACATGGCTTTTGTTTTGTCGTTGGGCAGGTATTTACATACTTACTATTGGTTTGGCGCCGCTTTCACAATCATTTGCTGAATACCCTGCATTTGGAGAGCAACGTCCAAGTGATGGAAATCATTCATTATTCAGCGAAAAATTTAATATCACTTTACTGCAAGCGGTACAGCTTGCTCTACAACATAACCCTGAATTAGCCGCTTTTGCTAGAGAAAAAAGCGCACTGGAAGGTGCAACGTTGCAAGCTGGATTATTGCCAAATCCACGAATACAAATAGACCTGGAGGATCTTGGCACAAGAACCGATATAACCCCCGGCGGGACATTTACTTCCATTCGGATTGGTCAATTGATTGAAACCGGCGGCAAGCGACTGGCACGAAGAAAAGCCGCATCGTTGAATGAAGAACGCGCTGCGAGAGATTATGAAGCCAGACGTTTGGATTTAATTGCCCAGGTGGCAAATATTTTCACCGATGTTTTGGCCGGACAGGCCCGGCTGCAACTCGCACAAGATAATTCTATGTTAGCGCAAAAGGTGGTTGATGCAGCCAGCAAGCGCGTCCAGGCTGGAAAAGCACCACCTATCGAAAAAACCCGTGCAAAAGTAGCACTTGCCACGGCAAGAATCGAACTCGAACAAGCGCAGCGTGACTTGAATGCTTTCCGGAAACAGTTGGCCTTGTTATGGGGCAATTCCACACCTAAATTCAAGCACGCGGCCGGTGATCTTGAGTCTCTGATTGACATACCGAACTTTGATGCACTGGCCGAACGCGTTCGCGCCAACCCTATGGTATTGAGCAGCCAGGCCATTCTGGCACAACGCAAAGCCAACTTAAAATTGCAGCAAGCACGCCGTTTACCGGATATAACCGTTAGCGCGGGCATCAGGCGTTACGCACAAAAGCTGGACGATCTGGAATCGGGTATTTTACATGACACGACAGCGACGGTAGGGGTTTCCGTTCCCCTACCTTTATTTGACCGCAACCAGGGCAACCTGCTTGAGGCGCATCAGCGCGTTGATCAAGCGATGGACCAACGGGAAGCGACAGACTTAAGATTAAAAAGTCTGCTGGTACAGACATATGAGTCACTAATCGCGGCACAAAATGAGATTGAGGTACTGCAGCATGAGATTCTGCCTGGAGCCAAAGAAGCGTTTATGACCGCCAGAAGAGGCTACGAACTGGGCCGGTTTGATTTTCTGACCATGCTTGATGCACAACGCGCTTTGTTCCAGAACCAGGCATTGTATGTACGCGCACTGGCCAATTATCAACGTCTTGTCAATGAAATCGAGCGCCTTATCGCGGCACCTATCGAGAATGTGTCAAATTAAACAGCTTCTACGGCAAATGGATGGAATAAATGCTGGAGCCTAATGCGTTTTAAGGAGCAAATCTTGAGCAAAACCAAACTGAAACCAATCCTGATTGTCGTTGCAATTGGCGTCGTATTGGCCGCAGCGATCCTTAGCCTTGATGATACTGAATCGACCAATGCAGATTCACATGATGACCATCCGATACAAGAGGACGCAGAAGATCATGAAGACCAACCATTTCAAGAAGGGCCCAAAGGTGGAAAACTGTTTACTGCTGATAATTTCGGTTTGGAAGTAACGATTTATGAAAAAGGAGTTCCTCCACAATTCCGCATTTTTCTTTATAAAAATGGGGCACCGGTTCCACCGTCAGAAGCCCAAGTTGCATTGACCCTGTCCCGTCTTGGCAGGCCAGGGCAATTAATCAATTTTCAACCGGAAGCTGATTATTTAGTTGGCGACCAGATAGTCGAAGAACCCCATTCCTTCGAAGTGGCAATAGTTGCTGAATGGCAAGGAAAAATCTATCACTGGGGGTATAACCAGGTTGAAATGCGGGTTGAAATGTCAGAAAAGAAGGCAGCGCGCACAAACATTGTTATCAGGACAGCTGGTTCCGCCGCAATCCGGCCAGCTCTTCAGTTGCCCGGCCAAACTGCTTTTAATCATCACAATATTGTACGTGTAGTTCCACGCGTACCCGGTATTGTTGACAAGGTTAATCGTCATAAAGGCCAACAGGTGGAAAAAGGCGAAGTACTGGCGGTTATTGAAAGTCAAATGCTGGCCGAACTACGAAGCCAGTTTCTTGCAGCGCAACGGCGACTGGATCTGGCTCGCATTACTTTTGCACGGGAAAAAAAGCTCTGGCAAGAAAAAATTACCGCTGAGCAAGAATTCCTGGCTGCTCAACAGCTACTTGTTGAAGCCGAAATTATGTTGGATTTGGCCGCAGCCAAATTACTCGTAATTGGTGAACGTCCAGAAACCGCCAAAGAGAAAAAAAGCAATCTTAACCTCTATGAAATCCGTGCCCCAATTTCAGGACTGGTTATTACTGAGACGTTAGCGCAAGGATCGGTCATTAAAGAAGACACCGAAATTTTCACCCTGGCAGATATTTCAACCATGTATGCAAAACTGATGATATACCCAAAAGATTTAGGCATCATCAAACTTGGACAAAAAGCGACGATCAAGGCAGTTGCCCAGGATATAACTGGTGAAGGGACGGTTTCCTTTATCAGTGCATTCGTTAACGAGCAGACACGCACCACAGAAGCGCGTATTACGCTGGACAACACAATGGGACAATGGAAGGCAGGCATGTTTATCAATGCATCAATATTAACTAAAGAAATTCAGGCGCCAGTCGCGATATCCGTGGATGCACTACAGACTCTACATGACATGACCGTGGTTTTTGGCCGTTACGGCAATTACTTTGAAGCGCGTCCAGTAACATTAGGCCGTCGTGACGGAAAAACGGTAGAAGTGCTCAGCGGATTGGCGGCCGGAGAGCAATACGCCGCAGGAAACAGCTTTGCCATCAAGGCTGAATTGGGCAAAGCGGGCGCTTCCCATGATCATTGATCCGTGCTGTAAAAAAACAAGCCTGTATCCAACCAAACTATTCCAACGCTGAAGGAAAATGATGTTTGAGCGGATATTACAACTTTCCATCCAGCACCGCAGTCTTGTTTTGGTCGCTGTTTTTGCCATGGTGATGCTGGGAATACACAGCTACCAGAATCTTCCTATCGATGCAGTGCCGGACATCACCAATGTACAGGTGCAGATCAATACGGCAGCACCCGGATATTCGCCACTGGAAGCGGAGCAACGAATAACTTTTCCAGTAGAAATGTTAATGGCCGGCCTGCCGAATCTTGATTATACCCGGTCCCTTTCCCGTTACGGATTATCTCAGGTTACCGTAGTTTTTAAGGAAGGCACGGACATATATTTTGCGCGGCAGTTGGTTAGTCAACGAATTCAGGAAGCAAAGGGACGCTTACCTGTCGGCATCGAACCTTCCATGGGACCAATTTCCACCGGATTGGGGGAAATTTACATGTGGACGGTCGACGCCGAGAAAGACGCAGAAAAACCGGATGGAACTGCCTACAGCACTACCGATTTACGGGAAATCCAGGACTGGATAATCAGGCCGCAACTGCTGACTGTGCCGGGTGTTACCGAAGTAAATTCTATCGGTGGATATGTAAAGCAGTACCATGTGACGCCTTACCCTGACAAATTAATTTCTCTGGGTCTGACATTGCAGGATGTTACCGCTGCGCTGGCGCTAAACAATTTTAATGTTGGCGCCGGATATATCGAAAAAAGCGGTGAACAATATCTGGTCCGAGTTCCCGGACAAGTTACCAATCAAGTTGAAATAGGTGAAATTCTACTTAGCAGCCGGCAAGGCATTCCTGTCCGTATCAAGGATGTTGCAGACGTCATGCTCGGCAAAGAATTGCGTACCGGCGCGGCAACACAAGACGGCAATGAAACCGTGTTAGGAACCGCTCATATGTTGATTGGTGAAAACAGCCGCGTTGTTGCCCAAGCAACTGCGGATAAATTAAAGGAAATTAATCGCAGCCTACCAGAAGGCGTGGTTGCAGTCCCCGTTTATGACCGTATTACATTGGTGGATAAAACCATTCAGACAGTGGCGTCGAATCTGGTGGAAGGCGCTATCCTGGTAATTGCGGTGTTATTTTTGTTTCTGGGCAATATTCGTGCAGCATTAATTACTGCGCTGATCATCCCACTGTCAATGCTGTTTACCTTTAGCGGCATGGTCACCAATAACGTGAGTGCAAACCTAATGAGCCTGGGTGCACTGGATTTTGGCATCATTGTTGACGGTACGATTGTAATTATCGAAAACTGCATGCGGCACCTGGTAAAGGAACAGGCGCGGCGGGGCAGAATATTAACGCTTAGCGAGCGGTTAAGCGTCGTTTTTACCGCCTCGAAAGAAGCCAGAAAAGCGCTGTTTTTCGGCGAGTTCATCATTATCATCGTCTACATCCCTATCTTCGCTTTGTCTGGCGTGGAAGGGAAAATGTTTCACCCGATGGCTTTCACGGTGGTTACCGCGTTGCTCGGTGCATTTATCCTGTCTATAACTTTTGTTCCGGCAGCGGTTGCGCTGTTTATGTCTGGCAAAATAAATGAAAAAGAAAGCGTCGTGGTGACCTGGGCAAAAAGCATCTATTTACCCGTTCTAACGGCCGCTATGAATTACAAGGCAATGACTGTTACGCTGGCAGTGATTATTATGGTGTTGTCCGGTTTACTGACCACCCGAATGGGTAGCGAATTTGTGCCAACCCTTAACGAAGGAGATATCGCACTTCATGCGATACGCATTCCTGGAACAAGCCTGACGACGGCAGTTGAAATGCAGTATGAGCTGGAACAAAAGATCAGAACATTTCCAGAGGTTGAAAGGATTTTTTCCAAAATTGGCACTGCAGAAATCGCTACCGATCCAATGCCGCCAAGTGTAGCGGACGTATTTATTATTCTTAAACCTGAGTCTGAGTGGTCAGGAGATTACCACACCAAGGCGGAACTAGTAGCCGCAATGGAGCAGGCGGTGAAAGGGGTACCTGGAAATAACTACGAGTTTACCCAGCCGATAGAAATGCGATTCAATGAATTATTGACGGGCGTGCGGGCGGATGTTGCGGTAAAAGTGTTTGGTGACGACATGGATGTTTTGCTTTCCGTTGGCGAACAAATTGAAAGTGTTCTGAAAACCGTGCCTGGCGCAGCGGATGTAAGAATCGAGCAGATTACCGGGTTGCCGATACTGACTGTGCAAATGGACCGGACAAAAATGGCGCGTTATGGCCTGAATGTACAGGATGTTCAGGACACCATTATGATTGCCGTTGGAGGACGAAGTACGGGTCTTATCTATGAAGGTGACCGCCGTTTTGAATTGCAGGTTCGTTTACCCGAACAGATACGTAGTGATATCGAGGCACTTAAAAGTCTGCCGATCAGACTACCTGCTGCAACACCGCTTGCAGACGGGGTGGCTGCCCAGCCAAATCTGCTCCCTAATGCCGTGGCAATTCCAGCTGTCTTTGTTACGCTGGGCGATGTCGCCAGCATAGAAATCGTCGAAGGCCCCAACCAGATAAGCCGTGAGAATGCCAAACGCAGAGTCGTAATCAGTGCAAATGTACGGGGACAGGATTTAGGTTCTTTTGTCAGCGAAGCGCAGGAACGGGTTACTGAACAGGTACAGATTCCCGCCGGTTACTGGACAATATGGGGCGGGCAGTATGAACAAATGATTTCAGCGACCGATCGGTTGAAAATTGTCGTACCCATTGCATTAGGACTCATTTTTACCCTGCTTTACATTATGTTCCGCAACATTCGCGATGGTCTTTTAGTTTTCAGTGGCGTTCCATTTGCTGTATGCGGCGGAATCTGGGCATTATGGCTGCGGGATATTCCTTTCTCGATTTCTGCGGCGGTAGGATTTATAGCTTTATCAGGTATCGCGGTTTTAAATGGGATCGTCATGTTGACATTTATCCGCAGCTTACGCGAACAAGGCTATACGCTGGAGGATGCAATTCAGACGGGTGCGCTAACGCGCTTGCGCCCGGTATTAATGACCGCATTGACAGACGCCATTGGCTTCGTTCCGATGGCACTGGCCACCAGTCTTGGCGCGGAAGTGCAACGGCCACTCGCGACAGTCGTGATTGGCGGCATTTTAACGTCGACCGCATTAACCTTACTGGTATTGCCCGTCCTTTATCAACTCACTCACAAATCCGGCAGTTTGGCGTCTGCTGCAAAAAAAAGTGGGGAAAATGATTAATTTAAGTTATCAGAATTTCCAATCCAATTGCAGGCCGACAATGTTAATTTTCTCGGAAAAATCCCCGACAAGACGGTCATCGGTTGCGCCACTTCTGTTGATGGCAGGGTCGGTAAAAAACAAGTGCGCATACGCACCGTGAAGATTTAAATTTTTAAGGAATGTATAGGTGAATCCCGCTGTCAACCAATAGCGATCATTATCAGGAATCCGGGGTGATCTGAGGCGTGAATTGGGAACAGGAGTTTCATCATAGGCAAAGCCACTCCTAAAAGTCCATTTGCTTAGCTCTGGCGTATAGCTGACACCCAAGGCATATCGCCATGTATTCTCCCATTTAAAGCTATGAATGTCATCGGGTTGCGCGGATGAAAATTCCGTTCTCAGTTCCTGAACATGACTCCAACGCGTCCACAGCGCATCTGCGGAAATAGCCCAACGAGAATTAAGGCGGTGAGAAAATCCAAACATGACATTGTCAGGCATGGTAACCGATGTTTTTGCGTTCGTGTCGACAAAACTGCCATTCCGGGTCAATCCAATGGCATTGTCAGGAACGGAAAAATTCGCCTTGCCTTGTACATCGTGCTTGATCTTTGACCGATAACTGAGGCCCAGTCGAGTGTCTTGGTTCAAAGCATAATAAATACCCAGATTGTAACCCAATCCCACACTGTCACCCTTCAGCGCAACATGCCCGTCTGCTGCTTGCGGCAACAATCCTTGACTGCCACAAGACGCGGGCTCCAAAGCTTGAAAGCAGACTGATCCAAAATCGATGGCATTCGTTAATTTAGACCGCAGGTACTGTATATTAAGACCAGCCCCAATAGAAACCTTCTCCGTAACCTTCAGAGACAAAGCCGGATTAATGTTTATCGTGATAAGCTTCGAATCAATTGCCTGATAACGCCCCACCCAATTCGCTTGGTAGCTATTTTTCATGCCAAAGGGCACGTTAACGCCAAGGCCGACTGCAAGCCGTTCTGTCACTTCCTGTACGTAATAAAAATTGGGGATATAAACCGGACTTGCTGATTCACCGCCGCTGCCACCCTGAAGCGGTACACCGCCAACCAAAGGGCTTAATTGTGATCCACCATTCTTGAAAGTCACTGACGGCACTGCGACATATCCCGCCACAGAAATCAACTTGCCTCGAACTTGACTCATGGCACCTGAATTAAAAAAAACCATGCTTCCGTCTTCTGTATTGGTCGGCGCACCCGAGAATGCCTGCCCTAATTCTTTGACGCTTTGTTCCATGACAGCAAAACCAGAACCTAGCACGGATGAAGAAACACAGAACAGAAAATAACCAAGGCAGTAGATAACTTGGCGGAAAAAGAATGTGACGATACTTTTAGTTTCTATGCGCCTACCCAAAGAATTTCTTTTTTTGTAAATCAACAGGCTAACGATTAATTGATCAATCACCGCGTTCGGAATATTAAGGCACCAATGATTTTCAATGCATTGGAATTCTGCGGTATAATTTTTTCCATCATCAAGAAGGTTTTTCTGGTCTGCACAGTATCATAGTTCACGCTTATTTATCCTATTTTGTTAATGTAGAATTTGCATTCGCTATCAACCTGTTAAAAACTGGATTTAAACCATTTTATCTTGTTTGGTTAAAATTTTCGACAGATTGGGTAGTTTTTCACGACAAAACCTTCAATGAAAAATAAACCCAACAAATCTACCCTGCATCACCATAACAATGGTTCTATTTTTCCATTGCCGGATCATGATGCAGAAATCCTTGCCGAACAGATAAAACTGCTTTATCAGCAAAATAAGTCTGCACTGCTGGCCACGCTTCTTCTTGCCATAATTGTTGTTCTGGTTCTTTGGAATCATGTTCCAAAGAATTGGCTGCTTGGCTGGTTGGCAGCAACTTATCTGATTACCTTCGTTCGATACTTGCTGATCCGGTCCTACTTTCGTAGAAACCCATCAATTGCTGAGTCAGCGTCCTGGGGACACTTATTTTTATTAGGTGTGTTCTTCTCGGGATTACTCTGGAGTGCTGCAGGCGCCTTTTTTTTTGTTGATGACAGCGTCGTACACCAGTTATTTATCGCTTACTTGCTCGGTGGCATGATCGCAGGGGCAATGTCTACCTTATCGTCATATAAAAACGCCTTTCTAATCTTCTCGGCGCCCATTGCTTTTACATTTGCCTATCAAGCAATTAGCCATGGTGATAGCACCTATACAGCTATCGCCGTGACGTATCTAATGTTTCTTTTCATGATGACGAGCATTTCGCAGCGGCTTCATCGCACCATCATAGATTCCCTGCGACTACGTTTCGATAATTTTGACCTGGTGAACAATTTGCTCCAGGCCAAAAAAGCATTACAAAACGCGAACGATCAATTAGAGCAACGCGTTGCAGATCGTACCGAAGCGCTCGCTCGTTCCAATACCGTCTTGCAACAGGAAAAGGAGCTTTTCCGAATTACATTGGCCAGCATCGGCGATGCAGTTATTACCACCGATTGCCTTGGCAAATTAACCTATTTAAATCCAACCGCTGAGTTATTTACGGGATGGCACAACAGCGAAGCAAAAGGGGCCCCTTTAGATGATATTTTTCACATTGTGGATGTGGTCAGTCAGGAGCCTATCAACAATTCAGTAGATAACACTTTGAATAAACAGGAGGAACATGCAAAAAATCGGGAATGTCTATTGATCAGAAAGGATGAACAACAATACGTCATCAATTATTCAGTTGCGCCGATTCATAATGAAAAAGAAAACGTGATTGGCGCAGTTTTAACCTTTCGAGATGTAACAGAACAACGCAAACTGACGCAAAAACTTGAATATCAGGCAGCCCATGATCCACTAACCGGCCTGTTAAATCGCGATGAATTTGAAACGCGCCTCACGAAAGTATTAGCGTCATTGCAAGAAGGACAAGCACACGCACTTCTGTATCTCGATCTGGATCAGTTTAAAGTAGTCAACGATACTTGCGGACATAGCGCAGGCGATGAATTGCTGCGACAAGTGACCGCCCTTTTAAACTCCAAGTTACGTACAAGAGATACTTTAGCGCGCCTGGGTGGCGATGAATTTGGAATTATTCTGGAGCATTGTCCACAAAAGGAAGCAATACGAATTGCCCATACGCTTCGTGAAATAGTCCAAGACTTTCGCTATCAGTGGCAAAACAAAATTTTTACCATTGGCGCCAGCATAGGTTTGTTCCCAATAAACCAGTGCAATGAAAGCCTATCCAAAGCAATGAGTGCCGCAGACAGCGCTTGTTATGCAGCCAAAGAAAGCGGACGTAATCGCGTCCACGTTTATCAGGCGGATGATAGTTTACTACAGAAAAGATCAGGAGAAATGCAGTGGTTGCCGCGCATTCAATTAGCCATGGCAGAAAAACGACTATGTTTGTATTTTCAGCCCATCTTGCCCATTTCTAATATCAAAGGGCTTGAAGAACATGGTGAGATTCTTCTTCGTCTTCGTGATGAGCAGGGACAATTGATATTGCCAGGCGCATTTCTTCCTTCCGCTGAACGATATGATCAAATGTTAATGATTGATCGCTGGGTAGTGAAACAATCGCTCAAGTTGCTCAGGACTGCCAATCACCAGCAAGCCAAAGTCACTTATGCTATTAACTTATCCGCCCAGGCACTTGGCGATGAGAATTTCCTCGATTTTGTTGTCGACACCATCAAGACGTATAAACAAGATCCGTCCGGCCTGTGTTTTGAGATTACTGAAAATGTCGCATTGGCCGACCTTAAGCATGTCGCAAATTTTATATCGAGCTTAAAAGAGCTGGGCTGCCGCTTTTCAATGGATGATTTCGGGAGCGGCCTGTCTTCATTCAGTTATCTGAAAGATATTCCACTGGATTACTTAAAAATCGACGGGCGACTTGTCAAGGATATGATTACCGATCCGGTTGATCATGCCATGGTTGAGGCGATTCATAACATTGGCCATGTCATGGAACTCAAGACAATCGCTGAATGGGTAGAAAACGCAAAAACGATGCGATTGCTTGAAAAAATGGGGGTTGACTATGTCCAGGGGTTCTGGCTCGCAAAACCGCATCTGATTGACAGAGCGGATGAGGACAAATGAGTAGTCGCAACAACGCCACCCTTGCCTCGCAAAAAGAACCATCGATCACGTAAATTCAGAGAATTTTCCTTGTGAATGAATTTACCGATATTTTAGGCCTATACCCAATTACGTTACACATGTTGCCTATAGACATTCATCGCAAATTTTAATCTGCAATCTGTTGTCCGTGGCCTCTTGCCAGGTATTCTTCTGATCGCATTTCCATCAAACGTGACACCGTGCGTTCAAATTCAAAATGGCTACCGTCGCCTTGATAAAGCGCTTCTGGCGGCACAGCGGCCGAGCATAAAAATTTGACGCCAAACTCATACAACACATCGACAAGTGTGATAAAACGCGTGGTTTCATTGCTGTTTTCTTCGTTGAATTGAGGGATGGCAACCATAATAACAGTATGATATGTCCTCGCTATCGCCAAGTAATCTGCTGACCCCAATGGATTGGCGCAAAGCCGTTTAAATGAAAAAACCGCGACGCCACGTGCCGCTTTGGGCACGAATAGCTTGCGCCCTCGCACTATCAATTCTTCGCTCGGAACCTTGTCCCGGTCTTCCACACTCCGATCAGTCAAACGGAAAAATGCGGCAGATAATTTAGCCGTGGTTTCTTCATTAACAGGGAAAAAATATATTTCAGCGCCTTTCAGGCGATCATACCGATAATCTGTCGGACCATTAAGTGAAACAATCGCCATGGTTTCCTTTATGCGTTCAATAAAAGGAATAAAACGCTGACGATTCAGACCATTTTTATACAAATCATCCGGCGCTCTGTTAGACGTCGCAACAACAATTACCCCTTGATCAAATAATTCATTGAATAATCGGGCCACGACCATTGCATCAGCAATATCGGTGATTTGTAATTCATCGAAGCATAAAAGCGTTGTTTTACCGGCAATCTGTTTCGCAATAGCCGGAATAGGATCTTCATTACCAGTCTGCTCACCATACTGTAAACGTTTTGCGCTGAAAACTCCGCGCCATGTTTCAAGGCGAGCATGAATATCCAGCATAAATTCATGAAAGTGGACACGCCGTTTTGCGGTCAATGGCGCGATGGAAAAAAATAGATCCATTAACATGGACTTGCCACGCCCCACTCCACCATAAAGATAGACCCCTTTGGGCGACCTCTGATTGGTAACAAACCTGGACAACAAACCTGATAACCAACCGTTCTTTACTGTAAAACTATTTTTCTTACCGGCTGCACCTGCAAAGTCAATCAGTTCAAGGTACAAGCGTTGCAATTCAGTCACTGTTCTAGCCTGGTCCGCATCTGGCTTGAGTTCACCTGCTCGCATCAGCGACTGATATTCGGCTGTGGGTCCTTTATTCTCAGTGTGCTCGGTATCTTGTTTCACTTCAATTAGTGCGGTGTTGTATTATTAAGTTCGTTTACTTGAATACGCCGTTTCACGAGAAACCGATAACATCAATTCGATACAAAAAAGCAACAATCTTTCCGACCTAAGAAGCGCAAAGCAGTATAGCAATCAGTACTTATCATACTTCATTACCACACCTGAACATTTCATTTACGAGTATACCGATGTTTCACCCCCACCGGGAAATACGCAGGGTCTGCAAAAAAGCATAAGGTAACCCTCGGCAGTTGTCTTTCCGCGGGCGTGTAATTGGCAAACTCGCTGTTTAAGCGCAATAATTGTGTTCGAATAGATGTGGCGATGACATGCACCATTGTCTCGTCCGGCTCAATACCCGGCAATAACTCAACGGCAATGTGCAGATACTTGTCGCCGTCCTCGGTATCCCGAGTTTCCAACACAAATTTACCGGTCACCCATCCTATGGTTTCAGATTGCTCCAAACCAACAGTAACATTTTCGGGATAAATATTCGCACCGTAGAAGGACACGGTAAAATCCGTGCGTCCAAATACGTACACAAAAGGCAACTTACGCGGTATAAAATCATTATTGAGGCCAAGCTCATGAAGAGACTTTACCCCTTGCTTTCTCAGGAAATCCCACATTTCATCAAGACTCAGCAACCCACCTTTATCAGCAATATGATAACGCACCAGGGGAACATCACTCTCCCCTGAAACCACCAGTGTGCCTTCATGCACTTCAAAGAAACGGCTGCAAGGATCATATTGCACCAGTGTCGGTAATCGCGATTCACCAAACAAATTACGGGCTGCTTCGGGATGTTCGGCCAGCCAGCGACGAATGGCAACACTAAGTGGCGTCTCATTTCCAAGCACACCGCCATCCGCGGTACCATACAGCGAACTGAAATCAAAGCAGGGAGAATCTGACCCTATACGTTGTCCAATTAAACTGCGCCATTCTTCACTAAAAACTTCCCCGGCAAACACCAACTTAGGATTAAAAGCTGCCCAGTTGATACCTTCAGCGGCGCCTGCATCAATCACATCTTTAACAAAAGGCGGGTAACCCAGCAATACTGTTTGTTCAAAAAGAGGTGACATCTCGCGAATCACCCGGAAGATTTCTGTCTTGTTGTTGCCTGGCGTCGCCACCATTAACGGATACCCTTTACGCGCCAGATGCCAACAACAAGAAGCCGTGTATATGCCACCCACCCAATTGCCCAAGGCAAAGCAAACCACCGCTAGCGTACTTCGCTCGTGCACACGGAAACTATCATGAAAGACCTGTTCGAAACGCACAGCCACATCCAACTCATTCTTGACCGAGCGCGGCCAAAATGTCGGCTGTCCGGTTGAACCGGATGACACCGCCACCCGGTCAGAACCACTGAGCTTACCGCCCAGACAACGTGCCGGTAGCGGGTAAGCCTTCATGTAATCCGTTTTATTCATCAGCGGTAACGTCCGGAATGCTGAGTAAGTACTGATTTCAGCAAAACTTACACCATGCGCTTTCAGAAACTTTTGGTAGGCGGGAACCTCTTTCGCGCAACGATGAAACATGGCCAAAACCTTTTCTTCTGGGTTAATGGTCTGGTGTTCCGCCAACAACATATCCAGCGGCGTGGAAACAAATTGTTGAAAAGCATCTTCAGATGAAGGAGTAAGCAAATTGGACATGAAAAGCTGCCTGAGGAATAATTGCTATGTCTGAAACAGTATATGGAATAGAAATAAGAGTCAATCATGAAATGTTAAGTCATTGTAATTCATTCATTCTACGCGGCACAATAACTGTCGACCATCCAGCACCACCCGGTAATTATTGTGCAATTTTTAGCGATGTTTTCTATACCATGTCATATCATGGTTTAAAGGGTTTGCAACAAGGTAAACATTAACTGACGCCGTTAAAGTTAAAGCACAAAATACCAGAGGAGAAAAAATGTGACCGAAGAACCTGCGCTTGGTGTTGATTTCGAGAGTGAGGATTTTTTTTCTCGAGAACACGAGGAGTCTCTTCCCCTTCGAATTCGGCGACTCGTGAACTCGCAGCCATTTGCTGTACTTTGCACACACGGAAATCAACATCCTTATGGATCTGTCGTGGCCTTTTCAATGACAGAAGATTTAGCTGTGGCGGTTTTTGCAACGCCAGTTACAACAAGAAAATTTCAACTGTTAAGTCAAAGTGATCGCGTCGCACTCCTGATAGATAACCGGTGTCAGCATCTCGACGACATGATGCATGTTGAAGCCGTCACTGCTACTGGAAAAGCTATACGAGTTGAGGAAGGAAAAGACCATGAATACTGGATGCGGTTGTTGACAACTCGGCATGAATATCTTTCCGGTTTCGTTCAGTCACCAACCGTTGCCCTTTTCTGTATCGAAATTGCCAGATATTTTCACGTTGTACGTTTTCAGGAGGTTCGGCAATGGACTCCCAAAAACAAACCTGGATAATTTCGCTTGGCGATACTTCTGGTCTCGACGTTAAAATCGTCGGAGGAAAGGCGGCCTCTCTCACAAAAATGATCGCCATTGGTATCCGTGTGCCACCTGGCTTTTGCCTTACCGTTTCTGCGTATCGACAGTTTCTTGCTACATCAAATCTGTCAGATGTCATTCAGATGGAACTAGGCAAAAAATCGCTAAGCAAAATGCGTTGGGAAGAAATTTGGGACGCAGCCTTGCGGATCAGATCTGCCTTTCTTAGAGCGCCTGTTCCACTTGAGCTTGTCAAAGCAATTGATGAGGCTTTAATTCATCTAAATTCCCAGCATCCTCTGGCGGTAAGATCGTCCGGGCTTGGCGAGGATTCCATCAACCGTTCTTTCGCCGGGCTTCACGAGTCAATTATTAATGTCCAGGGAAAGAAATCAGTACTTCGAGCGATACAAACGGTTTGGGCATCTTTGTGGTCCGATGCTGCCTTGCTTTATCGCAGAGAATTATCCCTCGATCCGTTGCAGAGTGGAATGGCAATCGTTGTGCAGGAAATGGTGCCAGTCCAGAATTCCGGCGTGGCCTTTAGCAGAGACCCGCGTAACCAATCACTCGACAGAGAAATCGTTGAAGCGGTCCCTGGTCCATGCTCAAATTTGGTTGATGGCCTGTTAGACCCTGACCGATGGATTTTAAAACATAGCTCTGGGGAAGTTATCGAGTGGCATGCGGGAGAACGAAACACCACGCAGGTCAACATGCCCTTGTTAAATGAACATGATCTTCGACTACTGCATGCCAAACTTGGTCAAGTTGAGGAATTGTTTGGATGGCCGCCCGACATAGAATGGGCCGAGCAAGGCGGAGAACTGTCAATTCTCCAGGCACGTTCGATCACATCTGGCCTGCCCGACCCGCATGCAGATGAACGTCGATGGTATTTAACCCTTCGTCCAAAGTTCGCACAGCTTCGGCAATTGGCTAAAAAAGTTTCGGAAAGATTGATCCCGAAACTCGAACGCCTGGGGAAACAATTGGCCGGAGAGGATATTGAAAGCCAGGATGACCGTCGTCTTGCCGATTGTATTAACACAAGACTTGCCACACTTAAATATTGGCGGGAAGTCTATAAAAAGGAATTTATTCCCCTTGCGCATGGCGTGCGATTTTTAGGTGCCTATTATAATGATAGGCTGCAGCCCGCCGATCCTTACGAATTTTTATTTATCCTTGCCGGGGTTGACTTTCTTGCCACACATCGAAATGTGGCTTTGCAAAAGCTTGCTCAACAGGTACAACACAATTGCAGTCTTCGGAAAAAATTAACTGAGAGCGTCATTACCTGTCATGCCATTTCCATGACATCCTGGAATAATTTTAAAATAGAAATAGCCAGTATTCAGGGAGGATCTGAATTTCTTGCAGATTTCGAACAGTTTCTAGTAACTTTTATGGATATCGCCTATAACGGCGAGCGACTGGCTGGCCAGCCCAGTTCATTACTTTATTTGATTTGTCAGCTTGCAACAAGGCCAAATACTGAACCAGCAACGAGAAAGAAAAATGGAAAAGCTAAAGCTCAAATGCTTGAGCAGCGTCTGATTAAAGCAGCTGGCAAGCAACGGGAGCAAGAAGCCAAGGAAGTCATCGCCATTGGCCGATTGAGCTGGCGCCTTCGTGACGATGACAATATCCTTTTAGGACGAATCGAAAGCCAATACCTTCGAGCGCTGCTCCTCGGCGCTGAACGTTTGCGTGCAGCTGGGCGGTTGACTGGAAAGCCGCCAGTTGAAAAATCTGCAGCACTTATCGCACAAACATTGCGTGATAGTACGCTTGACCCTGTTCATCTAGACGAACACAATCCTGAACCAATTCAGGGCCATTCTAATACCCTTGATAAGCCTCGCCAGCTTATCGGACAACCTGCTTCACCCGGCTTGGCAGAAGGACCTGCGCGTGTTGTTAACGGAGTCAAAGATTTTTTAAATTTTCAACGTGGCGAAATTCTAGTGTGCGAGTCAATTCAACCGACGATGACCCAACTTGTTCCACTCGCATCCGCGATCGTTGAACGTCGGGGCGGCATGCTAATTCATGGCGCGATCATTGCGCGTGAACTTGGCATTCCCTGTGTCAATGGAATTTCCAATGCAACCAGCGTCATATGTGATGGCGATTATTTGACGGTAGATGGTCACCTTGGAATTGTTACTTTTGGCTTTCCAGATTTCGAACTGGAAGATCACGTTTTTTCAGCAAACATGGTCAAATAAACCCATAACTCGTTTAACTAATTTTCATCGCAACAAAATTCAGCAAGAAGCCATTGCAGATAACAAATGATTAAACGCTTCACTAAAGACCTGCACCGAACAGTGTCATCAATTTGAAGCCAGTTTCCGATTATTATTTGCGCGTCCACCACCACAATATCAGTGATAACACTACTGAAATCAGCAAACCGGTCGTTAACGGAAAATAAAAACTGAAATTTTCCCGTTCAATATAAATATCACCCGGCAAACGACCAAATGGCAACTTGGACAACAATGGCCAGGCTG
>BQJA01000049.1 GCA_021604405.1 Nitrosomonas sp. | reverse complement strand
CTGTCGCGCTTATAGAGCCATTCAATTACCACTGGAGCATTTTTCATTCAATGCTGTTTGCAGGACTTTCTCCGGTATTATGTGCCGCTTCGTATCGAATACGTTAGCCTTTGATCAACATGACACCGGACACCGTTGATCTCGATGTAAACGATTGCCATAAGTCGACTCAACTAACAATATATCCGCATGATGGACAGGTGTGGGATCACGCACAAGGGGGTGTCCCGGTTGTCCCAGGTCGCCAGAAAATACAAGTTTTATGTGATGCATATGATTTTTGATCTGCACTTCAATAATCGCGGAGCCCAAAATATGTCCAGCATCCCGAAAGATGCATTTTACCGATGGACTTAAGCTTATTTCATCATCATAATCAACACTTCTGAGTTGTTTTAGAAATGATTCCGCTTGTGTGACGGTATAAAGTGGTGCAATTTCACGGTGTAGGATGTGTTTTCTGCGGTGGGTCCTTTTATTTTGCCACTCGATTTCTTTTTCCTGAATATACGCGCTGTCTTTGAGCATCACTTTGAGCAGATCAATGGTCGCCGTCGTAGTATAAACAGGACCCCTAAAACCGAGTGTGCTGAGCCGGGGCAACAGTCCAGAATGATCAATATGTGCATGCGTGAGTAACACAAAATCAATTAATTGCGGATCAAAGTTAAGAGCGCTCCGATTTTTTCTATCCGCGTCGCGTCCACCCTGAAACATGCCGCAATCAACCAGAAATCGATTGTTTCCAGTTTCAACTAAATAACTTGATCCGGTTACTTCGCCTGCTGCGCCAAGAAAGGTAAGTTGCATGAAATAAGTTTTCCCGTTGTGAGATTACGGAGGAGTAGGTAGGCATAATGATTCATCTGCGATTAAATTTATTTTCTGTTCATTGATAATGCAGGGCGTCATAAAGTAAATAACGCCACAGCGATAAGCGCCAGCGCACCCGAGGTTTCACCATGATAATTGTTCTGCGAGTAAACAACATAGTTTTTCTCGCGCTAGTTGTTGTTGAACCAATAATGGAATCTTAAAGTTAGTGCAATTTCAATGGAAAATGCCTCTTCACTGGCATTTACGTTGTGTCCAAGTGCTGCTGACGCAAGTTAATTGAGTTGTTCAGATAAAAAAATATCTTCCATTGTCTTGAAATTCCCGGTAATAGATCCTATTATTAGCACTCATTAGTAGCGAGTGCTAATAATATATTTACTGTTATCAATATAACTCGTTTATGTATTTGTTTATTATCAATAATAGACAAATTGTTTAGTGGCATCTTAGTTGAAAATTTTATCAATAGGAGAAATAAGTATGAATATTCGCCCTTTACATGATCGCGTTATTGTCAAGCGATTGGAAGAAGAACGCAAGACTGCGTCTGGCATCGTCATTCCTGACGCTGCGGCAGAAAAGCCTGATCAAGGTGAAATAATGGCGGTTGGCAAAGGTAAGGTCGGTGATGATGGTAAAGTGCGTGCGCTGGAAGTAAAGGTCGGTGATAAAGTGCTATTTGGAAAATACTCCGGACAGTCCGTAAAAGTCAAAGGTGATGAACTTTTAGTAATGCGTGAAGAAGACATTATGGGTGTGATTGAAGGTTAATTCCTCAGTAACAGTCTTAAATAATATTTCGAATAATTCAGGAGAAAATTTATGCCGGCAAAAGAAGTGAAATTTGGCGACTCGGCTCGCCACAAAATGGTAGACGGAGTTAATATTTTGGCAAACGCAGTTAAAGTTACTTTAGGGCCAAAAGGTCGTAATGTGGTATTGGAGCGTTCATTTGGCGCGCCTACGATCACCAAGGATGGTGTTTCTGTCGCGAAAGAAATCGAGCTTAATGACAAATTCGAGAACATGGGCGCGCAGATGCTCAAAGAAGTTGCAAGCAAGACTTCTGACGTGGCTGGTGACGGTACGACAACTGCCACGGTATTGGCGCAGTCTATCGTGAGAGAAGGCATGAAGTGTGTTGCTGCCGGGATGAATCCGATGGATCTCAAGCGTGGTATTGATAAAGCAGTCATTTCAGCTGTTGAAGAACTTAAAAAACTTTCTAAACCATGCGCGGCAGCCAAAGAAATCGCACAAGTTGGGAGTATTTCTGCTAATTCAGATGCTGAAATTGGTGAAATTATTGCTGGCGCAATGGATAAGGTCGGCAAAGAGGGAGTCATCACGGTCGAAGATGGGTCTGGTTTGCAGAATGAGCTGGACGTAGTGGAAGGTATGCAGTTTGACCGCGGCTACCTATCTCCATACTTTGTGAGCAGCGCAGAAAAACAAATTGCGTTACTTGAAGAACCTTATATTTTGCTGCATGACAAAAAAATATCAAATATCCGCGACTTATTGCCGGTATTGGAGCAGGTTGCCAAAGCCAGTAAGCCATTGTTAATTATTGCTGAGGACGTAGACGGAGAAGCATTGGCGACGTTAGTGGTTAATAATATCCGTGGTATTCTGAAAACTTGCGCAGTGAAAGCGCCAGGATTTGGTGATCGTCGTAAAGCAATGTTAGAAGATATTGCGATTCTGACAGGTGGTACAGTGATTGCGGAAGAAGTCGGATTGTCGCTTGAGAAAGTGACACTGGATAATCTGGGTCAGGCTAAACGTGTTGAGATTGGCAAAGAAAATACGACTATTATTGATGGCGCAGGTGATGTCTCGGCGATAGAAGGCCGGGTAAGCCAAATTCGCACCCAGATTGAAGAAGCAACCAGCGATTATGATAAGGAAAAACTTCAGGAACGGGTTGCAAAACTGGCAGGTGGCGTTGCGTTGATTAAAGTTGGCGCAGCGACTGAAGTGGAGATGAAAGAGAAGAAAGCGCGCGTTGAAGATGCATTGCACGCAACACGAGCAGCCGTTGAAGAAGGGATTATTCCCGGTGGCGGCGTGGCATTGATCCGCGCTATTAAAGTAGTTAAGGGTATAAAGGGCAATAACCATGACCAGGATGCAGGTATTAAAATTGTGTTACGTGCTCTGGAAGAGCCGCTGCGCCAGATTGTAACCAATTCTGGCCAGGAGCCTTCAGTTGTCGTTAATCAGGTGATAGAAGGTAACGATAACTATGGTTATAATGCAGCGACTGGTGAATACGGTGATATGGTGTCAATGGGTGTTTTGGACCCAACCAAAGTTACCCGTTCCGCATTGCAGAACGCGGCCTCGATTGCCGGTCTGATGCTGACAACCGACGCGATGGTTGCAGAACTGCCTAAGGAAGATTCTGCTGGTGGTGCTGGCGGCGGCATGGGCGGCATGGGCGGTATGGGTGGCATGGGTGGCATGGGCGGCATGGACATGTAATCCGTTTAGGTTAAGTTTTTTCATTGTTAAATGAAACAATAAGCCCCGTGTATACGGGGCTTATTGTTTTTAGTGACCTGAAAACAACAATACAGCCAAATTTTAGGCTGATAAACGCAACTTAGCGCAGAATTATTTCTGCATTGCACGCATCCTGTGATAAATTCATATTTCATGGAAGACTATAATAATTATCCTGTTCCGGAGAATTTGCTCAAGGATCGAGTAATTTTGGTTACCGGTGCAGGGCAGGGGATAGGGCGTGCGGCCGCGCTAGCCTATGCAAATAGTGGTGCTACGGTGATTCTACACGGTCGCAAGGTTGGTAAACTCGAGCGGGTATATGATGAAATTGAAGCGCTTGGTAAGGCACAACCAACAATTTTTTCACTTGATTTTACGAATGCCGTTGAGAAAGATTATCTGGAAATGGCTGAGGCAATCGCGCATCAGCTTGGCCGTTTAGACGGTATTTTGCATAATGCCGCATTCCTTTACGGCACAACCCCACTGGAGAATGAGACGCTTGAGCAATGGCAAACGTTGCTTAAAGTTAATCTAATAGCGCCATTTGCATTAACGCGTGCCTGTTTGCCATTATTAAAAAACGCTGCCGATGCATGCGTTATTATGACTATAAATACACACGCGCATAACCCAACTGCTTATTGGGGTGGTTTTTCTGTAGCAAAGGGTGGCGTGGAGTCTTTAGTAAAAATACAGGCGCAAGAATGGGAAATGTCACCCAATTTGCGTATTAATGCGGTTATTCCCGGACCTGTTAATTCACCGCAACGTGCTATGACACACCCAGGTGAGACTAAACGGGCATTGCCCAAGCCAGAGGAATTGATGCCGGTTTATTTATATTTGATGGGTCCAGACAGTAGGGGTGTAAATGGACAAACGATATTTTGCCAAGCAGGAAAATAGTGCGTCTGCAGCGGGCAGGAGAAAAAGGTATAATCAAACATTTTGCGAAAGTGGCGGAATTGGTAGACGCACCAGATTTAGGTTCTGGCGCCGAGAGGTGTGGGGGTTCGAGTCCCCCCTTTCGCACCATCGCGTGTAATTTGACGGGCATAATGCATTGAACCAAATACAATCATGCATTCCAGTTATTGCAATAATTATGAGCTTTTAATCAGACAGGAAATTTAATGCAATCAAATATAGAAAACCTTGGTGCATTGGAACGTCGCCTAGTAATTTCAGTTTCAAAAGATAAAATCCAGGAAGAATTGGGGACTCGTCTTAAGCGTTTGGCTAAAAACGCAAAGATTCACGGCTTTCGTCCCGGCAAGGTGCCGTTGAAAATAGTTGCTCAGCAATATGGTCCGCAACTGAAACAAGAAATTTTGAGTGATGCACTCCATAAAAACTTTAATGAAGCAGTGCAAACACAAAATATCCGCGTAGCCGGTTATCCGCGCTTTGAAGATAAACCGGTGGATGAAAGTGATGTGCAGTATGAATTTAGTGTTTTATTTGAAGTTTATCCTGAAATAGCGCTTGGAGATCTAAGTCAGGTAAATATTGAAAAGCCCATTGTGGAGGTGGGTGCTGATGATGTCGATAAAACGCTTGATATTTTGCGTAAGCAACATACGAAATATGAACCAGTTGAACGTGAAGTAATGTCGGGAGATCGGGTTAATATTGACTATCGCGGTATGATAGATGACACTGATTTTGAAGGTGGCACGGCAAAAGGCGCCCTATTGATTGTGGGTGAAGGTAAGCTATTAAAGCAATTTGAAGAATCGCTTGTTGGAATGCGTTTAGGGCAAAATAAGACGTTTGAAGTTGTATTTCCGGAGGATTATCATGGTAAAGAAATCGCCGGAAAAACCGTTACATTTGAAGTGACACTGAATAAAATAGAAGTTCCGGCGTTACCGGAAATAGATAATGAGTTTGCTAAATTGCTAGGAATTGCCGATGGTGATACCCAGAAAATGCATAGTGAAATTCAATTAAATCTTGAACGCGAAGTGGAGAAACGAACCAAAGCGAAATTGAAGGATCAAATTATGCAATCGTTGCTTGATACAACAAAAATTGATGCACCAAATGTTTTGATTGATCAAGAGAAAAAGCGATTAATGGAGGAAGCGCGCCAAAACTTTGAAAACCGAGGTATGAAGTTTGATGAAGCAATGATAAATCCGGAATTGTTTCAGAGTAAGGCAGAGTATCGCATAAAGTTGGGATTAATTCTGTCTGAACTGGTAAAGACCCACGATTTAAAAGCACAACCTGAACAGATACGCAAGGTCGTTGAAGAATCCGCGCAGGGCTATGAAAATCCTGAAGAAGTGATTAAATGGCATTATTCGTCGCCCGAAAATTTAAAAGAAGTTGAAGCGGTCGTGCTCGAAGATAATGTGGTGACATGGGCGTTGCAGCAAGTTAAAGTTGTTGACAAAGCAACCACATTCGATCAATTAATGGAGATAGCTTGATATGGTGCAGTGCTTGGATCAAGAACAAAATAATATTGTGCCGCAGAATCTTGGTTTGATTCCGATGGTGATTGAAACGAGTGGGCGGGGAGAACGCGCTTACGACATCTATTCGCGATTATTAAAAGAACGCGTTATCTTTTTGGTTGGTCCGGTTACAGAAACTTCCGCAAACTTAATCGTGGCGCAGTTTTTATTTCTGGAATCGGAAAATTCAGAGAAGGATGTTCATCTTTACATTAATTCGCCGGGTGGTGCTGTGTCTGCCGGAATGGCAATTTACGATACAATACAGTATATTAAACCTGATGTTAGTACGCTTTGTATCGGCCAGGCTGCAAGTATGGGGGCATTGTTATTAGCAGCGGGTACGAAGGGAAAGCGATTTTGTCTGCCGAATTCTCGTGTCATGATTCATCAACCGCTAGGAGGATTTCAAGGACAGGCGTCCGATGTTGAGATTCATGCCAAGGAAATTCTATATTTAAAAAATCGGTTAAATGAAATTATGGCCAAACATACAGGGCAGTCCATTAAGATCATTGAAAAAGATACCGATAGAGATAATTTTCTTAGCGCCGACGCGTCGGTAAAGTATGGTTTGGTCGATGCGGTGTTAACCGCTCGAGAGAAAAATATAAAATAGAAGAACGTGTCGTAGGATATTAGTGAGACTGTAATATCCGGAAGATTGCGCGATGGTTATTGTCCCCAAAAGTCAGTTTTTATACGTTATACAGAATGTGTAAAGTAGCGTGGTTGTGAAGTAAAAAGTGGCAAGCACAGGCGATGAATTTTTTTTATTTTGGATGTTCCAATCTGCTAAAGACAGGATGAAAATATGTCAGAAAAATCTGGTGGTGAGAAACTGCTTTACTGTTCCTTTTGCGGAAAGAGTCAGCATGAAGTAAGGAAACTGATTGCTGGACCGTCCGTATTTATTTGTGATGAGTGTATTGAGCTCTGTAACGATATCATTCGGGAGGAAATGCAGGGAGATGAGGCGACCAAACTCGTTAAATCAGATTTACCTGTCCCGCGTGAAATATACCAAACGCTTGATCAATACGTGATTGGGCAGGATTCGGCAAAAAAAATCCTGTCTGTAGCCGTGTACAATCATTATAAGCGTCTGAGGAATGAGGTGAAAGCGGATGACGTAGATGATATCGAACTCTCCAAAAGTAATATTCTGCTTATTGGTCCCACTGGATCCGGTAAGACATTGTTGGCGCAAACATTGGCGCGGCTTCTGGATGTGCCCTTTATTATTGCTGACGCAACTACGCTGACTGAAGCAGGATATGTTGGAGAAGATGTCGAAAATATTATCCAGAAATTGTTACAAAAATGTAACTATGACGCTGATAAGGCGCAACGCGGTATCGTTTACATTGATGAAATAGATAAAATATCGCGTAAATCAGATAATCCGTCAATTACTCGTGATGTTTCGGGTGAAGGTGTGCAACAAGCACTGCTGAAACTAATCGAAGGAACAACGGCTTTGGTTCCGCCACAAGGTGGACGTAAACACCCTAATCAAGAATTCGTGCAAGTCGATACGACCAATATTTTATTTATTTGTGGTGGGGCATTTGATGGCCTAGAGAAGGTAATCAGAGCACGCTCTGAGAAAGGCGGAATTGGTTTTGGTGCTGACGTAAAGCAACGGGATGAAAAGGATATTAGCAAGGTGCTGCAGGGAGTGGAACCGGAAGATCTCGTTAAGTACGGCTTGATTCCGGAATTTGTTGGACGCCTGCCAGTCGTCGCAACACTGGATGAATTGAATGAACCAGCTTTGATGGAAATTCTGACAGAGCCGAGAAATGCGCTTGTCAAACAATACAGGAAAATGTTCAACATGGAAGGAGGGGTTGAACTCGAATTCCGAGAGCAGGCTCTGAAAGCTATTGCGAAAAAGGCGTTGAGTCGAAAGACTGGTGCGCGTGGGTTGCGTTCAATTCTTGAAGAAACGTTACTGGATATTATGTATGATTTGCCTTCGCTAGAGAATGTATCAAAAGTGGTGATTGACCACGGCGCAGTTAAAAATGATATTAAGCCGATTTTGATATACTCAGATGAGCCAAAGGTTGCTAAGCGATCAACTTAAATTCATGTTGGATCTGGTACCGGATTAGCCTGGCATTGAGTTGCCAGCGATGAAGTTTACTCTTTCCGGTATGTGAAGGAGAGATCCTGGTTATGAAATTGCTACGGTATTTCCGTGGTAACTGCAGCGGTGATATGTAGAAAGGGAGCTTACGCGGTAGGTATAAGGTGGCATTAACAAGAATACGCTCATTATTTAAAGCAAAATGTGACTAACGTCTGCTGCCAGGCTGGTGTAACAAGATTCAGTTGCCGCCCACGCTTTTTCAGCAAGCAACATCGCCAGTATCGCAAATAAAAGCACGATGACCCATTTTAGGTGGTGAGCGATGTTTGCCAGTAGTTTTTTAGTTTCTTCGTCCATGTGATTAAACTCCTTTTTTCTTGCGTGTTTGATTAAGTGCCAACCAACTTTATAACCAGAGTTTTAATTTTTTTTGCAG
The DNA here is from genome assembly GCA_021604405.1 of Nitrosomonas sp. GTDB lineage: Bacteria > Pseudomonadota > Gammaproteobacteria > Burkholderiales > Nitrosomonadaceae > Nitrosomonas. The sequence goes on along the minus strand of BQJA01000049.1, from coordinate 17,995 downwards.
GTTCTTTAGTAATTCTGAGTGAGGCGTTTTGCTAGTCAAACCTGTAAAAACTGTGCCAGCAATTTCAGCCCCGATTGTTTGCACTGTCAGTTTGAGTTGTTTGTGAGTGCCAAATAACAAGCGGCCAATAGTGCCAGGCGCTGCATTCGAAAAAATTATAACCGCCTTCTCCGTTGGTGTATTTGCCTTGCGGAATCGGAGCGCATCCCTATACCTCATGAGCCAGTAGGCGTAAACCATCAGCCGTTCCATGCAACGTTTAAAGAGGGCAGCGACCGACCCCAAGTTGGTGGGTGAGGCGAAAATATAGCCATTTGCTTGCTCAATTTTGTCAATTAACGCCTGCATACCATCTTTTTGCACACATTTGCCAGGCAACTTGCCTGGTTGTTGCGTACATGTCCAGCAATTGAGACAAAATGCTATCGGGCAATCACGTAGCCGGATGATTTCAACCTCTCCGCCAGCTGTTTCTATAGTCTGCGCCAGTACATTGACCATTTAATCAGTGATGCCATTATCCCGGTACGCGCCATTCATCGTGGGTATCTTGGTCATAATCCTGTTGCTGATTTCCTGGTTAGCCTAACATATTTCTCGGAATGGAATAAAAGTATTCCGTATTTATTTTTGGCAAGTTGCGGAAAAGTGGAAAGATCATCTGAGTTCGCGGGAAATCAGATGCTGTTATCGGTTAAATTTCTAAAATTTAAAGGATGAAAAATGGTTGCTATGGTTGCATATAACCTGAATAATCATGCAAAAATTCACGGGTAAAAATAATATGCCGGCAGACATCGAAATTATTGATAAAAGTATATGTTTCCAGGGGTTTTTCCGTTTGGAGCGTTATCGTTTACGTTATCGTTTATTTAACGGTGGCTGGTGTCATCCAGTCGTGCGCGAAGTATTTGAACGTGGACATGCTGCCGCTGTCTTACCTTATGATCCACTCAGAAATGAAATCATTTTGATTGAACAATTTCGAGTTGGGGCAATGGCCGCGCCAGGTGGTCCGTGGTTATTAGAAATTGTGGCTGGCATCATTGAGGAGAGTGAGTCGGCAATCGACGTGGTTAAACGAGAGAGCTTAGAGGAGGCTGGTTGTGCCGTTACTGATCTTATTCCATTGTATGATTATCTGGTTAGTCCAGGCGGTACAACGGAGCGCATTGCTTTATTTTGTGGCAAGGTAGATGCAACGCATGCGGGCGGGATACATGGCGTCATTGAAGAAGGTGAAGACATAAAAGTTCATGTCATAACCTTGGAAGCTGCTTTATCGTTATTAAAAGCAGGTAAGATTAATTCGGCCAGTGCAATTATTGCATTGCAATGGCTGGCATTAAACCGGGATTATGTGCGTAGACAATGGCTATCGGAAAATCAACATTCAAAGTAATTGCTTGCCGTTTTAATTATGGCCGGATTCTTGCTTACGGAATCATGTCGTTTGTTATAGTTTTATGGGCATCGCTACCGGTTGCGCAAGGGAGTAACCAGGCGCTTTGGTTAACGATTGATGGGGCTATTGGACCTGCCACTCACGATTATTTAAAACGCAGTTTTGGTAAAGCTATAGAGAAAGATGCGCAGGTTATTATCATTCAGATAGATACCCCCGGGGGGTTGGATGCATCCATGCGCGATATTATCCGTAATATTATCGCTTCTCCTGTCCCTGTTCTTAGTTTTGTCTCCCCTAGTGGCGCGCGTGCTGCAAGCGCTGGAACATATATTCTTTACGCGAGCCATATCGCCGCGATGGCGCCAGCGACCAATCTGGGTGCTGCAACGCCCGTCCAGATCACAGGTTTCCCAGGTGGTGATGGCAATGATAAAGATCCGGAAAGTGGTGACGATAAGGAACCGGCGTTGCGAGATCCGCTGACCAGCAAGATAGTTAATGATGCGGTTGCTTATATTCGTGGGCTTGCACAGATGCGCGGGCGTAATGCCGATTGGGCGGAACGGGCAGTACGTGAAGGCGTCAGTTTAACAGCGGAAGAAGCGCTGGCCGAAAACGTCATTGACATAATAGCAACCAGTATTCCGGATTTGCTGTCTAAAACAGATGGGTTGACTGTAAATGTGCTAGGGCAGGAGAAGATGTTATCTACTGAAAATATGACCGTGCAGCGTCTTGAGCAGGATTGGCGCACGCGTTTACTGGCGATTATTACTGATCCGAACGTGGCATATATCCTGATGTTGCTCGGTATCTACGCGTTGATTTTCGAATTCTCCAATCCGGGTACTATTTTCTCTGGCGTCGTCGGTGCGGTTTGTTTATTGCTCGCGTTATTCGCATTTCAGGTTTTACCAATTAATTATGCGGGGCTTGCACTAATTGTACTTGGAATAGCTTTTATGCTGGGCGAAGTGTTCGTGCCCAGTTTTGGCGCGCTTGGAATTGGTGGCGTAATCGCTTTTGTGATCGGCTCGGTCATGCTGTTGGATACAGGTGTTCCTGGATATGGTGTTTCTGTTCCGCTTATTGCAACGTTTGCATTATTATCGGCAGTTTTTTTCATGTTGATATTGGGTATGGCAATAAAAGCCCGGCAACGGCCGGTTGTTAGTGGCAAAGAGCAGCTTATTGGTGGTATTGGAGAAGTATTGGAAGACTTCGACAGTCGTGGATGGGTTAGAATTCATGGGGAACGTTGGGAAGCGCAATCCAGTGAACCGCTCAAACAAGGCCAGAAAGTTTGTGTAACCGCGACGAATAACCTGCTGCTGGTGGTGGAGCCATATGCCAATCAACTAAAGCAAACAAAGGAGGGGTAAAATGGATCTGGTAACCGTAGTTTTTTTTATTGTAGCAATTATTATATTGTTCCTGGCAAGCGCCTTCAGGGTGTTGCGAGAATATCAGCGCGGTGTAATATTTCAGTTGGGGCGTTTCTGGAAGGTCAAGGGTCCCGGACTTATTATTGTGATACCGGTGATCCAAACCATGGTGCGCGTTGACTTGCGGACTGTTGTAATGGATGTGCCAAGCCAGGATGTTATCTCGCGCGACAACGTTTCAGTAAAAGTCAATGCTGTGCTTTATTTTCGGGTAATTGACCCTGAACGGGCAATTATTCAAGTTGAGGATTTTGATGTTGCAACCAGTCAATTGGCGCAAACGACTTTGCGATCAGTACTTGGTCAGCACGAATTGGATGAGATGCTGGCCAGCCGGGAAAAATTAAATAGTGATATTCAAAAAATTCTTGATGAGCAGACAGATGCTTGGGGCATCAAAGTGGCTAACGTTGAAATAAAACATGTTGATCTTAACGAATCGATGATTCGTGCTATTGCCAGGCAAGCGGAAGCGGAACGTGAACGGCGTGCGAAAGTTATTCATGCGGAAGGAGAGTTGCAAGCATCGCAGCGCCTGTTGGAGGCTTCGCAGGTATTGGCAAAGCAACCGCAGGCATTGCAATTGCGTTACCTGCAAACCCTCACGGAAATTGCTGGCGAAAAGAATTCAACCATCGTGTTTCCGCTGCCAATGGAGTTCATGTCATCCCTCCAAAAAACACTTGATAAGCAACTGGAAAAATAGCCTGTTTCGACAGTTTCTTAAATAATATGAGATATTGATTTTTGTACATGACTGAATCTTCCTTTCCTGATCTTACGCTTGTTGAAACGCGCATCCTGGGTGTGTTGGTTGAGAAGGAACGCACAGTGCCGGATAGTTATCCATTGTCATTGAATTCATTAATTATGGCATGCAATCAAAAAACCAGTCGCAATCCGATATTAAATGTATCCCAGTCAGAGGCGATGGGAGCTTTAAATAGTTTGCGGCGTCAATCATTGGTAACTGAAACAAGCGGCGGACGGGTTTCGCATTATGCGCAAAACATACAACCAGTTTTACGTATTCCGGAGCAATCAATGATTTTACTTGCGACCCTGATGTTGCGTGGCTCACAAACGGCCGGCGAGTTACGCACAAACAGTGAGCGATTGTATCGATTTGCTGACATATCGTCGGTTGAAAGTTTTTTGAGAGAGTTGTCTGAGCGTTCCCCGGATGCCTTGGTTATGGAAATGGCACGGCAGCCAGGTATGCGAGAAAATCGCTGGATTCATTTGCTGTCTGGTATGCCGGCAATTAATCAACCAGGCGAATCGTCGTCATTAGATACGCATTCTGTTGAAAATACGGCGACAGATGATGTTAACGAACTAAAGTCTGATGTCGCCAGATTGGCGTCAGAAGTCCGAATACTGCGTAAAATCGTCGATAAACTTTGTGCGCAGCTAGGCGTAAGCACCGACAGTTAATCCAACTGTTTGTGATAACAGCTGATGCGCCTGTTAATACTGTTTCTTTGCGCGAAATTTCTTACCGTTTCCCGTTATTACCTGTAAGCAGCTCTTGGTTTATTAATTTGATGTTAGAGCAGGCTTGTTGTTAATAATCCACAAAACTTCTTGTTTGTTGTCTCTTTATTGATACAAAATTAATGAAGCAGAAACAATCAGTTGCTGAAAATCATTATCTCTTCGTCCATTGATTGAGACAATTTGGCCTCAGGTGCTATCTGAAGAATTTTTAATTATATGAGTCTGTTGAATAAAATATTTGCGGCATGGAATTTGCTTGATTATGTAGCAAGCGATGTCATAGAAAATTGAAAAGCTTACTCTTTCCCAACTGGATGACTATAAATAACCATCAATATTAAAGGTTGGATGAATTTTAATCGAATCGACCTGGCCCCGACTATGTTTAAAGCAAAAGAATGGACGATTTGCTATCTTGCAGAAATATCAGGAAGCTATAAAGATGTTCAGATTATCTTTAGAAATTTTCCATGTAAGGTTGATACATCGAGTGGAAAAAAAAAATATCCCTATAATGACTTCGGTTGCGAGCTATATGAAGCATTAGTCGGCCAAAAGCTGGGTGACTTTATCCAAATCAAGAGGCGGCTTGAATTGGATGGAGTGGTAAACGAAACAATAACATTAATAGATTTCCGTGACATACAGGTGGTACTCATATTAAATCAGAACATTGATCGCAAGTCGTTTTATCATCAAGTAGGGGAAGCAATGACTGATGCAATCGCAAAGGCAGGTATAAAGCTGTAAAAATTAAATGGCATGAAATATAATAGGTTATATCGATACACACAGGGCGCTGAATTAAGTACGATAATATTTCTTGTCCCAATAGTTGGTAAAAAAATTAGATTATTTAATTAATGATTATTATTCCCATTATTGTTGCAGCCTTCTTGCAAAACAAGTAATATAAATCAAAAGGTGCAGCATAAAAAAAACTTTCTCATTACTCATAACATCAAGACACGCCCAGCAGATCTGAAGATAACTAGCATTAAGCACAGGCTAAGAGACCAATCTGCATGAGATAATTACGACTGTATAAGCCACATTACAAGAGAAACGGTGGAACCTCTTAAGTCAGTTGCCGGGGTGTTATTACAATGACAATGCTGCAGAATGCAATTAATAACATTATCCCAATTTTGACGTTTCTGTATAATCAGCATCGGCAAATGACAGTCAGTTTTGCTACTCCTTTTGCAAGATCAGTCCTGACGGAGTAATCCAAGTGTTTAATTCCTGACTGGTTCAGTTCTACGATGTGCTGCAAATTCATAAAATTTTCCGACAGCTTGGGCCATGTTCCATTGATTGATATTCACCCGCACCGCGCGAAGCGTTAATAGAAAAGCCTGACGTGTATAAATAGTGCTGCCAACGATTTAATCATCGGACGGCCGAAACAGTGCATGATAGCAACATGGTATTGCAACAAAGAAACTAGGATAAGTGACCCAATTAATTGAGGACATTTCTCCCTTTATTTTGTAATTGTATTTATATTAAAATTTCAATGAATTAACGGTACTATCTGAAAAAATATTGCTGGAAATAAATACAACATTAAATAGATTCAGATGCGAACTGCCAACTTGAAAAGGTTATTTATGCGCAATTACTTAATGGGAAAAAGATGGCGAATGATTAAATGCAAGAATACCTGCACGCAAATAGTTGATGCTTGAAGGGAGGAAGATGGGGAGGAAGATGGAGTGTAATCCGTTGATTGTATGATATGATACGGTAATAATCTAGCCGAATTTTGGCAATCTGATTGCTGATATGATCGAAGACGATTATTTCAATAATCAGCAGGATAATTGCTTCACTGGCCTATATTGATTACACAATTCAGAATTTATTTATTTACTTTTTATTTTATTGAGGAATTCTCATATGCCTTTAACAAGTCAGCAAAAAAATGACGTTCTAGGAATGGTTGTCGGTCTTTTTGGCGCATCGCCGGGTAACAAATTTCTGGCAGATTTTACCAAGCTAATAGAAGACGGAACAACTGAAGCGCAGTTGGCAGATACACTGGCGGCTTCTTCAGCGTTTGCCAATGGAATTATGGGTGGCAAAACAACCACAGCTGCGCAGGTTGCGCAACTGATGAGTCATTATGGTTTGGTGGCAGATAACGTACCAGGCAGCCCCGCAACCCAGGCTGCAGCTTTTTTTACCAGTAGTATTAATGCGGGTGTTGGATTTGGTTCGATTGCTATGCAGGCAACAGCCTTTTTGTTAGGGCCGTCGGTACCCGCCGCATTTACTGAGACAGCCAATTTGTTCAAAAATAAAATAGCGGTTGCAGATGCTCATTCTGCGGCGATTTATTCGCTGGACCTGGATACGCTGCGCGCGCCCATGTTCAATCTGGATGGGACAAAAGTGCTGACGCCGGCTGAGGTTACTGAATATCTGGTGACCAACAATATCTTGTTTCCAATAAACGCCAGTGCCGTAACACTAAATAGCCCTTTACCAGGACCTGTTGGCGCGATTAATGTTCCCGATGCATTTACCGTCAATATCGGCAGTGCGGGTGGCACATTAAATATCGGTGCTGGTTTTTCAGTGACGCCGCTGAATGCTGCCGGCACTACTGCTGCGGGCAATGCTGAATCTTTTACGCTTAATGCGACAGGCGTAGTAGACGCCCAAGAAATCATCGCAAATGGTATTGAGAATCTCATTGTTTCATCAACGGGTGAACTAAAAGTAAGATTCATCGCGCCTGATGCCGAAAACATTACCATTACCGGTAATGGTGACGTTGACCTGGAAGATAAAGGAAATAATGTTGGTGAAATGACCATCGGCAAAGTGACAGCGATTAATGCAGCCGGTTCGACAGGTGATATGACAATAAGTATGGCAGCACATGCACAAAGTGTTACATACACAGGTTCCAGCGGTGTGGATGTATATGTTGGAAGCACGCAGGGTGACAATATCACGGGTGGCCTGGGCAGTGATTTCTTTGTGCTTGAAGAAGCTGAAGCGGCGCAGGATGTCCTGGTGCTGACAGGGGCGGCGGATGCACAGATACGCGATACCAACAACGATGGCGTAATCACTATTCTGAACGATTTGGAATTTGAGATGATCGACAATTTTACAGCGGGTGCCGCGGCGACTGCTGACCGTTTTGATGTGAGTGCTCTTGCCTTTACAGGGGTTCAGCAAGGCATTGTTGATGTGGCCGCGAAGGTGCCCACCTTCGATACGGATCTTACCAATATTCCCGACCTGTTCCTTGATACGGCCGGTGATCGTGGCATCGCTTTCTCAGAAATTCCGCTCCCTTTGCAACCCAGCGAATCGCAAACTGTTTTGTTTATTGATGCAAATAAAGACGGTAATCTTACGGCTGCAGATGATATCGTAATCGAAGTGATGGGCGCAGGTCCGTTGGCCATAGAGAACTTTATCTTTTAAACTGGCAGAGACAGAGAGGATAATACCCTGTTCCCAGCTCATGGGGCAGGGTATAGGTATACTTAGCTTGGTTCATGTCTCTGATATGAATACAAACAAATGAACGTTTGTTCCGCTCCTGGCAAGATAACAGCATTACTTTACAAAGTCTTTTGGTTCCGGTCCAATATAGTTCGCAGAAGGCCGGATAATCTTATTGTCCAATCGTTGCTCAATATAATGCGCGGTCCAGCCACTGACGCGTGCGAGTGCGAAAAGGGGTGTGAACATTTTTGTCGGTACGTTCATCATGTGGTAGCTGACTGCGGAAAACCAATCCAGATTGGGAAACATTCTTTTTTTCTGCCACATAACAGTTTCTATCCTGGCAGCAATATCAAACAGTGTTAAATCATTGCTCTCAGTTGCCAACTTTTTTGCTGCTTTCTTGATTATGTCATTGCGTGGATCTGCGACCGTATAGACCGGATGGCCGAAGCCAATGATGATTTCTTTGTTCTTCAATCGGCGCTGTATGTCCCGTTCAGCCTCATCAGGGCAGTTGTAACGTTGCATTATTTCAATTGCCACTTCATTTGCGCCGCCATGTTTAGCACCGCGCAGAGCGCAGATTCCGCCTGTGACTGCTGAGAAAAAATCGGCGCCGGTTCCTGCAATAACGCGTGCTGCAAAAGTTGAGGCATTAAACTCATGCTCGGCATAAAGAATCAAAGAGGCATGCATGGCGCTAAGCTGGTTTTTTGTTGGTTGCCTGCCATGGAGTAAACTGAGAAAATACCCGCCGATCGATTCATCCTTCGTGGCAAATGAAATGCGTCGATTATTATGTGAAAACTGATACCAGTACAACAACATAGAACCAAGACAGGCAAGTACACGATCAGCCTGATGTCGAACGTTTTCCATGGATGAATTATTTTCTTCTTCCGTGAATGTTGTTCCAAGTACTGAAACACCCGTCCGGATGACATCCATTGGGTGTGCTGAAGCTGGAATGACTTCCAAAACCGTGCGGACAATGTCGGGTAAATCACGCAACCCACTAAGCTTTTCCTGGTATGCAGATAACTCCGCTGGAGAAGGCAGATTGCCATAAATGAGAAGGTAAGCGACCTCTTCAAATACACAGTTGTTAGCCAGATCGTCTACACTATATCCACGGTAAAACAAGTGATCACCTGTTTTTCCAACTGTACAAATGGCCGTGTCGCCAACGTTCACGCCTGACAATAAAACTGATTTTTTGATTGTGGAGTTGGGCGTCTCAGTAGACATGTTCATTCGCTATCATCATGCCGCGTGTTGGATAGTGATTGATTCAGCTGCTGTTCATAGCTGTGATAATCAAGATAATCATATAGTTCGTCACGTGTTTGCATCATATTAATGACACCTTGCTGTGTTCCATCGTGGCGTATTGTTTGATACACTTTAAGCGCTGCTGCGTTCATGGCGCGAAATGCAGAAAGTGGATACAAGACCATAGATACATTGGCTGCTGACAGTTGCTCAACGTTATAGAGCGGTGTTTTACCAAATTCGGTAATATTTGCCAATACCGGTATCTTTGTTATTTTTGCAAATTCCTGATATGTTGCAAGATCAATAACAGCTTCAGGAAAAATCATGTCAGCGCCCGCTTCAACATATCTGCAGGCCCGGTCAATAGCCGCCTGTAATCCCTCTGATGCCAGCGCATCGGTACGCGCCATGATAACAAATTCCGCATCTGTCCTGGCGTCAACTGCTGCTTTAATGCGATCAGCCATTTCGTCTGTACTAACAATTTTTTTACCTGATAAATGGCCGCACCGTTTAATTTGTGTTTGGTCTTCAATATGTATTGCGGCTACGCCACAATTAATCATTGATTTGATAGTGCGGGCAATATTCAGGCGACTACCGAAACCGGTATCAGTGTCAACCAGTAAAGGGGTTTCCGATATACCAGTAATGCGGCCAGCATCGGTCAGCACATCATTTAAAGTGGTGATCGCAAGATCTGGAACGCCAAGGGAGCCTGCAGCTACGCCGCCACCGGACAGGTATAATGCTTTAAAACCAACACATTCAGCCATACGCGCAGTATAAGCATTAACGCATCCGGCAATTTGCAAAGGTTTCTCAGTAGCTAGAGCGGCGCGGAAACGGAAACCTGCTGAGGAGTTATTCACTACTTTACGAAAGAACGATGCTGCAGTTAACCAAGCAAATGTTTAATTGTGTCGCGCTCTTCCAGTAACTCCCGGTAGCTTATTTGCATCTTTTTCATACTTTCACCACTAATTTCTAAGCCCTGAACAAGTTGGTATATGCCATTATCGCAAGTTACTGGAAAGCTGTATATCAATCCTTCCGGAATTTGGTAACTGCCATCTGATAAAATACCCATGGATACCCAATCATCATCACGCGTGCCGAATAGCCAGTCTTGCATGTGATTAATGATCGCGTTAGCGGCACTTGCTGCACTTGATTTGCCGTCACGCGCTTTAATAATTTCCATGCCGCGGTTCTGGACGTTGGGAATAAATTCATTGTCTACCCAAACTGGGTCATTAATCAATGTTGAAACTTTTTGGCCGTCAATTAATGCATGGCTTAAATCAGGGTATTGTGTGCTGGAATGGTTGCCCCATACGATCATTTTGCGTATAAGTGAAACAGGTTGTGCCAGTTTATGTGCTACTTGTGACAAAGCACGATTGTGGTCTAGCCGCAGCATTGCCGAAAAATTTTCAGGCTTCAGGCTGGGTGCATTGCTCATAGTGATGAAAGCATTGGTATTAGCTGGATTGCCCACAACCAGCACTTTCACTTTGCGGCTGGCGACTTCATTAAGCACTTTCCCCTGCGCTGAAAAAATCGGACCATTTGCTGTCAGCAAATCTTTACGTTCCATGTTCTTGGTTCGCGGGCGGGCGCCGACCAGAATAGCGATATCGGCATCCTGAAAAGCAGTAGTTAAATTGTCCGTGCTAATGACATTGATCAGCAAAGGAAAAGCGCAATCGAGCAATTCCATGACAATTCCTGTAAAAATTGGTTGTACTTCAGTAATATCATGTAATTGCAGTATAATGGGCTGATTCTTGCCAAACATGTCGCCAGCTGCAATGCGAAAAAGAAGGCTGTAACCAATCTGGCCAGTTGCGCCAGTGACAGCAATACGAATGGGCGGTTTCATTTTTTTTAATCCTGGAAAAGCTACAAAATATAAGCTGCGCTCGTTGGCGTCAATATAATGAAATTATTGTTAAATTATACTTGTACTCTAGATATTACGATAGGGTGAACAGTCACAGGTTGTGTGGAAATAGCGTAATCTGTTGTGAAACAAACAATTTATCTGAATAATTTTGGCAATATAAAACTTTTCGGCTAATGCGGACAAATAGTAATTCAATTTCACGGCGAAGCAAATCGGATGAATCATCTGTATCCGGGTTTAACTTTCTTTCTCTCTTTCCTTTTCCAATTCCAAAATATGGTGGTATAGCTGGGTAAATTCTCGCTTTGATGGCTTATTGAATAATGGATCGTTTTGAATTTCTATTTTTTTTTCGATCTCTTTCCAATCATCCGGACCAAAGAGTTTATCCATTAGCGGATATATAATTTCGTTTTCCTGTTCCAAATGGGTGCGTTGCAGTGTAATATAACGCCGAGCGCTTTCAACTAAATCGCTGGCTGGTACAATGCAATCCTCCGCCGCCGCGCGGAATAATTGATTTATTTTTTCGGTTTCCTGGCTAATTTTATTGTGTTCTTCTTCGAGTTTCTTGATAAGTTTGCTCTCTTTAACTTTTTTAGCCAATAGCTGGTTAAAAATAACATCCTCAGCTGGGTGATGCCATTTGTCGGGGTATTCCCGAACGTAATCCAGTGCGTTGAGAATAACTTCCATGTCAGGATCCTGTTGCGCATTAAAATCGAAACAGTCAATTTCTTTACTAAAACAGTTCAAAACCAGTTGCAAATGATGATGATCGTTGCGAAGCTGACGTTGTATCGGGTGCATAGCAACTCCTTTATATGATCCATTCAGCCGTTACACTACCATAATTTTCTTCAGATAGATTGTACTGAATCATAGAATATTGTAATTGTTCCCGCTATGAAAAATTTTTTAGCTAAGTAAACTGGGTATCCCATGTCAACATTTATTCAATCCTCACCAAAAGTTGGTTTTGTCTCCTTAGGTTGTCCAAAAGCAATGGTCGATTCTGAGCAAATCCTGACACAGCTTCGTGCTGAGGGCTATACAATTTCCCCATCTTATAACGAAGCGGATCTGGTTATCGTCAATACTTGCGGATTTATTGACAGTGCCGTTGAGGAATCGCTGGACGCGATAGGCGAAGCACTGGCTGAAAACGGAAAAGTAATTGTTACAGGCTGTCTCGGTGCGAAAGACGAGGGTGATATTGTAAAAAACGCTCATCCACAGGTATTGGCGGTTACCGGACCCCAGGCGTTATCGGAAGTCATGATGGCCGTGCATACCCATTTACCACAACCGCATGATCCGTATACCAGTCTAATTCCACCTCAAGGCGTTCGATTAACCCCTAAGCATTATGCGTATATCAAAATTTCAGAAGGTTGTAATCACCGCTGCACTTTTTGTATTATACCATCCATGCGTGGTGATCTAGTCAGCCGTCCAATTCATCAAGTCATGCAGGAGGCCGATAACCTAGTTAATGCTGGTGTCAAGGAATTGCTGATTATTTCCCAGGATACCAGTGCCTATGGCGTTGACATAAAATATCGGTCCGGTTTTTGGCAGGGCCGACCTTTGAAAACTCGCCTGACTGAGCTGGCGCAGGCTTTGGGATCACTGGGTGTATGGGTGCGGTTGCATTATGTTTATCCCTATCCACATGTAGATGAATTAATTCCGTTGATGGCTGAAGAAAAAATTCTGCCATATCTTGACGTGCCGTTACAACACGCCAGTCCGCGTATATTGAAGGCTATGAAGCGTCCCGCCAGTGCGGAAAATAATTTGGCACGTATCAGGCTTTGGCGCGGAATATGTCCGGATATCACATTGCGCAGTACTTTTATTGTTGGTTTTCCAGGCGAAACTGAAACAGAATTTGAAGAATTGTTGGCGTTTCTAGAAGAGGCGCAGCTCGATCGTGTCGGCTGCTTTACTTATTCGCCGGTGGCGGGTGCAGCGGCAAATAACTTGGCCGATCATATTCCTGAAGCGGTAAAAGAAGAGCGGCTTGCCCGTTTTATGGCCACCCAGGAAGTAATAAGCCAAAAGCGCCTTGCGAGTAAAGTTGGTCAGACAATGACGGTGCTTGTTGACGAAATTAATGAAAATCAGGCAATAGCACGGGGTACCGCCGATGCACCGGAAATTGATGGGCTGGTGTATCTAGAGAATGCAAGTCACTTAAAAGTTGGAGAGTTTTCAGAAGTTGAAATTATTGGTTCGGATGTCCATGATTTACAGGCCAGAATCTTGACAAAAGATTAATAACGGGTTGAATAAATGAGGCAAATTTTTCTTGACACAGAAACAACTGGGCTTGAGCCTAAATTTGGGCACCGTATTGTCGAAGTGGCTGCCGTAGAGTTGTGCAACCGCCGATTGACCGGCCGTCACTTACATCATTACGTGAATCCCGAGCGCGACAGCGAAGCCGGTGCATTACAAGTGCATGGGTTAACCGCTGCATTTTTACAAGATAAACCAAAATTTCTTGAAATTGCAAATGAATTTCTGGAATTCATTGATGATGCGGAACTGATCATCCATAACGCACCATTTGATGTGGCTTTTCTTGACCACGAGTTGGGCTTGGCAAAATTTAAGCCGTTGAATAGCTACTGTTTGACGATTACCGATACGCTCAAAATGGCTAAGGAAATACATCCAGGCAAACGGAATAGTCTGGACGCATTGTGTGATCGTTATCAGATTGATAATTCCAAGCGGACTTTGCATGGTGCATTACTGGATGCGGAATTACTGGCGGAAGTTTATCTGGCTATGACTCGCGGACAAGAGAGCCTGTTCGTTGAACTTGAAAGCGCTGCGACCGGTTCCGGGACAACTGTTAATATCGATGATTTAAATCTTATCGTATTGTCGGCTAATCAGGAAGAATTAACATTGCATAGCAAGCGGCTGGAAATAATTGATCATGAGAGTAACGGGAAATGTTTGTGGAAACACCTTGATTCCGCGAGCGAGACTAATAATCAGTGATGGATTTATAATTTATCCAGAATCAGTTCGCAGGTATCCTTAAGTTCTTTATATAAACTCTGCTATAGGAGCAAAACCCTAATATTGGAATCGCCCCTAAGTGGTGGTCTCACTCGACAGTAAATTGCTACTGGGTGCAGGTTCTCGTTAGCCGCGACACTGTAAAAACTTAAATAATGTCTCTTCTGCGGCGCGCAGTAAATGCCATCAAACCTAAGAAAACGAGCAGCATGGCGTAAATGTCAAGTTCCGGAACAAACACACCATTTTCGTCATTTGATGAATTTTCAGCAAATTTATTACCACGGTTTGCCGCTTCTTCAAACGAAACGATCTCGGTGGAAGGGGTGTTAGTTTTATTAACAAATACGGACTGGCTCGTATTTACCGCTGAAGAAGCAGGCGTTGCGTTTTCAGTTGTTTCAAGCAGCTCCACATTGGTATCACGCTCGTCAAGATCTGGTAGACCGAAACTGCTAATCTCAGCCATGTCAATCGCGTCATCCGTTTCTGCTGATAAAGCCAGGTCTTGATAATTAATGCCATCGGAACTTGTCTCTCCACCGTGATCGTTTAGTTTTGCGTCAGAATCAATATGCGCCCCCGTGCTGACACTTTCTTTGAACTTTGGCAGGCCGAAGCTGCTAATTCCAGCCGTCTCACCGGCATCCTCTGCTATTTCAGTAACGATTATGTCTTGAAAATCATCAGCATTGTGGTTAGCATTTCCCTGATCGTTCGATATGAAATCAGAATCTGTATCGGCTTTAGTCATGGCACGCTCTTTAAACTTCGGCAGGCCGAAACTGCTAAACCCATCCATCTCATTCGCTTCATTTACTGCTATGGAAATTGCAGGGTTAGTTATATCATGATAGCCATCAATATCTAGGTAAACTGCAACATTTTTATTTAAGATTGAGTGAAAACCAGTGTCCATACTATTAATACTTGCTGCCTTTGCCGACACACTATAGAATCCGCACAAGCAAACGATGGATATTCCTATCACATGTAATGAATTTTTCATGACACTCAACATCCGTTTCAAAAGTTCCAAAATTATTAATTTATTTGTATAAAATATATATGTTGCATGAATTAATTTTCAACCATTACTTTTCTAAAGTAACAAAAATAATTGACCCAACTGGTTTAGATGCTACACGATAATTCATTAAATTCATCATGTTAAGTTGAAAAAAGACTAAAAAATATATATTTAGTGTAAAATATAAATAGATATTGTATAGCAAATTGTAATGATTATCACTATTGTTACTTTTAGCCTGATTTGTATATTTAGCTTGTTCGTGTTCGTAATGGTTGCGAGAGATTTATTTCATTATTGTACAATTTCTTTCGAATATACGCAGAAAATATTCCTTTAAGTGTGGTAATTATCACACACTCATTAAAAAATGCTTGAGCTTAAAGTGAGTGCTTATCAAAGGCATACATCACAACGGTCTTTCTTTCTCACTTTAGTAAATTAACTGTCTGATATAGAATTAATATATTCTTTTGGGTTTTGAAAGAGACGAATCAATGGGACGATCCATTACATCCTATTTATAATCGAGCATTTCATTCTCAGGAGAGAAAATGATGAACATCAGGCAGCCATCTTTTGTCGAAGTTTCATCATGAATACTCCCTGTTTCCGCTCGATGATAATCACCGGGACGAAGTAATTGTCCACCACAAAAACAGGTTCCTTCCAATACGTACAATTCTTCTGGTGCTGTATGGCGATGCGCGGCATACGTAGTATTCGGTTCCATACGGATCAGAGCTGTCATGCGGTTCTGTGTGTTATCGACAAAAAACGGCTTTAGTTTAATTCCGGGTAAAATTTCCTGCCACCGGTTATCGGCAGCTTTGATAAAAACAAAGCCGGCTTCTGACTTTTCGGTATCAGATCCGCATGGATGATTTTCAGGTTGACCGGCTAACGGTTCATTTTTGATCCGTTGCAGTAAAGCTGACCGAATTGATGGTGGGGACGGCACAACAGGAGGAATGTGACTCAATTGATTGACAACAGGCTGAAACCTGTTTAGCTCTGTGTTGCAGTTACTGCATCCTTGGTCAAGATGGCGCTCGAACAATCGCAGTTCATCGCCGTCAAGCACACCCAGTGCATACAAAGATGCCTGTTTACAAAGATCGTCGACCTTAGATAAATCTACCACAATATACATCCTTCATCGGGCGGGTTTAGCGTGTTGCGTAAATTTATCATGCCTAATCGTATGCGGGTTTTCACAGTACCAAGCGGTTTGTCAATCTTCTCTGCAATTTCACGCTGACTTAATCCGCTAAAATATGCCATCTCAATTACTTGACGCTGTTCAGGAGATAAAGCCATCATGGCCTTCTGAACAGCACGCGTTTGATCGCAGGCTATGCTTGTGGTTTCCACTGCAAGCGGATCAGTTTGTTGCGTATTGATTGTTTCCAAAAACTGATAGTTTCCCTTTTCTTTTTGGCAGGTGCGAAGACGGTCGATAGAACGGCTTCTAGTCAATACAGTAACCCAAGTAATCGGTTTGCCGCGAGTTGGATCGAACTGCCCCGCTCGTTGCCAAATTTGTAAAAACACATCTAATGTTACTTCTTCAGCCATGGCCGGATCCTTAAGCACATACAAAGCCATGCTATAAACACGCGATGAAGTCAGATCATACAATTTAGCAAGAGCCTGCTCATCACCTTGTGTTACCCGCGCAAGTAGATTCGCCAATTCATCATTTTGTGTGTAGGAATCTGAATCTACCGGGGTATCCGCCACATCTGCCACCTTCTAATTTTCATTACGAGGCCAGGTGATCTAGCTGAATCAATTTCTCCAGGAAATTATCAATCCGTCAATTGATTGACAGACTTTACCACAAGTTTGAAATGCCTTCTAAAGTGTTATCCTGCTGGGTAGGGTAATTATGAATAATAAAAAAATTTTTTCAAAAAGAAATCCAAATTGATGGCGGCGTGCGTAAAGATAGATGAAACATCTGTATTACTAAACAACAGAGATTTGATCGGCGAGCGCTTAGACTAGTATGTTCACTGATTGATCGGGTTTCCAAATGCGCGGGCAGCAAAGCGTTTAGCAGAATTGATGTGGGGATGATGACGCATCTCGGGCTGATGAAAAATGGCATGTATTTTTTTATACCCCTGCGGGCTTTCAAAAAGATTCCCCTAATAATTACGCAAGGAGATAATTATGTCAGCTATCAGTAACAACGCACGTTTATTGTCAAATGATGTTCAAGCGAAATGGTTGATTGAAGATTTTCCATTTCGTATTCAATTGGCCTCAGTGCTTCCCTTTTTTCCTATCACTGGCGATGCGTTACGTTACGCCACCACACCGGCATTACAGCCAGGGGTAACCATCGGGTTTGAAGAAGGAATTATAGAAGACACCAAAATGCCGAATGACTCCAACCGGGCATTTACATTCGCCGAAATTGCCACGCAGTTCCGGGTATCTTATAAAGCGCAAGATATATTTTCATCCAACGTTAACGACCAAGTCTGTGTGCAAATGGCTTTGGCCATCCGGGAACTTCTTTACAAATTCTGGACATTATTCGAATCAGGCGATTCGGCTAATCCCGGTGAATTTGACGGCCTGCTGAAATTAGTCGATCCGTCACGGATATTGGATCTCGGTTTTCAGCCGCTCACACTTGAGACACTGGAACAGGGTAAGGAGCTGGTGCGTACTAATGATGGGCGTGGAACGGTGGTGTTTACGAATAGTGTGGGTAAGCGCGCAATCCACGCGGCGCATTGGTCGCGAGGTTTGATGGGGCAGTATGAGGAAATGATGTTTCCCTGTCCATGCAATGAGAATAAATACGAGCGCGTACTGGTTTTTGACGGCGCACCCGTATATGTTAACGACCTTAATCAGAACCTTGGCGGCAGTCCCGATAACACGCCCGGTGAGTCCAT
>BQJA01000048.1 GCA_021604405.1 Nitrosomonas sp. | reverse complement strand
TCGAATGTTCCAGCAGAAAATCGCTATGCTGAGATTTAACAATGTCATTATTTACTTTGTAAGTTGCAGTATTAATTCTTTCCTTAGCATGATTGTTTATTTCGATTTGTTTACTGGCTTCCTGCAATAACCAGTTGATATTGTTAATTCTTTTACCTTGGTGGGCTGTCTTTAGGGAAGCATTTTTATCGGACCACTCCAGAACTTCGGCGCCTTCCTGGAAAATCACATCCCCTTTGTTATCACTTAATAGTATTTCATCAAATTCCAGGGGAAGGTTTGTTCCAAGAAGTGATTTTAATGGGAGCTTGAAATAGATCGTGTTTAATGTGACCAGATGTTTTAATTTTCCCTCTTGCGTATTGATAGACTCAAGACCTCCAGACCTGAAAAGCTGCTCTTTCTTTTTATTGCTCAGATTTAAAAAACATTTCCAATTACTATCCTGCGTTTCCGTTTGAGATAATTTATCCAGACAGCTATTGATTTTTTTAGTTTTTAACCCCGTTTCCTCTTCGACTTTGGCGCATGGATAAACTTTTAGACTTGGATCTGTTGCTCGAGTGTCAATAAAAAAACGGGACTCTTTCTCTTTTTTGCAATGTTTGGTCAAACGTACGATATCGATTTCCTTGATTTCCAAATCATGCAAAAAGTTATTTGTCTGCAAACGGCGTTTGTAAGTTTTCAAGTGTTGTTACGTTATTTCATCTGTTTTTTTATCAGGGCTAAAAAAATTAACAGGCGTAAAAAGAAATAATTTTTCCAATGCCTGCATATGAAGTTCGAGTTGATTGGAAACCTCATTCAGGGCACGAAAGTTACGCTGGTTATCATATCGATTCTGGACATCGGAATAATAGATGTAATACAAACCGATCGGAACAGCAATAACTATGCCCCAAAAAAATATTTTGAATAATTCGCCGATTTGAAAGTGGGGTAGTTTCATGGCGTATCTCCAAGGGCCATACAAGGACCAAGTTTTAACTCATATCGGAGGAAAGAGTCCTGGAACACAAGCAGAGGCAGCTACGGCACTGCTTAAATTGGAATTAGATTCACCTGTTGTGATTTCATCATACCGTACACGTCGATAGTGATTTTTCTTGTCAATATCACGAATATTTAGATTTCGAGGCGGTACTTCACCCATCTTTGTTGCTGAAAAATACCAGTTATGGCCTGAATTAAGACTAGTGACATTTATAATAAGAATTGGCACTTTATAATGACGTTTACTATTACCAAACGCCGCATCATCAAGTTGATACTGATCACCAGTAAAGTCTTTAGACTTTATCAGTAAATCGCGCATTTTAATGCGGCGGTTGCCGACATTAAGCAAAGGTTTATAAATATATTTTTCGTACAATTTACCAATGGCATCCGATCTGGAATAATTTGGCAATGACATGCGCATGTTTTTCAAGGGATTGGCAAATGTGCGCATGCGAAGATTTTTTTGCGCAGCTTCGAGGAAATGAGCTTCAAGATCTTGTACTAGTTTTACGTAAGCAGCATCTTTAATGTCGGTATCCTCATTATTCTCTAATAGGTTTTTTACCATGAGATAATATGCTGCGCTGACGATAGGGCCGCCAGAGACGGTAGGTATGATTTCAATATGGCGTAACATACCCATTTCCGCCATACGAGCCAGTGCACCAATGTGATAAAACGATGCGCTAAATCCACCTCCAGATTGGCAAAAGCCTATACCACGATTAGCTGTATTTGTTTTCGAAGTGATCATTTCTATCCTAATTAATTGTAATTAATCAGTAATAACGAATTCTCTCATTCTGCTTGGTCAGATTGTTACAGCGCTATTTGAACACGCTTGGTAAAAGATCCTTTAGTCTCAGCATTTTTTAACTGCGCTAACATGTTGCCCGAGTCATAAGAATAATAAACGCCAGCGACCCATCACATTCGGGAAATTGTCCAATTAACGTAGAATCACATCACGTAAATCAGCACTTTCTATGTCAATATTTTCCACATTACTCATTTCCTTCTTAAGTATGGAATACTGCTCCTCTGTTTTTCTTTGCAAACTAAAATTATTTGCTACATCTATAGTTCAGCATAAATCGTGCCGGAATCTGATAGTTGTTTAATATATTGATTATATTAAAGTATATATTTTAGCTAGGAACAAGAGGTGGGTCATATTGTACCCACTAAGGTTGATGCTAAGAAATTGATATGCTTAAAATTATTGCGATATAAAGAATGTATTGGATTGACCCACTTTTGGGTCAAATTTGACCCGAATAGTTAGCGTGTAGAAAAAATTATTGGCATATGTGTACCGGAAATCTGACTTGTCTGGATATTTCGAGTTGAAGAAAGTTGCGCACCGAATCGAATGATGATGACATAATGCACTTTTCTGTTCTGGTGGTATCCGGAAAAGAGGTGGTGTGACGATTATTGTGCAGGCGCTGATATGGAGCTTGGGGGAACTGTTTCTTTAATGTACATGCGCAGCCGTTGCATGATCCGGGCGGATGGACTAAAGGGGAATTGGCAATGTCACATCAAAAACAAGTTTAAAGGGAAAAGTTTCCACTGGTTAGACAGGCAATCATGACATGATGACGATACTGGTTGGACCGTGGGTAGCTGATCTGAGTCAACACAAATAAAAAGAATAGGTAAATGCGATAAGGCTTTATTCAGTGATTTTCGTCAGGAACAGAGACAATGAATCTCACATAAAGTCCGTAAGCAAAGCTACAATCTTTTTCTTTCTCTAAACCAAGGAAGGGGCTGATATCTTTTGCCGGGTACGCAGCTATCTGTCTACCTGCAGAAAAAATAATGTGACTGTCAGCCAAGCACTCATGCTACCCTTCGCCGGAAATTGCCTCACTTTATACATTAAGCTGGCTTTTTCGCCAGTTACGCGACAGATCCTTTATGGGCATGGGTTAGCACAATTCATATGAATCGATTCAATATCTGCCAGTACTTCATCCGAGAGTTGCAATGCCTGGCTGGCAATATTACTTTCTAGTTGTGTTAATTTGGTTGCACCAATAATGCTGGCGGTTACAAATGGCCGGCTGTTGACATAAGCTAAAGCCATCTGAGCCGGATCAAGGCCATGCTGACGTGCAACATTCACATAAGCCGCTGTGGCGGCAACGCCTTGTAGGTTGGAGTAACGGGAAAAGCGTTCGAACAATGTTAAGCGCGCACCTTTGGGTCGCGCGTTATTGAGATATTTGCCGCTCAATACGCCAAATCCCAATGGTGAATAGGCCAGTAAACCCACTTGTTCGCGTTGGCTGATTTCGGCCAGACCGACTTCATAAGCCCTATTCAAAAGACTGTAAGGATTCTGAATGCTGACAATTCGTGGCCAGCCATGTTTGTCGGCCAACTTCAGATATTGCATTGTGCCCCAGGGGGTTTCATTGGAAATCCCGACATAACGGACTTTGCCGGATTTCACTAACACGTCCATGGCTTCTAGCGTGTCTTCGATGGGCAGGGTCGGACTGTCATCATATTCATATCCCAATTTGCCGAAAAAATTGGCGTTGCGATCCGGCCAATGTACTTGGTAAAGATCAATATAGTCGGTTTGCAAGCGGCGCAAACTTTTACAAAGCGCGATTTCAATATTTTTTCTGTCTGGGTGGCTGACACCGTCGCGAATATGCGGACACCAGTCAGTAGGACCTGAAACCTTGGTGGCAATAACGAGATCATCGCGACGGCCGCTTTTTTTTAACCAGCTACCGATAAATTCCTCGGTTCTTCCTTGCGTTTCACCTCTGGGCGGGACCGGATATAGCTCCGCCGTATCTATAAAATTAACCCCGGAATTGATCGCCAGGTCAAGCTGGTTGTGCGATTCAGCCTCGGTATTCTGTTCCCCAAAGGTCATGGTGCCGAGGCAGATGAGGCTAACCTCGATATTGGTGTTGCCAAGTTTTCGATATTGCATGCGTAATTCTTTAGTCTGGGCAGAATGCGATTTTATCTTAAAACCCATTGAATGGTCATAACTAATCATCTCAGGGCAAAGGCCTTATGCTTACGGTTTTACACCTAAAAGTCTTGCGCATCAAGAATGACACGGTGTAATATCCTTGAGAATATGGGGGTCAAAAGCTTAAAGTGGCGTCTATAAAAAAACATGCTAATTATTCTAAACAATAAATAGATGTTGGACGTGCTACCAAGAAATTTGATTAGACCTGTTAATCACGACAGTTTGTTGCAGGTTGATATACTGTTATGCTTGGAAATCAGGGAAAATTTTTATTAAAGAGTGGATAGCCCGAGTGGCAGAAATGATTCAATAGGGATAGGGGAGGTTGCATGGCACAAAAAATCGCACACGTCGATGACGATCCGGATATTCGAGATGCGGTAAGCCGCATATTAAGGATGAACGGGTATGACGTTGACACTTATTTAACCATGGAGGACTTTATTAATTCACTCCAGGATGCTGGCAACCTACCCGACTTGGCGATTCTTGACGTGATGGTCGAATCGATGGACGCTGGCTTGATCACTTACAAACAAATCCATGAACGCTACCCAACCATGCAAGCTATATTTTTAACTTCACTGGGCGATATGATCAGGCCTTATTTTGAAGATGGCTCCTATAAATGGGTCTGCGTTGTCGAGAAGCCGGTCGAACCGGAGAGTCTGCTATCGATTATTCGTGAGCGTTTGGAAGATACAAAAGCTACGATGAATTCTTCGCAAAAAACATAAAATTATGGCAACGTTTGATTTCTCGTGGAATAAAGCTAACGATCAAAACGTTTCGCCGGCTACAATTAGTAGTGGACCTAAACTGAATGATGAAATTCTAATTACCAATATCCGTTGGTTCATCATTTTCCGATGGGGCGTAATCGCTGCATTGATTGCTTTTGAAATATTGGCCACACTATCGTCAGAAACGCTGATTAAGTTTGGCATCATCGATCTAAAAGATTGGCCAATTTCAATAATTCTGGCTTTAAGCATCGCAAATTTTGCTTATGCCCATGCGTTAAAGCATAGAGAGTTAAGTCTGTTTCATAATCCTACGATAAACCTTTGGGTGCAGATTGTTGTCGATCTGGTTTGCTTGTCCGTAGTCGTCCATTTTGTCGGTAGTACAGCAACGCCCGCGCCTTTTTTCTATGTGCTGCACATTGTGCTGGCTTGTATTTTCTTTTCAACGCGTGAAAGTCTGTTGGTGACGTTTCTGGTTTGTGCGATGTATACCTTTGTGTTGCTGTTTGAGAATCCCATATTTATTCAGCTTCCACAATCCGGAGTGATTGACGCGCATCCGTCTATTGAAAGCCGGCAAAGTAACCGTGTTTTGTTATGGATGTTTGTGCTTAATACGTTGTTTTTTATTATCTGGTATGTCGTGTCAAGACTTTCTATGGTAGTGCGCGAGCATGAAATGCGTCTGTTGGATGCTTACAGACAGATCAATCAGACGCAAGTGGAAAAAGACCAATATGCTGTCCTGATGACCCATCAACTCAAATCTCCCCTGGATGCCATTCGCAGTAAAATTAATTTGATCAAGGCCGGCTATTGTGGCGAGTCATCGCAAGAAACAAAAGACGTGCTAATGAAAATTGATAAGCGAGCCAAAAATATGGCTGGTTTGATCCTGGACTTGCTCAGGCTGGAGCGACTAAAACAAACCTGTATAGATTGTGCCGATACAGCCACCCTGAAGCCTGTTGACATCTGCAGAACGTTGCAAAAAAGTATTGATAAATTGAAACCCGTGACTAAAGCAAAAAATGTCGACATTCATGTATCAATTGAGAATTTTGCATATCATGGAATTCCTGACCAACTAGAAATCCTGCTGGAAAATATCATCTCAAATGCCATCACATACTCCTTCGATGGCGGGTCTGTCGAAGTTACATCTTGCATAGATCAGGCGAATGATACCGCAAGCCTGACCATTACCGATCATGGTATCGGTATCGAAGGTAAGGATTTGCCAAATATTTTCAATGAATATTTCTATTCTCCAAGAGCAGTTACTCACAACCAGGCATCTAGTGGTGTTGGATTGTCCATTGTGAAAAAAGCGGCAGAAAATAATAACCTGCAAATTAAGGTAAATAGTGAGCCGGGCCAAGGAACTTCATTTACAGTGATATTTCAGCATGTGCAGCTTCTTTCTGATGCAATAAAATAAACGAAACTTTTATATAGTTGACGGTATCTATTTGGTTAAGTAGCCAAGTCAGCTGTTATCTTCACCATCTGCTGCTGGACGTACCATGTCGCATCCCGAAGCGTTAAAATTAATGTGGACACAGACTTAAGACGGGATCGTTAGTCACGTAGATAAATGCAGAAGTAAGTCAACGAACGCGACAGGCTCATCAACAACACAATAGTAGAAAAAGACCAAGCAACTATCATTATTCATTGGTTGGCATTCGCTTAGCAAAAAAAGCCTCGCATATTCCTCATTATTCCTGCTATGGATAAACAGAGAATCATATAGTATGTGTAAGTTATTGCATACTATTGTAAATATTCTAATCTGATAAAGAAAAACAACACGTATCAAACGATTTTGTTTTCTTTGCAATGAAATTTTATGCAGTTTTAGAAGTCACTACCAGATGTAAGAAAATATAAAACTGGGTGTAGCAAACGATTTATGTTAAAAGATATTATTGGTTTATTACTACTGCTAACGGCAATTAACGGATTCGCGCAGCAAACAATTGATGGCGATAAAGGCGAGCCGGATGAGAGTATTGATGCCGTGTCAAGCAGCTCTTCGTCTGAATTTACTGATGACGCTGAACTTGCTAAGGTCAATCAACCGCAAGCGCCGTTGACGCTATTGGACACGGTTGTTCCGCCAGCAACTGCGCAGCGATTATCCTGGCAGCCAAACCAATCCCTTGATGGGCTTTCTCAACCAACCCCGGTGCTGGTTGTGAATGGCGCGCAAACCGGACCCGTACTATGTTTAACAGCCGCGGTACATGGCGACGAATTAAACGGCATTGAAATTGTTCGGCGTATTCTTCATGGTATTGATCCCGAACAATTGTCAGGTGCCATTATTGGCGTGCCAATCGTTAATTTACAAGGATTCCAACGCGCTTCACGCTATTTAAGTGATCGCCGGGATTTAAATCGTTTTTTCCCGGGTAATTCACATGGAAGCTCTGCCTCACGTATGGCGCATTCTTTTTTTCATGAAATTATAAGCCATTGTCAGTACGTGGTTGATATACATACGGGGTCTGCGCATCGCACCAATCTGCCGCAAGTCAGAGCTAATTTGCATGACATCAATGTGGAAAAATTTGCGCGGGCTTTTGGAATTCCAGTTATTTTACACAGTAAAGGCACTGAGGGGATGTTACGGTACGCTGCAGTAGAAGCAAATATTCCTGCGGTTACGTTGGAGATGGGAGAGTCCATGACATTACAAGAAACAGCCGTCCGTCATGGGGTGAAAGGCATTAAAATGCTTTTAAGCAAAATGAAAATGCTGAATAATTCTCTTTCTGGGAGTGATCCTGAATCTATTTACTATCAATCTGCGTGGGTGCGCGCTGATCAGGGCGGTATTTTACTCAGTAATGTTGGGTTGGGCGATAGAGTCAATAAGAATAAAGTGTTAGGGGTAATAACCGATCCCATCACGAATATGCGCAGTGAAATTATTTCCCCTTATGACGGTCAAGTCATCGGTATGGCATTTGATCAAATTGTCATGCCGGGTTTTGCTGGATTCCATATCGGCCTTCAAAAAACTGAAGAAAAATTATCCGGGATTGAAAATAAGTCAAATAATTCATTGGCAGCTAGTCAATCAGTTTCTGAATCTGAATCGGAATAAAGCAGCTCATTTTCCTTTTGCTGCCAGTAACGGCGTTGCATTTTTCGCCAGGTATCGACCGAAAGACCATCTGCCGTAAAGCGCAGGAAAATAGCGCCATCTGTGTCACTCCTTAATAAATTGCTTTCCAAAGATTGGAACCGTGCCACCACTTCATCTCTGGGATGAGAAAAGCGGTTGCGATATCCAACGGTAAAAATAGTCAGCTCAGGATTTACCTGGTGAATAAATGCAGCTGTAGAAGAAGTGTTGCTGCCATGATGTGGTGCAATCAATACCGTAGCAGGAAGCATTTCAGCTGCTCTGTCGAGCAACGCGTATTCAGCTTTTCTGTCAATATCGCCAGGCAACAACACAGTGCCATGAACTGTTGTAATTTTTAGCACACAACTGGTGGTATTGGTTTTACGGTAGGGATTGTCATAACTTTCTATCGGTGGGTGTAATACCTCAAAATGCACGCCATCCCATTGCCAGGCTTGACCGTTCTGGCATGGGTGCTTGTTCACTGCGGCTTGTTGTATTGGGTGATTATGCTGCAGGGATGAAAATAAACGTACCACGGGTATACTGCCGAGCACTGACAAAGCACCACCACTGTGATCCGAGTCAGCGTGTGACACTATCATGGCATCAAGCTGCTGAATACCTCTCCCGCGCAGGAAAGGGACAATAATGCGGCTGCCACTGTCTGATTGGCCAAATGTTGGGCCGGTATCATATAGCAACGTATGATATTCTGTTCGCGCGACAATCGCTAATCCTTGGCCAACATCCAGGACTGTCAGCCATAATTCACCAACTGCAGGCCTGGGTGACGTTACCAGAAACATCGGCAGCATAGCGACTAATCCGAGCCAGCGTGCAGGAAAACCGGTAAAAAATCCCAGCCCCAAACTGCCTGGTAATAACATCCAGAAAATACCGGTAAGCGCAGCGGCCATTGTCCATGCTGGCGGCGCATGTTGCTGCCAGACTACTTGCGGCATATCATTTAACCACTGTAACACCATCATACCAACGCTTAATATTGCATGTGCCAGCGGTAATACGAAATCAAACAACGGTATGGTCCCAAGCAATGTTAGCGGCACGACGGCAAAACTTACCAGCGGGATAGCAACGGCATTGGCAATGGGTGACACCAGTGAAACTTGTTGAAACATAACCAGTAATAATGGAATAAGCCCCAGTGTAATTGCCCATTGCACTCTCATCCAACCGGTTAGCCAGTGCATTTGACCAATACGTCCCACAGTGATCAGCATAATAATGGCAATTGCGCCAAATGAAAGCCAGAATCCAGATGAAAGCGTAGCCCACGGGTCAATTATGATCACCAAAAGCAATGCCCACGCCAAAACCATTGTTGCCGAAGTGGTGCGCCCTCGCCAAACAGCAAATGCTACTACGGCGAGCATGCAAAAAGCTCGCTGTGCGGGAATTGCGAAGCCAGATAGAAAGGTATAACCCAGTGCAATAATTAAACCGGCAACCGCGGCAATACGGCGAGCGGGTAACCGCAACACCAACTGGGGACTCCAGCGCCACAGCCAATACACGATGGCAAACATCATGCTTGAAACCATGGTGATATGGAGTCCGGAAATCGCCATGAGATGATTTGTGCCAGTACGTGTAAAGACTTGCCACTGTTCACGCGAGATTGCATGCTGGTCACCTGTTGCAAGGGTGGTTAGTACGCCAGCGTAACGGTAATCGGCAAGAATTTTGGAAAAGCGTTGCTGAATTTCCTGGCGGGCGCGTTCAATCCAGTAAAAGGGCCGGTTAACCATTGGCGTGAGGCGAAGATTTTCTTCGGACTGGCGTATATAGCCGGTGGCTCGAATATTTCGTTCCAATGCCCAGGCTTCATAATCAAAGCCATATGGATTCGCATTACTGTGGGGACGCTTAAGCCGGACTGTCAGTTGCCAGCGTTCGCCCACTTTGAATTTAGGGATGGCAGCATCGTTGTTATCAGCGTTGTTGTATTGATACCAGGAGAGCGAAATTCGCTCAGGTACGGTTGCTCCAATGGTTAAAACATGTTCAACGTCCAACCGAAAATGAGCGCTGCGGTCACTATTTTTCGGCAGGCTGGCCACGACGCCGACTAGTTGGATGTCACGGCGTTCCCATTCCAATGGCAGGGCGTCAGCCACGCGCCAGTGCGCAAATAATGCCGCCCAGAAAAAACCTATGCCAAGAAAAAATATTATCAGGAAGATCTTTTTAGTAACAACAAAGCCAGTGAATTGATAATGTTGGTGCCATAAAATGGCAATTATAATCGGCAATAATCCTAATACCCATATCATTTCAGGCAATGCAGCCTGGCGTTGCAGCAAAGCCGTACCCAGAACGAAAGCAAGGATATATAATTGTACTGGCAATAGTTATTTTCTTTCTTGTAAGCGTTATAAAACAGAAGGTCGCCGATGTAGAAATTATTTTATTGGCGGAGACTGTTTTTGACGTATTTTAAGTTTTCGGTGCATTATTTATTTGCAATAGATCCTGTTTATATCGCTTGTGCGCAGTTTTTAAGCATTTCGCGCAGATATAGCGGTACCGCTTCAAACATGGCGCTGCGCGGCCAGCTAGCATCAGCACTGCCGACCAGCAGGAAACGATGCCGGCAACTCATAGCCGCTGGCAATTATTCTTAAATGAAACCATACGGTTTAAAGTTATCAAACCTTCGGATTTGCTAGATTCAAGCATATTTTCATGCCAGCTTTTTATGCGTGCAATTGTTTAGCGCTTAGTCGACGGCTTTGGTTTCACAAAGCAATATAGTTAGACGCAGTAAGTATTAAATGTCAGCGATGCCATCATATTGCGTTGCGGGCTACGAAAAAATAAATGGAAATATGCGCTATAACTTGGTCTAAGGTGCAAACCGCGCGATGCGGACAGGCAAGCGTAGAGGATGCGTTGGGCGCGGAGACTGAAATTCACCTGATTTCGCATGCTTATTCGCATGTTGTGCTGGCCTGACTCGCTGCCGGAGACTTTGGCCGCTCCAGATAAACCCAGCTCATCGGGTAGAGAAAATTAAAGATTGATTGCAGCTCCAGTCTAACGGCCTGCTCGCTAACGCCTAACTTAATTTTTACTTTGCGAATGATACTGCTAATCGACGTCTTTCCATCCAGATACATAAAACAAGCTTTGTTTACTTTATTACCCAGTAATCGAAAAATCAGTTTTTGGTTATTAATTGTATAATTAAGGCATAATTGCTCGCCGGGTTTAATCGCGCGGTATATTTCCATATGTTTATTCGCTAGCTCATGAGCAAGAATGAAAACATTCCCTTCATCATTTATTGAAGCTGTACAAGAATCATTCCGGGAAAGATAAAACTGATGCTTTATTTGGTGAGAAAATAATTTCTCCGCGATTGAATGTCGTTCTTGTTTAGTTTTTTTTCCCCACAGTGATTTAATCGTTGCATCGTCAACTAAATTATCTGGATTGTAATACCGGCTATCCGGTCCAAGAAAATTGACGACATGTAACTTTGCTGCCGTAGCGAGTGCATATATCTCATTGACATCATAGCAACGGTCGACACTATGCAATAGCAAATCGTACAAGCCCGAATCACCATATCCATTCGGGCTTATCTCATTTGTCCATTTATCTGGATTCTTAAAAGCATGATAACTTGGCAAGGCGGCAATGATACGACGAGCCAGGGCTACTTTTTCCGGAATACTGATATGTTGAGGAATCATCTCCCGGAATAAATGCTGCATCAGATAAATCGATTGCCGACCATACACTGCGTACAATAGCAGAAAGATGCAGCCGTCGTCCTTAAGCACACTATTCAGCGCATGTAAGCCATCTTCAGGATTATGCAGGTGGTGCAGCACACCGGCGCAGTTAATGTAATCAAACTTGCCAATTGTTAATTCTGGCAAAGATAATAATGATTTCGTCATCCAGGTGATATTGGTCAGCCCGCGCACGGCGGCCCTTTTCTCAGCAATACGCCGCGCAGCATCCGATATGTCCAAATAAACGACTTCTGCTGTTGTATTACGTAGTTGTTCGGCCAAATAAATCACGCTGTCTCCAGTTCCACCGCCGGCGACCAAACAGCGAAAGTTTTGATTAAAATCTTTCCGACCTTGAAAACAGCTATGATTTAGTTCGCCCAGGGAATCGCCAATTGTTCGCAATAATCGTTTCTTTTCATCCTCAGGATTTCTGGGTGGATAAGGTAATTCTTCGTATTGCTGTTTTACAGACGAAATAATATTTGAATTGTCCACATGCTTTCCTCAAGTCAATCAGGCTGGTTAACGCTCTTCTTGTGTCAGGGGCGATATCGGATTAATTATGGTCCACAAGAATAAGGTACCCAGTCTGGCGCCATAGGATTTAATTGAAGACGATTACTGGTATATTTTTATTATTTGAGAAATTTATTCATCATTGTTGTTAAAATATCCATGTTTAGTTTTGGTTTGTAGACAGTTAGGGTCTCCTGGTCGAACCCGTAATGCCTGCAGTAAGCGTGAACGCATGGCTTCCTCCATGCTTATCTTCAGTGGACGCACTGCGCTGCGCGGTATCAGTACTGCATACCCGCCAATCATGTAACTCAGCGGTAAATAAACCAAGATGCTGTCTTCTTCCCGGAAACCTTCGGGCGGGTTCTCCGGTATCGCCTGGGATACGAATCCGATCACTTGCATGCCAGTGTCTCCGAAGGTCACGGATACGACTTGTTCGAATTCCTTGTTTTTGTCCGGAGAGAAATAGTTGAAAAATTCCGGATTGCGCGATATATTGATTTGATCACCGGCACACGATAAAGAATTTGTTCACTCCAGGCAAACAGACGTCGTACAACATAAGCATGCATTAGTAGTCTTGCCAGAAATACTGCGAATAAACCAGCAATTGAGCCCATTCCAGGCCGGTACAAATTCTCTGGCAATAACCAAGCGAATCAAGCTGCCGAGTGCGGCTTCCGCTGAAACCACCAACCAGTATAGGAAATAAAGTGTAAACGCAATCGGCAAAATCGTTATCAGGCCGGTAAGGAAAGTTTTACTTATGGATTTCAACATTAACGTGCGTCCACTAAAAGAATCTGTAAAATAATTGATAGGAGGTTATATTTGATATGATTTCATGGGCTGTGTTCGGGTGTGGTCATTAATCCCACCAATGTAAGCCAATTAGTGTTACAAATATGAAGCACCTGCACCGTAATTGCAGTCAAGGCAAGATAAATGGCGTGTCCAGGTATCCAGGTGTTATGAATGATGGTGCTGCTATCGTGCGGAATAATCAAGCAATCGGAACTTCTCCATCCAATTCGGGAGAAATGTTGCCTTGAAACATTTCAACCTGCTCAGCAACTTCACAATTATCTTCAAACTGTGCAATGTGGTAAATTGCTTCCCCTTCATGCACTAACGGTATTTCAGAACGCCCTATAATAAGACCGTTGCTGGGAGAAATAACCGGTGTTTCCAGAGTGGCCACCGGATCATTGATTACCCCCAGTACATCATTGCGCTTGACTTTCTCGCCTAATGATATTGCTGCTCTAAAAATACCACTGCCAGGCGCTCTAATCCATTGACTTGAACGCGCAACGAAAGGTTCGATTGCCGTATGTTTCTGGGGTTTTCTGGCAGCAAGCATCCCCAAATGCCGCATGACCTCTAAAATTCCATTAAGCCCTGCGCGTATTGAGACTTCATTAAATCTTAGTGCCTCTCCCGCTTCATACAGCAACATGGGAATGTCTCGCGCCGTGGCGGACTCGCGTAATGAACCATCACGCAAATTGGAATTTAGTAACACAGGTACACGAAAAGATTTAGCTAACAATAAAGTTTCGGCATCATCCAGATTTGCGCGAATTTGCGGCAAATTGCTGCGATGAATCGCACCAGTATGTAAATCAATACCGTGGGTACATTTCACTACAATCTCAGTCATGAATAAATCAGCTAATCTGGCGGCTAAAGAACCTGATTTGGACCCGGGAAAAGAGCGGTTCAGGTCGCGTCGGTCAGGTAAATATCGTGAATGATGTATGATGCCGTATACATTTACCATAGGTATGGCTATCAGATCACCATGTAACTTATTTAATGCCGGTTGCTTCAATAATCGCCTGATAATTTCTACGCCGTTGAGTTCATCTCCATGAATAGCCGCACTTACGAATAACCGCGGCCCGGGTTTTTTGCCGCGTATGACATGTATGGGCATAGTCATCAAAGTATGCGTATAAAGCCGGGGTAACGGTAAATTAATCATTACACTAGAACCCGGCGCGATTGATTGATCATTGATAATCAGGTCAGTCATCATTTGTTATCCTTTGCCGCTCGTTTGAGATCGATTTGATTCGAACACAAGTTTCAATTGCATCTTCTTGTCGAATTAAGCCGGACTACCGCTCAGCAAGCCAGTAAAATTGGAATGGTTGCAAAATCAATTCGTCTTGGTAACGAGTCGGGCTTCGACCGGTAACAATATCGATCAGCGACCCATGCGCACAGAACCCTCTTTTGAAAAGATTATCCAAGTCAAATTTATGCGGTTTGCCATCCAAATTTGCCACTACAATGATACGGTCACTTGCGTATTCATGATTAAACCGTATGAATGCAAACAAATGTTCGTTATCAAGATCAAGCAATTCTCGATTATTGAAATCGGCGAAGGCAGCTGTTTCTTTCCGCACAGCAATCATTTTCGCTAATTCGCTAAAAATAGTATGCTCGACAGTGCCGTGCTGGTGTCTGTGTTCCGCTTTATCCCAGTTAATTTTGGGTCGGTGCAGCCAGCGGTTATCATGAATTTTGGCCTGGTCTTCGCTATAGCTGCGATCATTAATCACACCAATCTCATCACCGTAATACAGTAAAGGAATGCCGCCAAACGAAAGAATGAGGCTATGCAGCAATAAAATATGACGAATAGCCAGGATAGTCTGGTTTTCATCGCTGCGTTCCATTGCTGATTCCAGACCTATCAACGAGGCCAGTGATCCGCATATACGCGCATCGCCGGTTTTTTTATTATAGGCGAATGGTAAACCTTTTGCGGCTGAATCCTCGAAATTACCGGTAAAATAGTCGATAAGAAAGCGACGATGATTGGACGGGTCATAGTCGACAGACTTAATATCCTGGTCGTCGAAACCAAAACCGATATCATCATGTGAACGGACGTAATTTAGCCAGGTCGCGCGCTCGAGTTTATCTGGCAGGCTGCGGAGACCACGCCGCAGCAGCTTGCTGTTCTTAGTGGCGACTGCGTCCCATAACAAGGCCATGAATGTGGCGTTGTAAGCAATCTCGCATTCTTTGGCGACGATTGCATCTTCTCCAAAATATTTAATTACTTCTGATGGCGCGACAATGGCTTCAGCGATAAATAAAAGTCCCGGAGCGGTTACTTGACAGCAATCTTTCATTAGTTGCAAGATCAGGTGCGCTTCACGCTCATTTTGACAGCTTGTTCCCATTTTTTTCCAAAGAAATGCCACTGCGTCCAGCCGCACGATATCCACGCCTTGATTGGCCCAGAACAAAATGATATCGAGCATCTCAATAAAAACGCTGGGATTCCGGTAGTTCAAATCCCATTGATAGTGATGGAACACCGTCATGACCCATTTTTGCATTTCGGTATCCCAGGTAAAATTGCCGGGATCGGTTTCCGGGAAGACTTCTGGCATCGAATGTTCAAACATATCCGGCACTTCTCGAGTGTCGAACGTATGGTAATAATTCTGGTATTTTTCGTCACCTTGACGTGCTTTTTGAGCCCATTCGTGCTCCACAGACGTATGGTTGACAACGACATCCATAACCAAAAGAATATCGCGTTTTTTGAATTCGTTAGCGACTTCTTTTAAGTCATTCAGGTTTCCGATGCGATCATCAATCTGTCGATAATTGCTGACCGCATAACCACCGTCGCTGCTCCCGACCGGACATTGCAATACAGGCATGATATGTACTAGATTAACGCCAAGCTCCTGGAAGTAAGCGGCCTTATCCTTCAGGTCTTTGAGGTTGTCGGCAAATCCATTGGTATATAGAGCCATGCCAACCCAATTTTGACTGAGAAACCAGTTGTGATTTTTCTCACGCTCACGGTCCGACAGTTTGTAAATTGTATCGCGCGCAATGTAGTTACGCGCCAGGGTCTCGACCAGCCTAACCATCTGCGTTTCAAAGTCCGCCCGGTCGCCGTAAAGCCGGTGATACAAAGAATGAATGGCATAGAAATTAGCGCCGAGACGAATATAAAAGTAACGCAGATCGCGTCTTTTAATTTCAGGCTTTAAATGGTCAAGTATTTCGTTGAGTAGCGAATGTGATACTTGTTCGTACATAAAATTTCCTTTGCACTGGGCTCAATTGGCATTTCGTGGCGATCAACGAATATCTTGAGCTTTCTGAGTGATAATGAATAGTAGAACGGAACTGAGCGATGGGCAACGAGAAATTTATTGCCAAAGGGTGGTAGTCTTATGGGCGAGTCTATTTCGGCGGTGTCGAAACATGCGGTTGACTTTTGTATAGTCAGTATTGCCAATATTACGTGGCGATGACTAATTCGGTGGCCCTTTTAGTTCGACAGTGTTTCCTTCGGGGTCTTGAATATATATTGATGGGCCATTGCCCTCAGCCCCGTAACGCGTTTCCAGTTTGCTTCCAGTTACACGATGATGTGCAAGATGTTCGCGAATGGCTTCTTCCTTAAATGCATCCAGACGAACACAGAAGTGGTCCATATTTCGGCCTTCTTTCCCAGGCGCGGCACCCCCCATTCGACCAAGCTCACTGTCAATTCGAACTATATCAATCAAGCATTCGCCTGCGCGTAACTGAACAAGTCCAGATTCATATGATGCACGTCTTTCTACGGTGCATCCGAGCACGTCACAATAGAATTTTATCATTGTTTCGGCGTCTTGCGCACGTATTACTAAGTGGTCTAGTCGTTTGATCTTTATCATTTTCTAAATCCCCTGCCATCTAACAGTAAATAAGAAAGCTTCGCTGATATTTGTCCTGGTTCATAAAAACACGATTAAACCCAAGCCAATCCCAATACCGGTAGCGATCATTCCCAAGGCACATTGCTTGGCCAATAATGAACCGCCTATAAAAAATATGAGGCCAAATTTGAAAGCAATATTTGACAGTATTCCCAAAGAAATTGCGATGACAGTTTCTGTCGCCTCCAGTTTACCTATTTCAAATAGTCGCAGACTGGTCAGGGTAATTGCGTCGACATCCGTCAAGCCAGAAGCCAGTGCAACGGCATAAAGGCCGCGGCTGCCAACAATGTCCGACAGCCACGCGGCCAAGAATAACACTATTGCATAAAGTAAACCAAATGTTGCGGCGGTTTGCATTTCCGCTGGATTTTTTATTTCCGGGGCTGGCATTTCATGTTGCGGTTTAATTTTTTGCCAGCAATAAGCAGTTACGCCTAAACCGAGGAGCAAGCCGCTGCCGAGTACCGGTAAAAGTTGTGGCAGGATAGATTGAGATACAACGGCACTAAAGACAGAAAGTCTGATTAGTACAACCAGATTGGCGATAAGAATGATAACCGTAGCGGTTGGGATAATGTTCAGATTATATTTGCTGCGGCGGGCGTAGACCAACGTTGTTGCGGTACTGGATACCAGGCCGCCAAATGAGCCTAGCAGTGCTGTACCATATCGCTGCCCAACGAGGCGCAGCGCAATATAGCCTGCTAGGCTGACGCCGGAGATCAACACGACCATTAACCAGACTTGATAGGGATTAATAGCATTATAAGGGCCAAAATTTTTATCCGGTAATATCGGCAGGATAATAAAAGTAAGAACGGCAAACTGTAGAATAGAAACGAGGTCGCGTCGACCCAGGTTGCGGGAAATACCTTGCAACTCTGTTTTAAAATACAATAGTATGGTGGTGATAATGGCGAGCATGATCGCCAGTGTTGAATAACCATGCCAGACGATCGAGCCTAAACCGTAACATATAATAATTGCGATCACAGTTGTCGTGCCGGGATCGGCGTTTGCTTCGGCTGCGTGGTTATGTGCCGAAATGGTCATGAGGGCAACGATGGCCAACCCAATCGCTAGTAACCAGGGTGAATTGACTTTTTCGGATAGCAGTGCCATCAGGGTGCCAAACATGGCGACCAGGGCGAAGGTTCGTAAACCAGCGCTGGCTGCAGATTTTTGCTCGCGATCAAGGCCGATTAACAGGCCAATACCGAGGCTGACGGCGAATTGCGGCAGATACTCAAGTTCGCTGCCGCTTAGGTATTCAATATTCAAGCGCCGTCCTGCCGATCAGGTTCAGACCAATGTTCAAGCAACAATTGTAAAGTTGTGTTGCCATTGAATTCATTGACCTGTAATTGGTAAACGGCGCTGATGAATTTTGGCAGTGGGTCGTTGTGAAAGAAAAGGATAGCATCAAATAGATCAGCGGAATTCTGTACCGATTGACAGTTGTCTGATGCAGTTTTTTTTAACTTTAGTTTTAGGTGCTTTTCACCGACAATACGCTGACTTTCAACATAGAAATAAGTATTAAAGGTTGGCTGGGGAAATCCCTGACCCCATACCTGGTGCGTCAGATTGTGCGCCAGTTCAAGGTTAATATCGGCTGTATCCAGTTCACCATCGGTTTCGATGGTTCGGGTTAGGTCGCCGGGTGCAAGCAGTGTTTGTGCGACCCGTTCAAACGCATTGCAGAATTTGTCAAAATTTGTGCGATGAATAGATAGTCCTGCTGCTGCTGCGTGGCCGCCAAACTTGAGGATCAATCCTGGATGATGCTTGGAAACAAGATCTAATGCGTCGCGTATATGAAAACCGGGAATGGAACGACCGGAGCCCTTTATTTCGTCACCATTACCTGGGGCAAAGGTAATCGTGGGACGATGAAATTTTTCTTTGATGCGCGATGCCAGTATTCCAATGACCCCTTGATGCCAGTTTGAATCAAACAGGCAAAGGCTGTAAGAGGTCTGGGCTTCAGCCTGGGTATCATGGGACTTGAATACATTGTCCAGCATACGTAACGCGTCATCTTGCATGTCCGCTTCAATTTCGCGGCGTTTGCGATTTAACTGGTCCAGCGCATGCGCCATCTGAGTGGCCTGGGCTTCGTCGTCCGTGATGAGACATGCAATGCCCAGCGCCATGTCGTCAAGACGTCCGGCAGCATTCAATCTGGGTCCCAGCATAAAACCCAGATCATAGGTGGAAGTTTGCCGGTAATCACGCCGCGCTACTTGCAGTAATGCGTTGATACCCGCACAACCGAGACCCTTGCGAATGCGGCGCAAGCCTTGTTGAACCAGAATGCGGTTATTGTCATCCAGCTTTACGACATCGGCAACGGTGCCCAGCGCCACAAGATCCAGCAGGCTTGCCAGATTCGGTTCTT
Source organism: Nitrosomonas sp. (assembly GCA_021604405.1). Lineage (GTDB taxonomy): Bacteria > Pseudomonadota > Gammaproteobacteria > Burkholderiales > Nitrosomonadaceae > Nitrosomonas. Next base: position 7,815 of record BQJA01000048.1, on the reverse strand, counting down.
TACCAGTTGCGGCGAATGCCCCGCGTTTGCGCAGTTCTGCGCGTAACGCCAGCATCAGATAAAAAATGACGCCAACACCCGCGACATTTTTGCTGGGAAAATTACAACCGGGTTGATTCGGGTTGATAATAGCGGCGGCGTCGGGCAATTGGTCGCCAGGCAGATGGTGGTCAGTAACGAGCACTTGCATGCCTAGCTGATTAGCTTCAAGCACGCCTTCAATGCTGGCAATGCCGTTATCCACCGTGATTAGAATGTCTGGTTGTTTTGTTGCGTGGGCAAATTTTACGATTTCTGGCGTTAAGCCGTAACCGTATTCGAAGCGGTTGGGAACAAGATAGTCAACCGTCGCGCCAAATTTGCGCAGAATGCGAATACCGACTGCACAGGCAGTGGCGCCATCTGAATCATAATCCGCAATAATTAACAAGCGTTTTTTTGCGGCGATGGCATCAGCCAGTGTCGTCGCCATCAAGGTGATATTCTTAAGCTGGCCAAATGGAATCAGTCGTGATAATTCTGTTTCGAGTTGCGTTGGGCTTTCAATTCCTCTGGCCGCGTAAATGCGGGCAAGTATCGGTGGTAGCCCACTTTTATTCAGTCTTTCAAAGGCCTGAGTCGAATAACTGCGGACGGTAATATTGGGCATAAGGCAAGCAATTTAACTGAAAAACCGCAGATGGATGGTTTGCGATGATTGCGTTACGAATCAGCATTAACATTTTCAACCTGCAGGATGTGCAATCTACGGCTGTCTGCACGGAGCACCACAAATTTCAAGTTGCCGATAATGACGGATTCGTTGTGTTTTGGAAGGCGTCCGAACTCTTTGATTACTAATCCACCGATGGTGTCACAGTCTTCTTTGCTGAAATTGGTGGCCAGCGCTTCATTGAAATTGTCTATTTCGGTTATCGCCTTAACGCGGTAGCGATCGTCCGATTCCTTGATGATATTGTCTTCTTCTTCATCGAAATCGTATTCGTCTTCAATTTCCCCAACAATTTGCTCAAGCACATCCTCAATAGTTATTAATCCCGCAATGCCGCCATATTCATTAACCACCATAGCGATATGATTACGATTACTGCGAAAATCTTTAAGTAGAATATTGAGCCGCTTGGACTCGGGTATAAATACTGCGGGTCTTAGCATTTCGCGGACATTGAAGTTTTCTTCGCCTGCGTTATAACGCAACAAATCCTTTGCCAGCAAGATGCCGATTACATTGTCCTGGTTGCCTTCCATGACAGGAAACCGGGAATGCGCCGTTTCAATAACGAATGGAATGAACTTTTCGGGTGTTTCGCTGATATCGATCACGTCCATTTGGGTGCGCGGTACCATGATGTCGCGCGCCTGCATTTCAGACACCTGCATGACGCCTTCAATCATGCTTAGCGCATCGGAATCAAGCAGGTTCCGTTCAAAAGCAGAATGTAATAATGTAACCAGTTGTTCACGATCTTCTGGTTCACGCAAAAGTAAATTGCTGAGCCGTTCAAACCAGCTGGGTTTAGAGGGAGGTTCATCCATATAGTTTAGGTGCGTATGTTTGAATAATTGCAGTGAAAATGCTCAATAACGATTAATTTCTTACCTGATAAGGATCGTCATAGCCAAGGCCGGTAACAATATTTGTTTCAATCTGTTCCATTATTGTCGCATCTTGATCATTTTCATGATCGTAACCTTGCAAATGTAAAACACCATGCACGGTGAGATGTGCATAATGGGCCATCAGTGTTTTATCCTGTTGTTGCGCTTCTTTTTTAATGACTGCAGCGCAAAGTACGATATCTCCGGTCAGGGGGAGAATATCATCATAAAAAAAAGTTAATACATTTGTGGCGGTTTTTTTTCCGCGAAATTTATTATTGAGTTCCTGTCCTTCATGTTCTTCCACAATGCGTATTGTAATGTCTGCATCTTGTGTCAGTGCTGCTTTGACCCATTTTTTAAATTGAGGGATTGTTGGTATTCCTTTGGCATTAAGCGCATATTGCACCGATAATTTCACCTTCCTGTCCATGCGACAATTATAGGTTACGACGTTACAATCAAGCGAAATTGATTTGCAGTCGTATCAGGTGTCTTGCTTGTGTTGATCATGTTTTTCGTAAGCGTTGACAATACGCTGAACCAGTGGATGCCGTACGACATCTTCAGTTTTGAATTGCGTAAAAGCAATGCCGCGAACGTCTTGCAAGATTTTCTTGGCTTCCACCAGGCCACTTTTTTGATGCTTGGGGAGATCAATCTGAGTAATGTCGCCTGTGATGACCGCTTTGGAGCCGAAACCAATACGGGTTAAAAACATTTTCATCTGCTCAGGCGTTGTATTTTGTGCTTCATCAAGAATAATGAATGACTGATTCAATGTGCGTCCGCGCATAAAGGCTAATGGCGCAATTTCAATAATATTTCGTTCAAATTGCTTGCTCGTTTTTTCGAACCCCATGAGATCATAAAGTGCGTCGTAAAGCGGACGTAGATATGGATCTACTTTTTGTGTCATATCGCCTGGAAGAAATCCCAGTCGTTCACCTGCTTCGACGGCCGGACGTACCAGTATCATGCGTGCCACGTTCTCGCGCTCCAGTGCATCCACTGCGTTGGCAACAGCAAGATAGGTTTTGCCGGTTCCCGCCGGGCCAATGGCAAAAGTAATGTCGTGTTCCTGGATTTGCTGCAAGTATTGTGTCTGGCGTAATGTCCGGCCATGCAGATTGTGACGACGGGTTTTTAGTGCCGGCACGATTACGCCGGTATCACCATCTTTCGCGGCCGGACTCGATGGGTTGCCTGAACTCATAACTTCGATTAAACCCAGTTGTACTTGCTCAATACTTAGATGATGCCGGGATTGATCGTAGAAATTATGCAGTACTTGCGCCGCAAGTCTGGTTTGATCTGATTTTCCTCGTAAGCTGAAATTCTCACCACGCCGCGCGATAGATACATCCAGTGCAGTTTCTATCTGTTTAAGGTTTTCATCCAGCGTGCCACAAAGGTTGGCAAGACGCTGATTATCAGCTGGGGAAAAAGAAATCTCGAGGGATCTGGGTTCCAAAAATGTGCGATTAGATTAATTTGATAGGGTAATTTTCTCAATGGTAAGGATACATTGCAAGCGATATTGCTTTGTTTTATGCATCCACCCTTTCGCCACGTAATGAATGTGGCCTTGCGCCAGTTATTTTAATATCAACAAAACAACCGGTTAGGTCTGGATTACCGGGAAAATTGACGACGCGATTATTATCTGTGCGGCCACAAAATTCATGTGTATTTTTTTTCGACACGCCTTCTACTAATACACGCTGAGTCGTTCCTACCATCTGTTGACTGATAGCTTGTGCCTGTTGATTAATTTTTTCCTGCAGACAGTGCAATCTTTCCAGTTTTATTGCGTGCGGCGTGTCATCTGGTAAATCCGCGGCCGGGGTGCCTGGGCGTGGGCTATAGATAAAACTAAATGATTCATCAAAATTCATTTCCTCGACTAGATTCATCGTGGCATCAAAATCGGCTTTTGTTTCGCCGGGAAAACCAATAATAAAATCAGAAGAAAGTGAGATATCAGGGCGTACGGAACGAAGCCTGCGGATAATGGATTTATACTCAAGCACGCTGTAACCCCGTTTCATTGCGGCTAATACCCGGTCAGAGCCGGACTGTACCGGCAGATGCAGGTGGTTGACCAGTTTTGGTGACTTCGTATACGCGTCAATCAGCCTGGTGGTGAATTCCTTGGGGTGGGAAGTCGTATAGCGGATACGTTCAATACCGGGCAGATCATGGATATATTCAAGTAACAATGCAAAATCTGCAAAATCACCGTCATCTATCTCGCCCAGATAAGCATTTACATTCTGTCCGAGTAAGGTGATTTCCTTGATTCCTTGATCCGCCAGTATCGCGATTTCCGTTAATACGTCACCAATTGGCCGTGAGACTTCTTCGCCTCGTGTATAGGGAACGACGCAGAAACTGCAATATTTGCTGCATCCTTCCATTATAGAAACGAAAGCGGTGACACCCTCGGTGCGTGCGGCTGGAAGATGATCAAATTTTTCTATTTCGGGAAAGGAAATATCTACTTGTGATTGGCCAGTTGCTTTGCGCGCTGCGATCAATTGCGGTAAACGGTGCAGTGTTTGCGGGCCAAAGACCAAATCGACAAATGGAGCCCGTTTAACAATTTCCTTGCCCTCCTGGCTGGCGACGCATCCGCCGACGCCAATTAATAGATTGGGATTGGACTCTTTTAAATGTCTAACACGTCCCAGATCATGGAAAACCTTTTCTTGCGCTTTTTCACGGACAGAGCATGTATTGAACAAAATCAAATCGGCATTATCAGGATTGTCAGTTTGTTCCATACCATTGGAACTATGAAGCACATCCGCCATTTTATCCGAGTCATACTCGTTCATCTGACAACCAAATGTTTTGATATAAAGCTTATTGCTCACAACAATGTTTTTTGAATTAATAATAAAATGCAATATTAGCACATCGATTGCAATATCATAGCGCTTGATCAGCAGTATTGCAGAAAAAACTGCCAGGATTTTATTGAAGATTGCGGAGCTTATCGTTGCAAGAAAATAACTATAAATCTATTTTTTATTTTTTTCTTTCCTGCGTTCCTGTTTAGCTTCGTCGGGTGTTAAAAACCAGATGCGGTGGACATTGCCCATCGTATCCATTTGATACCTGACAGGCCCCTTCTTATTCATTGTTGCCGGCAAAATGATAAGATTATTTTCATCCCGAATTTGACTGCCGGCACCGAGATGTAATGCTTGCTTGTCAATTTTAACTTCTGGATAGGCAAACGCCTTGAGTTTTCCCAGTTTGCTGTCAGTCGGGAAGCTTCGCATTAATTGCGCGCTGGCGTTACTCGAAAAAATGACCGATACGCTGAAAAGTACAAAAAAGAATACTTTTTGTATGGAAAAATATTCAACCGACTTCATGCCATCCTGTAGAAACAACAATGATGCGTGATGAATTCCGCCAAAGTAAATATTGACGCATTACGCTATTCTTGATCAAACAAACGCGAAAACATATCATGATACAAAAACACCAGGATTGCAACTTCGTTTGATTTCTATCAGCGATCGGGAGCAAAAGCCAAGTGGTAGAACCACCAAACGGTGAAATTCTGGAGGCGAAGATCTTGCTAAAATCACTATTGAACGAAAAATTGCAGCAAATTTAGACTCTATTCGTGGAATATCTGAGGCAGCATTAAGGGAAGGGGGTCTTCGGTCGGACGGAGAACAGACGGGCGAATTGTGACTACTGAAATAGCTGACCATGGTCAAGCAGAGTCAGCAATTTCAGGAAAAAGGACGCATTTCGGATTGCCAGGCGCCTATGTAAATCACGGGAGCGCCCATGATCAGTCCCAAAACGAAGCACTGTTAAGATGAAATGGAGGTATCAATGCCATTAATAAAGAACGACCTTAAATCCAGTTTGATTAATGCGTTTTTTAATTGTGACTTGAGAGAATTACAGAACGATTATCGCTCCATCAAAGAAACCAAAGTTTCGAACAAAGTATTTATTTGTCACCAAGGTGATCGTTGCTCGGATGTCTTTTGGATAAAGCGTGGCATTGTTAAGCTCTCCCATATTACCGAAGCGGGTATTGAAACGACCATTGCTATTCTCGGTAAAGGAAGCGTCATTGGTTGCTTCATGAATAATTCTGTCGACCCGGAATTGGAAGAGACGGTGCAGGCGTTAGGAGAAGCAAGTTTTTACCGGTTAACAAAAAGCGATTTCAAGGCACTAATGTCTCAACAAACAGAGTTGGCATGGTATGTTTTTGAAGAGATTTATACACGCAAGCAGAAGGTCGAACGCAGGCTCCGAAATGTTCTAACGCAACCTGTTGAGAGCCGGGTTATTGCAACCTTGCTGGAATTATCTGAAATATTTGGTATAAAGTGCACGCATGGATATGCATTGGAAATTCACTTAACGCAGCAGGAAGTAGCGGATTTAGTCGGAGCCAGCCGTTCGGTGGTAAGTACAATTTTAAATGATTTAAGGAGTCGTAAAATGCTTGACTATACGCGCGATCAAATATGCATTAATGATGCGGCACTCACTGATTATTGAAATAATAATAGCAAATAGATTTATCTAGGCGAAAAAGTGTTATGTAGCTAACAGACATTGTGTTTGGGCTGTATTAAAGTTCTGGGCAATGGTCAACCATGGAGGTTGCCATCAAATTAATACAGGAGAATTCACATGAAAGTCGTTTCGCCACGTACCCACGGTTATTTTGATTTTCTGACGGTCGTTATTTTCTTACTTGCTCCGACATTACTTGGATTAAGTGAACTACCAGCCATGCTTGCATATGCTCTCGCTGGCGTTCATCTGATCGTCACATTGGCTTCTGATTTTCCCTTTGGGGTAATCAAGTTCATTCCGTTTACCATACACGGTTGGATTGAACACCTGGTCGGGCCTTCGCTGATTGCGCTACCTTTTATTTTTGGTTTTGCAGATGAAGAAGCCGCAAGGAATTTTTATGTCGCAATGGGTCTGGTTGTTATCGGGCTCGGTTTGCTCACTGATTATAAAGGTGTAGAAAGCGATCAAAAATTGGCAAGTAGTATCTAATAAAAATTAGATTAGCGAAGTGTAACAAGCGGCCATTGATATGGCCGCTTGTACAATAAAATCATGAAATGTACTTCATCATTTTAATAAAGGATTAATAAGGAAATCAAAATGAAAACAATTAGTAAGATTGTTGATGATGCTTCAGTATCACCTGAAATTGAAGAAACCTTTATCAAGGTGAAAAAAGCGCTTAAAGCGCCTTTCACACCAAATTTTTTCCGGGTATGGGGTGTTTCACCTGAATCATTAAATGGCATCTGGCCAGTAATGAATCATATATTGACAAGCGGGCGTGTAAGCCGCCGACTCAAGGAAATGATTTTTGTAGCCATTTCATCATTAAGAGGTTGTCATTATTGTGAAGCGGCGCATCATGCTTTTTGCTTGAGCATAGGTGTTACACCCGAGCAAATTGATGATTTAATTAAAAACCATACAGCCGATACGGCCGACCCTAAAGACAAAGCCGCTATAGATTTTGCTGTCAGGCTCGCAAAAGATTCTCACTCATCAAGTGAACAGGATTTCCAGGCCTTAAGAGAGCTGGGATTTGATGATGAAGAAATTATGGAAATTATTGCGATGTCAGGTATGGGGGTTTTTTATACGCATCTAGCGAATGCAACCAAAATAAATATTGACGAAGGGTTTGTTAAAAAGATTTCAAAAAAATAAAACATGTCTTCGTAAGCAGGGCAAATTCCAAACAAAGGTGCGTATAGCTTTTTTGCATAGAATTTATATTTTCAGCAAGTTTTCTATCGCATAGTACGTACTTTTGCTGGAATTTATTCTTTGCGTGAAAGTCGTATAGTCTGATAAATCAAGCAAAGCGAGCCATGAAGGATTTTATAAAAATTCTTTAATTAGCGCGTATATGAAAAAACTGGCTAATCGCAAAAGAAGCCAGTCTGGTGCGATACTGTCAAATATCCGCGATTCAACAGCTGTTTGTGAACATTACATTACACGATGGAGCAGCATGTCGATGCGCAGGTGGCTTGATATTAGTAAATCAAACCCCTATTTGTTCTAAATACATTGCTGAATAACAGCAGATTAGCGGAGTAAAAAATGTCCAATGCCTTTGCTTGTATCCGTCGCAACCCACTTGTCGACAAAACGCTTCAACCATTCTTGGTTCATGGTTTAAAA